>NZ_JAQFPJ010000003.1:0-315792 GCF_027712065.1 Bacillus cereus group sp. BcHK124
TATGCGCCCGTAGCTCAATTGGATAGAGCGTTTGACTACGGATCAAGAGGTTAGGGGTTCGACTCCTCTCGGGCGCGCTTTTAATAACGGGAAGTGGCTCAGCTTGGTAGAGCACCTGGTTTGGGACCAGGGGGTCGCAGGTTCAAATCCTGTCTTCCCGATATTCCCAAAAACATGGGGCCTTAGCTCAGCTGGGAGAGCGCCTGCCTTGCACGCAGGAGGTCAGCGGTTCGATCCCGCTAGGCTCCACTTTATTTATTATATGTCTCGGAGGTATACCCAAGTTCGGCTGAAGGGATCGGTCTTGAAAACCGACAGGCGGTGAGAATCGCGCGGGGGTTCGAATCCCTCTACCTCCTCCATTTTCTTTTAAAATGGTTTAGACATAAATAATAAAATATTTTTTCCTTCATGGAGGTATACCCAAGTTCGGCTGAAGGGATCGGTCTTGAAAACCGACAGGCGGCGAGAGTCGCGCGGGGGTTCGAATCCCTCTACCTCCTCCATTTTTTCTAAAGTAAATATTTTATCATCGCGGGGTGGAGCAGCACGGTAGCTCGTCGGGCTCATAACCCGAAGGTCGCAGGTTCAAATCCTGTCCCCGCAACCAAATGGTCCCGTGGTGTAGTGGTTAACATGCCTGCCTGTCACGCAGGAGATCGCCGGTTCGACCCCGGTCGGGACCGCCATTTATGTTTGGCTCGGTAGCTCAGTCGGTAGAGCAGAGGACTGAAAATCCTCGTGTCGGCGGTTCGATTCCGTCCCGAGCCACCATTTTTTTATGCCGACTTAGCTCAATTGGTAGAGCAACTGACTTGTAATCAGTAGGTTGGGGGTTCAAGTCCTCTAGTCGGCATCCTTTAGGGGCATAGTTTAAAGGTAGAACTGAGGTCTCCAAAACCTCCAGTGTGGGTTCGATTCCTACTGCCCCTGTAAAGTATATGGGCCTATAGCTCAGCTGGTTAGAGCGCACGCCTGATAAGCGTGAGGTCGATGGTTCGAGTCCATTTAGGCCCACCATATATTATTCCGCAGTAGCTCAGTGGTAGAGCTATCGGCTGTTAACCGATCGGTCGTAGGTTCGAGTCCTACCTGCGGAGCCATGGCCCGTTGGTCAAGTGGTTAAGACACCGCCCTTTCACGGCGGTAACACGGGTTCGAATCCCGTACGGGTCATAAAAAAAGAGTCAGCAATATGCTGACTCTTTTTTATTGTGCGTTCATTCTCCTTTATCAACTGATTTTCCTGAAATAAATAAAGGGATTTAGGAAAAGCTATGGTATGTATAAAAAGGAGGAGATACAAATGACACGAGTGAGAGACTTGATGAGCACTCATATTGTACAGTGTACACCGTTAGACAATGTATATGAAGCTGCTGTGAAGATGAAAGAAGAATCGATTGGATTGATCCCGGTTGTTGAAAATGAACAAGTTGTTGGTCTTGTTACGGACCGAGATTTAGTTGTTCGAGGGATTGCTGAAAAACATCCTGGATCTAATAAAATTACAAATGTAATGACAACAAACATTGTTTCAGTTTCTCCAGATGATTCTATTGAAAAGGCTACAGAGTTAATGGCGCAGTATCAAATTAGACGATTGCCAGTAGTTGAGAGTGGTCAACTCGTTGGGATGTTAGCACTAGGAGATTTAGCTATAAAAGAATCGGCAGATGATCAAGCGGGATTTGCTTTAAGTGAAATATCAGAGCATACGGAATGAAGTGAGACTTTAGTTAGTGGAATACGTTACGTATAAAAATCAGATACATTATTCTAGTATATAGGGTTAAGCTAATATGTTAGCATGATGTATCTGAGCCATTATATAATAAGTATACAGTGAGTAATTTCGACAGTTTATTTAAATTTGTCATTCCTAATTATAAATAAGAGAAAAAATGATATACTGATAGATATAAGTATTATGATTGATTTCGAATATAACAATATTTATTGTTAATGATGTAATAATGGATTAATATTTCCTATGTAGACAAAAGGGAAGGGGAATTATATGAAGGCTGTACAGCGCGATCCAAATTGGAATTTGGTTACAGATACATATATAGAACCAAATAATTTCGCTGAATTATTTTCTTTGCTTGTACCTTGTCATCCAAAAGGTGAAGGGAAAGAGCGAACTATATTAGTGTGGAAAGAAAAAGAATTTTATAAAGAAGAAAATTTAGCGGCATTTATCGTATATGGAATGAATAAAGCAAAGAATTTACCGCAATTTCATAAAGACGAAATTCCAACTTTAGTACGTATTCTTCGCTTATGCCAAGAAATTGGTTGGTATGAAGAAGCGAATACTTTTATGGTAACTCAAGGGCTAGCTGAGTTTGTTCATACTTCATTGGAATATGAAACGTGGGATCTTTTGACGCAGGCGGTTGCTTTAAACTATTTAATAATTAAATATCGTATTGGTGAATTAACTGATGGGGATGTAGAAATTTGGGATAGAGTTAAATTTAATGAGAAATGTATAAAAGACTGTAAACATTTATTATCCCATAAAGAAGTATTAGAATTTACATTTTTTTATATGTGTAAGAGAGCTAAGTCACTATCAAAAGAGCAATTAAATAGTGATATGATGAGTTTAGCGATGTATTGTAATACTTTTGTTTATGACTTATATACATATGATTTATTACGAAAGTATCGTAAGTGTACAGACTTTCTATCATATTATGGACCTAGTCAAGCGGTGTTAGCTTGCCAAAGGGCTGTACTTTCTCAAATTTCAGATCGATTAGACCCACTCAAGACTACTCATGTAGATGATTATTTATATGTAATGAAAGATATGATGGAGCATATGACGATAGGGATAATGGATCGATATGATCATTTTATTGGAAAGTTATTATCATATGTGCCATTTTTTGAAATGATCCAAGTTCCACAACATGCATATTATTGTGAAGAATTATTGTATATTTGTAAGGGCATTAAATATAAAGAAGAAATATTACGCAATTATATATTTATACAATTACATGACTGTTTACCATCTTTCTTTAAACTGTTTCTTAAAAATAAGCGTTATGCAACGATTCATGATATTCTGTTCTATTGGTGTGATGATGAACAAAGAATGAGCTTAGAGAAAAAATATAATCTTAGCTTTATTTATGAAAAATATGCTTGCGGATAAAGAGCATTTTCTATATAAATTAAAAGGATCTCAATTGTGAGATCCTTTTTTATTAGTAAAGCAAGGAGAATGTAATTAAGACGAGAAATAACATTCCATAAAGGAGAAATTGTGCCGTATAGCTTCCTTGTATACCAAAAAAAGTATTTGTTTTTTTGTATAAATTCAATATATATTTTATCGGATTATCTTTGAAAGATTGGTACACAGTGTCTCCTCTTTCTAAGCTTCTTGTTCGTGTTTTTTGTTATTAGGGACATGAATGTATCTAGCTATGAATAATAAAACAGCCATAAAAAATACGGGAAATACGGTAGATAAATAAAAACCATTACTAATAATATTTGTTATTAAAGCACTTAATAGAAAGATGGCATTATAAATATGGGCAATTTTTTGTTTTAGTTGAACTTGAAAAGCTTCCATCATAATTTCTAAAGCAACAAAAGCAATGATAATAGATAAAAATACAGTATTTGTATTATAAATTACTAAGCAACAGATTAAGCCTAAAAAGGCTAAGTATTCAATTAAGAGAGGTATATTGATATTGCGTGGCATACAATTTACCTAACTAAATATGGCAGTGGGTTTACTGCATTTGTTTTTTCAAAATTCCATTCTCCATTGTGTAATTCAAAATGAAGATGTTGCCCGTATGAATGACCTGTGTTTCCCATATGACCTACTAATTGTCCAGCTTGTACTTGATCACCAGCTTGTACAGTGCGATCTTTCATGTGAGCATAGACTGTTGTATATAATTTCCCGTTTATTTGATGGGCGATGAACACAACATTGCCATAGCTAGCTGAATAATATGATTTCACGACTTTACCTGCAGCCGCCGCCTGGATAGAGACATTACCCTGAGCTGCGATATCTATACCATAATGCATTTGTTCCCAGCGCATATCAAAGGTTGAGCTAATTTTTCCTTGAGTAGGGAATTTGAAAACGGCTGGAATGGAAGTAGGTTGAGCCGTTTGAGCTTGTGATTGATTTTGCACTACATAATGCTTTGCCACGTATCCGTATCCTGTGCCAAAACGAATTTTATACCAAGTTCCTACAGTTTCCACTACTTGTAATTGTGTACCATTTTGTAATGAACCAAGTAGTGCACTACTTGTACTAGCGTTGCTACGCACATTAAGTTTAGGTGTTGCAACTGTGTATTTCGTATTATTTTGAACTGTGATGCCTTTTACTAAAGGCTGTGAACCATTAGATACGAATGCCTTTTGTACGTAACCTGTTTTGCCATTATGTAAAATTTTATACCATTCACCTTGTTCTTCTTGAATAGTAACGAATTTCCCATTTGGTAATACATCTAAAATTGAAGATTCTAAATTAGGTTCAGAACGAACGTTTAATGCATTGGCATTGACGATATATTGATTATTAGATTGAAGTTTGTTTTTTAGTAGAATAGAATCTTTTTGTACGTAACCTACTTTATTATTAACAGATACTTTATACCAGCCATTAGTTGTTTCAAGTATATTCACTTTCGTATTAAAGCGAATTGTATCAATTGATGAGCTATTTGCGTTATCTTTTGTATGTAAGGCTACTTGATCGACTTTGACATATCCAGTTTTCATATTAGATAATTGTTCAGCGTTGGCTGTTTGTACATTTGTTTCTCCCATAGAAGGAAGTAAAGAAGCAATTGCGACAGTAGTTGCTGTTAAAGCAGTAGCTTTCATATTCATATAATAGAGACCTCCTCTAGTTGTATAGTTGTAATTTTATTATAGTATAAAGATATAATATAGTGGGTGTATTCACATAAATGTAATATGAAATCAATATAAAAATAAATTTTTTGAGGATAATGATTCCTTTTTATCCAATTCATTAGGATAATAATTTCTAAGATAGAATATAAGTATTATATGGTTTTGTTATTTTGTTGACAATTGAGAAAATTAAAACAGTTGATGATGTCTTATTACGATGTTATACTGACAGTGATAATTTTATAGTTTGCTAGGAGAGCTGGTGTTGCCAGCTGAGAGTAAGGCCTTAAGTCTTTGATCCTTTTTATTACCTGATCTAGATTATGCTAGCGTAGGGAAGCAATTCGGACACTAACAATGAGTCCCCGTTTCTTTGCGTATAGAAACGGGGCTTTTTTATTTGAAAATTTCATATTGAAACCACTAGGGGTGCTTGTTGTGCTGAGAGAGGAATAATCCTTAACCCTTACAGACCTGATCTAGGTAATACTAGCGAAGGGAAGTGGAGCAACGAATAAATTATAATTTTATTTGCTGTAACCACTTCTTATTTAGAAGTGGTTTTTTATTTAGATATATAAATTGAAAGGGGATAGAGAAATGAAATTTTGCGATAGATTATTAGAAACTGTACAACCAGTTTGGGAGATGAGTCATAATCATCCATTTGTTGTAGGTATGGGGGATGGTACGTTAGAAAAAGATAAGTTTCAGTATTATATTATTCAAGATTATTTATACTTGTTAGATTATGCAAAGTTATATGCGATCGGTGTTGTAAAGGCAACAAATCCACAAGTTATGGGGAAATTTGCTGAACAAATTGATGGGATATTAAATGGAGAAATGACAATTCATAAACAGTATGCAAAAAGACTTGGAATTTCTATAGAGGAGATAGAGTCTGCAAAGCCATCTGCTAAAAATTTAGCTTATACAAATTACATGATGTCTGTATCTCAAAATGGCACACTTGCGGAATTAATAGCAGCACTTCTTCCATGTATGTGGAGCTACTGGGAGATTGGAAAGCGTTTAAATGATATTCCTGGAGCAAGAGATCATGAGTTCTTTGGTGAGTGGATTCAAGGCTATAGCTCTGAAGAATATGGCAACCTTTGTGTTTGGTTAATCGATTTATTAAATGAAATGGCAGTTGGAAAGTCTGAAAAAGAGCTAGATCGATTAGAGGAGATTTTCCTATATTCCAGTCGATTTGAATATTTATTCTGGGATATGTCCTACCGTAAGGAGATGTGGGGATTTGAGGAGCAAGAACATACTACAGTTTCATAATGTTTCTTTTCATTATGAGGAGAAGCCAATCATTAATGAATTAAATGCTTCTATACAAGATAAAGAGTTTGTAAGCATTATCGGACCGAGTGGATGCGGGAAAAGTACTTTATTTCGCCTTATTACAGGTTTAGAAGAAGCAAGTACGGGACAGATAGAGCTGACAGAGACAAAGAGCCATCCTGTAGGATATATGCCCCAAAAAGATATGCTCTTGCCGTGGAGAACGATTATTGAGAATGCTGCCCTGCCGTTAGAGTGCCAAGGTGTACAGAAGAAAGAAGCACAAATAAAGGCGAAGGAACTATTGCATAAATTTGGCTTACAAGGGTATGAGACAAAATATCCGAAAGATTTATCTGGTGGTATGAGACAACGTGTATCCTTTATTCGAACTTTATTAACAGGTGGGGAGATATTGCTGTTAGATGAACCGTTTAGTGCGTTGGATGCTTTAACGAAGGCCTCTTTGCAAGAATGGTTGTTTGAACAATGGAAAGAGTGGGAAAAAACAATTTTATTTATCACTCATGATGTGGAAGAAGCATTGTTTCTTTCTAATCGAATTTTAGTAGTAGAGCAGCAACCGATAACTACTTTAACCGAGAGGATTGTACCGCTTGATCATAATCGGACAAGGAAAGATTTATATAAACCAGAAGTATTAGCGCTGAAAGATGAGCTTCTTAGTATGTTGCAAAGGCAGGTACTCGTATGATGAACCGGTTGAAGGAGCTATTACCTGCTCTTACGCTTTCTAGTATTTTACTTGCTCTTTGGGAAGTAGGCGCAAGAATTGTAGATGAAATGTACATTTTACCGTCACCGTCTGCGATTGTAATGAAGATATGGAAACTAAAAGACATATTATTTACAGTTCATTTGCCAGCAACATTATATGTCGTTTTAATAGGGGTGGCTATTTCTATCGTACTTGGGGTAGGGCTAGCGATGTTAATGAATGCGAGTACATGGATGGAGAGAGCATTTTATCCATTATTAGTTGCCTCGCAAACGATTCCTATTACAGCGCTTGCTCCGCTATTTGTTTTATGGTTTGGATATACGATTTGGAGTAAGGTTGTTGTTACGGTTTTAATTACGTTTTTCCCAATTGCGGTTAATACGTATGATGGACTGCGCAGTACGAAAAAAGAATGGGAAGAGCTTTTAGTTACGTATGGGGCAACGAAAAAAGATGTTTTTCTTAAA
Source organism: Bacillus cereus group sp. BcHK124 (assembly GCF_027712065.1). Lineage (NCBI taxonomy): Bacteria > Bacillati > Bacillota > Bacilli > Caryophanales > Bacillaceae > Bacillus > Bacillus cereus group sp. BcHK124. The sequence continues at coordinate 7,429 of NZ_JAQFPJ010000003.1, forward strand.
TTAAAATTGCCGTCTGCTCTTCCTTATTTTTTCTCAGCTTTAAAAATTGCAGTACCGCTTAGTGTAATTGGGGCGGCAATTGGTGAATGGCTCGGTGCACAAGCGGGGCTAGGATATTTCAGTAAGAGAATGATGACGCAGTTAGACGGGGCAGGTGTATTTGCACCCATTGTATTGTTATCATTATTAGCTATTCTCTTCGTCATACTTATTTCGTTAGTAGAAAAAAATTTCATTAGTTGGAGGAAGCATTCATGAAATTTTTAAAGCGCATCTTTGTGTTTACATTATTAGTTGCAATGATTGCTGGATGTTCGAGTAATTCAGCATCGGAAAAAAGTAAAAAAGAGAAAGAAATAACGGTCATGCTTGATTGGTACCCAAATGCGGTACATAGCTTTATTTATGCGGCAATTGAAAAAGGTTACTTTAAAGAAGAAGGAGTAAAGGTAAATATTAAATTCCCTTCTAATCCGACTGACCCATTAACGTTAGCAGCTGCAGGAAAAGTAACAGTGGGCTTATATTATCAGCCAGATGTTGTCATGGCAAAAGCAAATGAACAAATTCCAGTGAAGTCAATTGGAGCCGTCGTACGTTCACCATTAAACCATGTTGTATCGCTGAAGTCTGCAGGCATTCAATCGCCAAAAGATTTAGAGGGTAAAACAGTTGGATATTCTGGAACACCTTTAAGTGAGATGTATTTAAAAACGATGGTAAAAGAAGCTGGTGGTAATCCAGATACAGTGAAAGTAGTCGATGTTGGTTTTGATTTAGTACCAGCATTAATTACGAAAAAAGTGGATGCGGTAACAGGGGCATACATTAACCATGAAGTACCTGTTATGCGTCATGAAGGTCATGAACCAGCATACTTTAATCCAGCAGATTACGGTGTACCGAATTATCATGAGCTTGTATTTGTAACAGGTGATAAAACGTTGAAAAAAGATAAAGAAGCGTTGCAAGCTTTCTTACGTGGTACGAAAAAAGGTTATGATTTCATGAAGAAAAAACCAGATGAAGCATTAAATATTTTATTAAATCATCAAGAAAAAGAAAACTTCCCACTTGTACCAGAAGTTGAAAAAGAAAGTATGAAAATTTTATTAGAGAAAATGGAAACGAAGGATGAACCATTTTTATCAGATTCAAAAGAGTCATGGGAGAAACAAAATAAATGGCTGAAAGATAAAGGAATGACGAAAGAAATCGTTCCGGCCGATGAGTTATTCGAAAACATTTTAAAGTAGGCGAATGAATATGAAAAATGAGCTTCATGTAATCTCAAATGGTCACATGTCATTCGAAGAGTTAGTGAATGTAGCGATGCAAATTGAAAGTGAAATTGATTATTTGCATATTCGTGAGCGTGAGAAAAGCACGAAGGAATTGTATGAAGGTGTGGAAAGTCTTTTGAAGAAAGGCTTTCCAGCATCAAAAATAGTGATAAATGATCGAATTGATATTGCTATTTTATTAAACATTCCGCGCGTGCAGCTAGGATATCGAAGCGCAGATGTAAGGTCAGTGAAAGAAAAGTTTTCTTATTTGCATGTCGGTTATTCTGTACATTCTTTAGAAGAGGCGATTGATGCATTTAAGAATGGCGCGGATTCACTCGTTTATGGTCATGTATTTCCGACAGATTGTAAAAAAGGTGTGCCAGCGAGAGGGCTTGAAGAAATTTCAGACATTGCAAAGTGTTTATCCATACCGATTACAGCAATTGGAGGAATCACTCCGGAAAACACTGGAGATGTTCTTGCTAACGGCGTCAGTGGTATTGCTGTTATGTCTGGGATTATAAGTAGTAGTAACCCGTATAGCAAAGCGAAGTCTTATAAGGAATCAATAAGAAAGTGGGCGGAAAAACATGTGTAAGAAGTATGATGTAGCGATAATTGGCGGTGGTGTAATTGGTAGTTCAGTTGCACATTTTCTAGCAGAAAGAGGACATAAAATAGCGATTGTAGAGAAGCAACAGATTGCATCTGAAGCCTCGAAAGCAGCCGCTGGTTTACTTGGGGTGCAGGCAGAATGGGATGAGTATGACCCGCTATTTGAACTTGCTAGAGAAAGCCGTGCTATATTTCCACAACTTGCAGAAGTTTTACGTGAAAAAACAGGAATTGATATTGGGTATGAAGAGAAAGGCATTTATCGCATTGCTCAAAATGAAGAGGAGAAGGAAAGAATTCTTCATATTATGGATTGGCAGCAGAAAACCGGTGAAGATTCTTACTTTCTGGCGGGAGATCGTTTACGAGAGAAAGAGCCGTATTTATCTGAGTCAATTATAGGGGCTGTATATTATCCAAAAGATGGTCATGTTATTGCACCAGAGCTTACGAAAGCATTCGCACATTCCGCATCATTTTCGGGTGCTGATATATATGAACAGACAGAAGTGTTTGATATTCGTATTGAAAATAATAAAGTGACTGGAATTGTGACAAGCGAAGGTATGATCACTTGCGAGAAAGTTGTTATTGCAGGTGGCTCATGGAGCACGAAGTTACTAGGTTATTTTCACCGCGAATGGGGTACATATCCGGTTAAAGGAGAAGTAGTAGCGGTAAGAAGTAGAAAACCACTTTTAAAGGCGCCTATTTTCCAAGAAAGATTTTACATTGCACCAAAGCGCGGCGGACGTTACGTAATTGGAGCAACGATGAAGCCTCGTACGTTCAATAAAACTGTGCAACCAGAAAGTATTACTTCTATATTAGAGCGCGCGTATACAATATTGCCTGCTTTAAAAGAAGCTGAATGGGAAAGTGCATGGGCAGGATTAAGACCACAATCGAATCATGAAGCTCCTTATATGGGAGAGCATGAAGAAATAAAAGGTTTATATGCTTGCACGGGCCATTATCGAAACGGTATTTTATTAAGTCCTGTTTCTGGTCAATATATGGCTGATTTAATAGAAGGAAAGCAGGAGAATCACTTGCTAGATTCATTGCTTTCTAAAACAGTTTAGAAAGGGGATGGAAGTTTGAATTTAAAAATTAATGGTAATCAAATTGAAGTGCCAGAGAGTGTGAAAACAGTAGCTGAGCTACTTACACATTTAGAGTTAGATAACAGAATTGTTGTAGTAGAGCGTAATAAAGATATTTTACAAAAAGATGATCATACAGATACATCTGTTTTTGATGGAGACCAAATTGAGATTGTAACTTTCGTAGGAGGCGGTTGATTATGTTAAACATTGGACCATTTTCATTTCATTCTAGACTTTTATTAGGAACAGGAAAATTCCCTGATTTTGATGTGCAGCAAAAGGCAATTGATGTATCTGAGGCTGAGGTTTTAACGTTCGCAGTACGTCGTATGGATATATTTGATGCAAAGCAGCCTAATTTATTAGAGAAACTTGATGTGAAAAAATATACGTTATTACCGAATACTGCCGGAGCAAAAAATGCTGAAGAAGCTGTTCGTATTGCAAAATTAGCAAAAGCTTCAGGGCTTTGCGACATGATAAAGGTAGAAGTTATTGGTGATGATAGAACGTTATTACCTGATCCAGTAGAGACGTTAAAGGCATCTGAAATGTTACTAGAAGAAGGATTTATCGTACTTCCGTACACATCTGATGATGTTGTATTAGCACGTAAATTACAAGAACTTGGCGTGCATGCGATTATGCCAGGAGCATCTCCAATTGGATCAGGACTTGGTATTGTAAATCCATTGAATTTGAGCTTCATTATTGAACAAGCGACAGTACCAGTTATCGTTGATGCTGGTATTGGTAGCCCGGCTGATGCGGCATTTGCGATGGAATTAGGAGCAGATGGCGTGTTATTAAATACAGCTGTATCAGGAGCAAAAGATCCTATTAAAATGGCACAAGCAATGAAATTAAGTATTGAGGCAGGCCGTTTAGGATTTGAAGCAGGTCGTATTGGACGTAAGCGTTGTGCAACGGCAAGTAGTCCTTTAGAAGGAATGAGCGTAGTTGAATAATCGATATTCTCGCCAAGAACTATTTTCTCCAATTGGAGAAGAAGGACAGCAAAAGATAAGGGAAAAGCATGTGCTTATTATCGGCGCAGGTGCATTAGGTAGTGCAAATGCAGAAATGTTTGTAAGAGCTGGTGTTGGTACAGTAACGATTGTTGATCGAGATTATGTCGATTGGAGTAATTTACAAAGGCAGCAATTGTATGCAGAGAGTGATGTAAAAAATAATCTTCCGAAAGCTGTAGCAGCGAAGAAGCGTCTAGAAGAGATTAATAGTGAAGTAAGAGTAGAAGCGCTCGTTCAAGATGTAACAGCTGAGGAGTTAGAAGAACTCGTTACAAACGTTGATGTAATGATTGATGCAACTGATAATTTCGAAACGCGTTTCATTGTGAATGATATAGCACAAAAACATTCTATTCCATGGATTTACGGAGCATGTGTAGGGAGTTACGGCCTTTCTTACACAATTCTTCCTAGTAAAACGCCATGTTTATCTTGTTTATTACAATCGATTCCGCTTGGCGGGGCGACATGTGATACAGCGGGGATTATATCACCTGCTGTATCTCTCGTCGTTTCTCATCAAGTAACGGAAGCTCTTAAACTGTTAGTAGAAGATTACGAATCGCTTCGAGATGGACTTGTATCGTTTGATGTATGGAAGAATGAATATTCATGTATGAATGTGCAAAAGCTTCGTAAGCACAATTGTCCTTCGTGCGGAGAGAATGCCTTGTATCCGTATTTAAATAAAGATAATACATCGAAAACAGCAGTGTTATGCGGGAGAAATACAGTTCAAATTAGACCACCTCATAAAGAGGAAATAGATTTTGAACGATATAAAGAGCTGCTGAATGATCGTGTGCATGATTTAAATGTAAATCCATATTTATTATCATTTTCTGTGGAAGAAAAGAGATTAGTTGCTTTTAAAGATGGTCGTGTACTTGTACATGGAACGAAAGATATAAGCGAAGCAAAGACGATTTATCATCGCTATTTTGGATAGAAAAGGATGAGTGGGATGAAAGTAAATAAAGCTTTAACAATTGCAGGGTCTGATAGTGGCGGCGGTGCCGGCATTCAAGCAGATTTAAAAACATTCCAAGAGCTTGGTGTGTATGGGATGACGGCTATTACGGCAATTACTGCTCAAAACACGCTTGGCGTTCAAGGGGTATATCCAGTTCCATTAGAAGGTATTACGGAACAGTTGAATTCAATTGGTATGGATTTAACACCAGATGCTGTGAAACTAGGAATGTTATTTAGCAGCGAAATTATTCAAATTGTAGCAGAACATATAAAGAAGTTTTGCTGGAATAATATTGTATTAGACCCTGTTATGATTGCTAAGGGCGGTGCATCATTATTACAACAAGAAGCAGTGCAAGCATTAAAAGAATATTTATTACCAGTAGCAACGGTTATAACGCCGAATGTTCCCGAAGCAGAAGTGTTAACTGGAATGGAGATTCATAATGTTGAAGATAGTAAGGAAGCTGCGAAAGTACTGCATGAATTAGGGGCGAAATATGTACTTATGAAGGGCGGACATGCAGAATATCAAGGTAATGAAGTAGTTGATTTACTCTTTGATGGAGAAGAGTTTATCGAATTTAGAAGTGAACGAATTCCTTCAAAGCAAACGCATGGAAGCGGGTGTACATTTGCTTCAGCAGTTACAGCAGGACTTGCGAAAGGATACTCAATTGAAGAGGCAGTTCAAGAAGCAAAACAATTTATTAGTATAGCAATTGAAGAGCCGTTGAATATTGGAAATGGTCATGGACCGACGAATCATTTTGCATATAAATTGAATAAAGCACATGTATAAGTAGAAAAAAGTCAGTTATATAACTGGCTTTTTTCTGTTTACTTTTTCCGAATACAAGAGTAATATATCAGCCAGAATATATTTTTTGTAATACGCTGAGTCCAATTATATGGAGCGGAGGAACCAATTTGTGCAGTGTCACTAGGGGTGAATCTTTCAATTTTGAAAGTAGGGCTACTCTCAAAGTCCGAATCCGACAGCTAACTTCGTAAGCGTCTTGAGAGAGGACGGTGCCATGATGGATACATCACTTCATCGATCTGATTAGTATAGGGGAATATCAATCTATGTTTGAGTTCTTTTATGCTAAGGAGGATGAGGTACATGGAACTAACACTTATTTGTGTTGGAGAAGAAAGCAAGATAAGTAGTTTAAGAGATTTAGTAGCATTTCAACATGAGTTAATTATTTTTACAGCGAATGAAGAGATAGCGGCTGAAGTTAGGGATTGTGGATTTGATTGGACGTATAGTTGTAGTAAGGAGCAGGATTTTACTAGTATTTGTGAGTGTATTAAAAAGGTGATTTTACTAGGGGATGAGCTTCCAATCGTTAGCTTCTTTACAGAACACATTCGCTTTTCTTTTCAGGCACCTATTACTGTTGTTACAAGGAATAAACGATATCCAGCGAGGCTCTATGAAACAATGGGAGCTACATTTGTCGTGTTTACGAATTGTGATAATATTACTTTTTTATTTTTTGAATAGGGCGGGGGAAAAGAAGATGAAAGTGTTGTTACTAGGAGATATAGCGAATCGTTGGGCGGTATCGGTAGAGCGAGTTCAAGAATTGGTGGTACTGGATCCTATTTTTCCAAGGCCCTATATCATATTGCCATCTAAAGATGCTTTATATTTAAAAACAGATGTTATCGAATATGAGCAGCTACATGCAGAATTGTCACAAGTTTATATTCGTGGGAGAAATTTACGTGCTTTTTTACGAGGAGAATAAATAGTGAATAAAAAAAGAGCGAATGCTAAGTGCAACAAGCTATGCACTTCATGTCATTCGCTCTTTTTATTTCGTATTTAAAAGGTCATTTCTGTGAAAAAGAAAGAAAAGACGAGAAAACAGGTGAAAGAATATTAATAACACTTAATGTAAGCGTTTAAATAGGTGTTTATTTTCTTATTTTAGGTAATTTGCCTCTTTACAAGTTAAATATAGAGGAGTATATTTACTCTCATAAATCATTCATAAAATTTCCAAAAAAACCTAAAATCGCTGAGTTCCAGAAATGGAGCGGGGGAACCAATTTTGTGCATCGTCACTTGGGGTGAATCTTTCAGTTTTGAAAGTAGGGCTACTCTTTAGGCCCGAATCCGACAGCTAACCTCGTAAGCGTTTAGAGAGGAGGTTTACTTTGTGTTGTTCATTTCGAACACTAAGTAGAGCTTAGTGTTCTTTTTTTGATTATCCAATGGTAATTTTTTACAAAAGAGAGGGATAGCTATGTTAGATGTTGTAATGATCGGGATTTTTGTTGTATTAGTCGCATCGATGGCAAGTCTTGCAAGTTGGTCAGATAAAGTTGTGAAAGAAGGGAAGCAATCATGACGATTGCCTTATCGGTTATTGTTGGAGCAATTACGGTGTACTTAGTGTATGCATTACTAAATCCGGAAAAGTTTTAATTAGGGGGAGTCATTCATTATGATCTGGGTCGCAGTCGTTATTACAATGCTGTTGTTTATTCTTGTGGCAAAGCCAACAGGAATTTATTTAGAGAAAGCCTTTCAAGGTAGTAAAAAGTTAGATAAAGTATTTGGGCCTTTTGAAAAACTTATTTTTAAAATTACGGGTGTAAAAGAATACAATCAAACGTGGAAACAGTACGCATTGTCATTAGTTTTATTAAATGGATTTATGATTGTTGTCGTATATTTCATTTTCAGACTACAAGGAGTATTGCCATTAAATCCAGCACACATTGAAGGGATGGAGCCTACGCTTGCTTTTAATACAGCAATTAGTTTTATGGCTGATACAAACTTACAGCATTATAGCGGTGAAAATGGTTTATCTTATTTATCGCAATTAATCGGAATTACATTCCTAATGTTTGCAGCGCCGGCAACGACGTTAGCACTTGTAATGGCGTTTATAAGAGGGCTCGCTGGAAAAGAACTCGGTAACTTTTTCGTTGATTTTACGAGAGCATTAACGAGAGTATTTCTTCCTATTGCATTTATTGCGGCACTAGTCTTTGTCGCACTTGGTGTACCACAAACGTTAGACGGGGCCGTTACAGCACAAACAATCGATGGGGCAAAGCAGAGTATATTACGCGGACCAGTTGCATCATTCGTGTCCATTAAGGAACTTGGAAATAACGGTGGTGGATTTTTCGGAGCAAACTCTACTCATCCTTTCGAAAATCCAGGGCAGATGAGTAATATTTTGCAAATGATGCTTATGATGTTATTGCCAACTGCACTTCCGTTTACGTACGGACGAATGGTAGGAAATAAAAAGCAAGGTCGTATCCTTTTCGTATCACTATTCATGGTGTTTTTACTAGGATTTATCACAATTACGACATCTGAATTACATGGAAATCCAATATTAAATGACATGGGTATCCAGCATGTACAAGGAAGTGCAGAAGGAAAAGAAGTGAGGTTTGGAACAGTATTTTCTTCCCTTTATGCGACAGTAACGACAGCTGCGGAAACAGGTGCTGTTAATACGATGCATGATACGTTAACACCAATTGGCGGGTTAGTACCACTCGTAAATATGATGTTAAATACAGTATACGGCGGCGTTGGAGCAGGCTTTGTGAACATTATTATGTATGCGATTATCGCAGTCTTTATATCTGGATTGATGGTTGGACGGACACCGGAATTTTTAGGTAAGAAAATTGAAGGTAAGGAAATGAAATTAATTGCGGTAACAATACTATTTCATCCACTGCTTATTTTAGGATTTTCAGCATTGGCTCTTTCTACACATTTAGGAACAGAAGCGATTTCTAACTCGGGCTTCCACGGTTTAACACAAGTTGTTTATGAGTATACGTCATCAGCTGCGAATAACGGATCTGGATTTGAAGGGTTAGCAGATAATACACCGTTTTGGAATATTACAACTGGTTTAGTTATGTTTTTAGGACGCTATTTCAGTTTAATTACGATGCTAGCTGTTGCAGCTTCATTGAAAGAGAAGACGGTTGTGCCAGAAACAGTCGGAACGTTCCGTACGGATAATAGTTTATTTGGCGGCATTTTCATCGGAACAATTGTAATTGTCGGTGCATTAACATTCTTCCCGATGTTAGTACTCGGCCCAATTGCAGAATTTCTTACATTGAAGTAATGGAGGGTAAATGATGAGACCGGTAGTAGTAAAAGAAAAAAGAGTAAATGAGTCACACATACATGCAGTAGAAGATGAGGTTAGACAAGCGAAAACGATGGATCGTGATATCGTGAAACATGCGATGAAACAATCCTTTGCGAAATTGAATCCGAAAGTTATGATAAAGAATCCGATTATGTTCGTTGTGGAGATTGGATTTATCATTACGTTCATTTTATCGTTTCTTCCAAGTCGTTCTAGTAGTGTACCAGGATGGTTTAATATAACAGTTTCCCTCATTCTATTATTTACAGTTTTATTTGCTAACTTTGCAGAAGCGTTAGCGGAAGGGCGGGGGAAAGCGCAAGCCGATTCTTTAAAACAGTCGAAGAAAGATGTGTTTGCCAATGTTGTAAAAGAAAATGGAGACATCGTTCAAGTTTCGGCAACGGATCTGAGAAAAGGTGACGTTGTTATTGTAAAACAAGGAGAAATGATTCCAAGTGATGGAGAAGTCATAAAAGGATTAGCGTCTGTTGATGAATCTGCGATTACAGGGGAATCAGCTCCTGTAATAAAAGAAGCTGGTGGTGATTTTTGTTCCGTGACAGGCGGTACGATGGTTGTAAGTGATGAGATTACAATTGTCATTACGAGTAATCCTGGTGAATCATTTATTGATAAAATGATTTCGTTAGTAGAAGGGGCTGCTCGTCAAAAAACACCGAATGAAATTGCTTTAAATACAGTATTAACGAGCTTAACGCTTATTTTCTTAATCGTTGTTGTGACGTTACCGATTTTTACAAACTATTTAGGATTTCAAATTGATACAGCTGTACTTGTTGCGTTGTTAGTTTGTTTAATTCCAACGACAATTGGTGGATTATTATCAGCGATTGGTATTGCTGGGATGGACCGCGTGACAAAGTTTAACGTGTTAGCAATGTCGGGTAAAGCAGTAGAAGCTGCGGGCGATATTAATACAATTATTTTAGATAAAACGGGTACGATTACTTTTGGGAACCGAATGGCTCATACATTATTACCTGTAGGAAATGAAACGATTGAGCAAGTTGGAAAGTGGGCTGCGATTAGCTCAGTTTTAGATGAAACACCAGAAGGTCGATCTGTTATCGAGTATGTGCAAGCGAAATCTATATCATATAATAGAGAACTTGCAGAACAAGGTGAGTTTGTTCCATTTAAAGCAGAAACGAGAATGAGTGGTGTTGATTTACAGGATGGAACGAAAGTGAGGAAAGGTGCTGTCGGTAGCGTGATTGAATGGGTTCAGTCACAAGGTGGAACAATTCCGAAAGATGTGAATCAAAAAGCAGATTTCATTTCAAAAGAGGGCGGAACACCCCTTGTAGTTGCAGTGAATAATCGTATTTACGGTTTAATCTATTTAAAAGATACAGTAAAACCTGGTATGCGTGAACGTTTTGAACAGTTGCGTCAAATGGGGATTAAAACGGTTATGTGTACAGGGGATAACCCATTAACAGCAGCAACGATTGCAAAAGAAGCAGGAGTAGATGAGTTTGTTGCTGAGTGCAAACCAGAAGATAAAATTGCAGTTATTAAAGCAGAGCAAGATAAAGGAAAACTCGTAGCGATGACAGGTGACGGTACAAATGATGCGCCAGCATTAGCGCAGGCTGACGTTGGATTAGCGATGAATAGTGGTACGACAGCTGCGAAAGAAGCAGCGAATATGATTGATTTAGATTCGAATCCAACGAAGATTATTGAGGTAGTAGGAATCGGTAAGCAATTGTTAATGACACGTGGTGCGTTAACGACGTTTAGTATTGCAAATGATATCGCAAAATATTTTGCAATTATTCCAGCAATGTTTACACTTGCGATTCCGCAAATGGAAGCATTAAACATTATGAAATTAACATCACCACTGTCAGCGATTTTATCAGCATTAATATTTAATGCAGTTATTATTCCGTTACTCATTCCATTGGCGATGAAAGGTATCGCATATAAACCGATGAGTTCGAATGCACTACTTGGCCGAAACTTATTTATTTATGGGCTTGGCGGAGTCATTGTACCGTTCATTGGAATTAAAGTAATTGATATAATTGTCGGCTTGTTCATATAAGGAAGAGGGGAAAGAGATGGCGAAGAAACAAAGTATATTATCACCAATTATCCGGATTACTTTTACATTTTTAGTGTTGTGCGGACTTGTATACCCGCTTATTGTTACTGGTATTGCACAAGCGGTAATGAAGGATAACGCGGATGGAAGTCTAATATATAATGATAAAAATGAAGTGATTGGTTCTAAATTAATCGGTCAAAATTTCACAGATCCACGTTATTTTCATGGGCGTGTTTCTAGTATTGAATATAAAGCAGAGGCATCTGGTTCAAATAACTATGCACCGTCTAATCCAGATTTAGAGAAACGAGTAGAGAAAAGTATTGAAGAGTGGAAGAAACAAAATCCCACCGTACCAGTTACAGAAGTGCCAATCGATTTAGTGACAAATTCAGGTTCAGGGCTTGATCCTGACATTAGTCCAAAGGCAGCTTCCGTGCAGGTAGAGCGCATCTCTAAAATAACGAATATTCCGAAAGAAACGCTAAATCAATTGATTAAGGATCAAACGGAAGGTGCGGCACTTGGCTTATTTGGAGAAAACCGTGTGAACGTTTTAAAGTTAAATTTAGAATTACAGAAACTAATGAAATAGTAACAGTGCTACCTCAATCTAACGGATTGAGGTAGCGTTGTTTCAAAAGAAAGGTTGTGAGTGTTTTGTATGCGGATGACTATAAACCGACGTTTCAAAGGCGAACACCAGAAGAATATTTAGAATATATTCGTCAGCAAAACCGTGGGAAGTTAAAGCTATATGTAGGAGCAGCTCCAGGAGTAGGAAAAAGCTATAAAATGCTCTATGATGCTAGAGAGATGAAAAAGGACGGTATGGATATTGTAATTGGTTTAATTGAAACGCACGGGAGAAAAGAGACAGAAGACGCAATTGCTGATTTAGAAAAGGTTCCTTTAAAAGAAATAGAGTATAAAGGGAAAGTGTTTTATGAACTTGATGTGGAAGGAATTATAAAGCGTGCGCCGCAAGTAGTTGTAGTGGATGAACTTGCGCATAGTAATATTCCCAGCTCTAAAAATAAGAAGCGTTATATGGATGTACAAGAATTGTTAGAGGCTGGTATATCCGTATTGTCAGCGTTTAATATTCAACATTTAGAAAGCGTTCATGACATTGTAGCTCAAATTACAAATGTAAAAGTAAGAGAACGAATTCCAGATTTTATTTTACAAAAAGCAAATGAAATTCAGCTCGTTGATGCAACGCCGGAAGTACTTCGGAAGAGGTTAATAGACGGAAAGATATATAAAGAAGAAAAAATTCAGCAAAGCTTACAAAATTTCTTTACGCTTAATAATTTAGGAGCACTCAGGGAATTATCGCTTCGTGAAGTCGCTGACGATATGGACGAGAAAATTAGTCAAACAGTGATAGAACCAATTGGCGTGAAAGAAAAAATTCTCGTTTGTGTACAGTACAGTTCAACAGCAGAGAAATTAATACGACGGGGCTGGCGCATGGCTGATCGGTTAAACGCTGAATTGTATGTATTAAATGTTGAAAGAGAAAATATAGATTCTCTTTCAGTTGGAAAAAAGCAGACAATTGAAGAGTGGAAGGCGCTCACGAATCAATTTGACGCAAGTTTTGTATTAGAAGAAGCGAAAGGAAGAAAGCCAGCGGATGTTATTATTGAAGTTGCAAAAAGATTACAAGTAACGCAAATTTTACTTGGGCAATCAGCGAGAACGCGATGGGAAGAAATTCGAAAAGGTTCGATTGTGAATGAAATTATGAGACAGACGAAGCATATTGATATTCATATTGTTGCGGATCAACGAGTTTAAAATAGAGACCATCTGTAGGTCTCTATTTTACTTTTTGTGTGACGGGGAAGCGTAGCATTTTCATCGCATATAAGATTATGATTAGAAACATAATTGCACCTAGGAAGAAAATCCAAAAGTAATTTTGGTTAAATAAAAGAAATCCACCTATAAGTGGCCCTGTGCCCATACCAAGATAGCGGATGAAGTTGTACATACCGATAGCAGTTGCGCGTTCTTGTACGAATTCTTCCGTTAATAAAGTAGTGTGAGTTGGCATAGAAAGGCCCATACTAAAACCGTACAATGATGTAACGATAATGATAAATGGGATATTGATGCTATATGTGAAAGAGAATAAAGTGACACATATAATATTGAAGAAACTAGTAATGAATAAAGTTTGCTTTGTTGTGAGGCGCTTTTGCAAAAACTTGTAGCAATAACTTCCTAACATAATAGAAAGGGACATCGGTACAAACATAAGACCAATTTCACTTGCAGTTAAGTGAAATAAATTTGTTAAAATGCTCGGTAAAAAAACGAGGAAGCAAAAGTAAATACAAAATTGAATAAAGCCAATAAAAGTAATAGAAAATCCAGTTTTATTTTTTAAGATAAACCAGTAATTCTTTTTTGATTGCGGTTGCTTACTTACAGTTGGTTTTGTTTCTGGAAGTAGTGAAATGTTTATCATTAATAAGAGAATGCCAAGTATAGATAAAAAGAGAAATACGGATACATGGCCGTTTATACTGCTGAGATAACCACCAATGAGAGGGCCAATCGCAGGTGCAAGAGCAAGTAACATTTGATAAAGGCTCATTGCTTCTCCTCGTTTTTTTCCTTCAAACAAATCACCAATAATCGTTGCTGAAACTACAGGTATAGCCGCTATTCCTATAGCTTGAACAGCTCTAAAAAAGAGAAATAAATAAATGTTTGCCGAAAAAGCACATCCGATTGAACCAATTGTACTAATGACTAAACTAGGGATAAGGACAGATTTTCTCCCTTTTGTATCAATGAAAGGTCCATATACGAGCTGCATAATCGCAAGGACGAATGTGAAAAGGGAAACTGTTACATTTACAAGATAAAGAGAAGTATGAAAAGAACCTTGAATCATGGGCAAGATAGGTGTGTAAATATTTTGAGCGAAGGAACCGAGTAAGGCACTAATACAGACAACATATAAAATGAAATGTAGTTTGGATTTTTTCATTGTGTTAACCTCCTTCTAATTTAGTTTCCTCGGAAACTAAATTTATTTTAACATGTTTTTCTAACTTGTAAATATGAAAAAATAATTTTAAAATGGTATATAGTTAAATTGTTTCTTTGGAAACTTAGGGGGCGAATAGATTGGATTATACAACGAAACAAATGGAAATACTTTCGGACATTCGTACACTTTTGCATAAAAGAGAAGAACATTTGAAAGGACAAAATGAGAAGTTTCTTCGTGAGACAGGTGTAAGTGGTATGTCTTTATCTGAGTTACATGTAATCGAGTGTATCGGGAAAAATGGTCTGATGAATGTAACGGCAATTACGATAGAAATGGGAATGACGAAGGGCGCAATCTCTAAAGTTTGTACAAAGTTGTTCCAAAAGAAATTCGTTGAGAAGATGCAAATGTTAGACAATCAAAAAGAAATTTTCTTCCGTTTAACGGAAAGCGGAAATGAAATATATAAAGCTCATGATAAATTGCATAAACAAGCTGAAGAAAAGTGGCTGTTACTTTTAGATAGATATACGAAAGAAGAACAAGATTTTATTCAAAGGTTCGTCAAGGATGTTTCCGATCATTTGGAAATATAATTGGAAGAAAAAATTCCGTTTTCTCAAGTCTTTTAAATATAATTTCTGAAAGAACTCATATATAATAGAAACAGATACTTAACATAGTGAATAATTAAAGGGTCAATATATATAGAGGAGAGAGTAACATGCTTGAAAATACAGGGTTAGTATTAGAAGGCGGCGGTATGCGTGGTGTATATACGGGCGGGATATTAGAATACTTTATGGAACAAGATTTATATTTTCCATATGTAATCGGTGTATCAGCTGGTGCTTGTCATGCAGCGTCGTATCTTTCCAGACAAAGAAATAGAAATAAAACAGTAAATATTGATTATGCATCACATCCGAAATATTTATCGTATAAAAACTTATGGAGAAAACGTCAGCTATTTGATATGGATTTTATTTTTCATGAAATTCCAGAAAAGCATGTGCCGTTCGATTTTGAAACATACTTTAATAGCCCCGAGCGTTTTCTTGTAGGAACGACTGATTGTGAAACAGGACAGTCTGTTTATTTTGAAAAAGAAGGAACGAATGATGATGCACTAAATTTATTACAAGCTTCTAGTTCATTACCTTTCATTGCACCAGTAGTAAATTACCGAGGTAAACAACTGTTAGATGGCGGGATTTCAGATCCAATTCCAGTTCGTAAAGCACAGGAAGATGGATTTAAAAAATCAGTCGTAATTTTAACAAGAAATCACGGTTACGCAAAGAAAAAATCAAGATTTGGATGGATAGCAGCGAAAGCTTATAAAAAATATCCGAATCTTGTGAACACGATGCTAAATCGTTATGAAGTGTATAATGAAACACTTCATTACATTGAAAAAGAAGAACAAGCGGGTAATTTATTTGTTATTCGTCCAGAAGTACCGCTTCAAGTAGATCGTATGGAAAAAGATACAGCAAAATTACAAAATTTATACGAACAAGGCTATGAAGATGCAAAGAGACAGTTTGCTGATTTGCAGGCGTTTTTGCAAAAATAATGATTAGGCTGTGGAGATGGGATTCTCTGCAGTCTTTTTTATTATTGGTTTCGATACCGAATGTTGGTTATACACGTTTTTTATATTATGGTATAATATGGATAAAGGTATGTGGAGAGGTGATACA
The DNA here is from genome assembly GCF_027712065.1 of Bacillus cereus group sp. BcHK124. Lineage (NCBI taxonomy): Bacteria > Bacillati > Bacillota > Bacilli > Caryophanales > Bacillaceae > Bacillus > Bacillus cereus group sp. BcHK124. The sequence continues at coordinate 23,407 of NZ_JAQFPJ010000003.1, forward strand.
TATGAAAAATGTATATAAAGGGCTTAGACATACTGGATTTATCATGATGCTTATTTTTGGTGGTGTATTTTTACTTCGCTGGTTTATTCATGATGAAATGTTATTAGATCAACTTATTGGTTTTAGTGTGGGCATAGTAATGATTATTTCATCAGTTTTCATTCAAAAGTGCAGTAAAGAATTACAGGTAGAAGAAAAGTATTAAATGGTTATAAGCTCCTTCATATTTTGGAGGGACTGTTATAGTTTGAATGATTGTTATAAAAGAAAAGTAGAGCATCGAATTTCGATGCTCTACTTTTTTAATGTGGTAAGAAAATCAATTGATAAGAGAACAAGATTCCAAATACATACACAAGCGGGTGAACAGCACGGAACTTACCTTTTGCCACTTTCATAAGTGGGTATGAAATAAATCCAAGTGCGATACCTGTTGCGATACTTGATGTAAGTGGCATGCTTAAGATTACTAAGAATGCTGGGAATGCTTCATCAAATGCGTCCCAATCGATGTGGCGAACTGAGCCCATCATAAGACTACCAACGATAATTAATGATGGTGCAGTAATAGCGGATACACCAGAAACGGCACTTACTAATGGTCCGAAGAATGCTGCTAGTGCGAATAAAACAGCTACTGTAACAGTTGTTAAACCAGTACGACCACCAGCTGCAACACCAGCAGATGATTCAATGTAAGCTGTTGATGGTGTTGTTCCGAACATAGAACCGATTGTTGCTGAGAATGAGTCAGATAGAAGAGCTCGTCCAGCTTTTGGAAGCTTTCCGTCTTTCATAAATCCACCTTGTTGAGCAACGCCAAGTAATGTACCTGTTGTATCGAATAATGTAACAAGGAAGAATGAGAATACAACGCCGTATAATCCGTAGTTAATTACATCAGATACAGCAGTAATTGGATTTGAAACGATAATGCCTTCTGGTAATCCAGGCATTGATGTAACACCGTTTGAGAATGATAATTGTCCCGTGAAGAAAGCGATAATACCAGTTAATAGCATACCGATAAATAGTGCGCCATTTACATTTAAAGACATAAGGACAATTGTAATTCCAAGTCCAGCTAATGCGAGTAGTACTGGAGCAGAGTGAAGATCACCAAGTCCAACTAAATTTGCTTCATTTTTTGTAACGATACCTGTTAAACGTAAACCGATAAAGGCGATGAAAAGGCCGATACCAGCAGTAATTGCATGTTTTAAGTTTTCAGGAATTGCTTCCATTAATTTTGTACGGAAAGATGTGAATGATAACAAAATTAAAATCATACCTGCTACGAATACAGCAGAGAATGCAATTGCGAAAGTCATGCCTTCATGAGCTTTTACAACAGAGTAAGAGAAGTAAGCATTTAATCCCATACCTGGTGCAATTGCGATTGGTAAGTTTGTAAAGATCGCCATAAATAATGTTCCGACAACAGCAGCGATAATTGTTGCTGTAAATGCTTGTTCAAATGGAACACCTGCATCCCCAAGGATAACTGGGTTTACGACAATGATATATGCCATTGTTAAGAAGGTAATAATACCTGCCATAATTTCAGTTTTAATAGAAGTTTTATGTTTTGAAAGGTTAAACATATAAACATCCTTTCTGTTTACGAATAATTTTCACAACAGTTATATATAATATTCGTTTTTTATCTATTTTGCAATAGTTTTGCATAAAAAGTTTACAACAATTCATATTTTGTGTCTTAAATTCGAATATTAATCGTAACTTGATGTGTGAATTTCAGTTTTTATTATGCACATTATAAGAAAAAGGAGTTGAAAGAAGCTATGCCACAGCAAAAAAACTTTATAACAATGCCAGCGCAACATCAAAATAAACAACCTGGTATTGAATCATTAATGAATCCTCTACCACAGTTTGAAGATCCAAATTATAAAGGTAGCGAAAAGTTAAAAGGAAAGAATGTATTAATTACAGGGGGAGATAGTGGAATTGGACGAGCTGTTTCTATCGCTTTTGCGAAAGAGGGAGCAAATATTGCGATTGCGTATTTAGATGAGGAAGAAGATGCTAATGAGACGAAGCAATATGTCGAGAAAGAAGGTGTAAAGTGTATATTGTTGCCGGGTGATTTAAGTGATGAACAGCATTGTAAAGATGTTGTTCAAGAGACCGTTCAGCAGCTAGGAAGTTTACAGGTTTTAGTAAATAATGTTGCGCAGCAATATCCGCAGCAAGGATTAGAGTATATTACAGCAGAACAGCTAGAAAAGACTTTTCGTATTAATATTTTTTCTTATTTTCATGTTGCGAAAGCCGCACTTTCTCATTTAAAGCAAGGGGATGTCATTATAAATACCGCGTCTATCGTTGCATACGAAGGAAATGAAACGTTAATTGATTATTCCGCAACGAAAGGGGCAATCGTTGCTTTCACAAGATCACTTTCTCAGTCATTAGTGCAAAAAGGGATTCGTGTAAATGGTGTTGCGCCAGGACCGATTTGGACACCACTTATTCCATCGAGCTTTGATGAGAAAAAAGTATCACAGTTTGGAAGCAATGTTCCGATGCAAAGACCGGGCCAACCATATGAATTAGCACCAGCATACGTATATTTAGCGTCTGATGATTCATCCTATGTTACCGGGCAAATGATACACGTAAATGGGGGCGTTATTGTAAATGGATAGTTTTCATTTATAAGAGCAAAGTAAAGTTAATTCCACTTATTATAGTGGCGCTAGGGGAGGGATATAGATGAAAAAATTATGTTTTGTCATACTATTATTTTTCATCCTACCGGTTAGTGCCTTTGCTAATACAGATCATCTAATATTAGTGAACCTTACGACAAACCAATTATCTTTTTTTGAAAATGGAAATTATACAAAAACATTCCCCGTAACAACTGGAAGAGATCGTACACCTACGCCTGAAGGTAATTTTTGTATTATAACTAAATTTAAAAATAAAGAATATCATCGAAAAAAAATAGCTGGTGGTGCACCGAATAATCCTCTTGGTACGAGATGGCTTGGACTAGATAAAAATGAATATGCGATTCATGGGACAAATCGGGAATGGACGATTGGAAGTAGAGAATCAAATGGCTGTATTCGCATGCATGACAGGGATATACAGTGGTTATATGACCGAGTTCAATTACAGACGAAAGTAATCATTTCTCGGTTTCATACGAGCCCGGAATATGAAGCGAATAAGCTTGGTTATCGTGTTGTGAGCTGGAATGGTCGTAAAGTAGAAGAAGAGCAAATTGGTATGCTTACGTTAGTAGATCGCGCCGATATATATTGGCAAGAACCGAATGGACAGCTAACGAAAGTGAAAATGGTATTGCCAAACGAAAGATATGCAGTGTACTCAAAACGAAAAGATGGAATATATTATATAGGAAACAATTTGTATATTGTCGATGAAATGGGAGGGAAAGTTCGTTATGAACAGATTCCTATTTCGAATTTAAGTAATATATATAAACGGAAATATAATGTTCCATAATAGCTACCGTATTATAGACGGTAGCTTATTTCTACTTCCAGTTTAACTGCAACTATTGTACTTTGCTGAATATAATACAGTACAGATAGGGGGCGGTTACATTATGAAAAGTGAATTTGCGTTTAAAGTTTTCTTAGTAACGACCTGTTTATTTATCGTGTATTTGTATGCGTTTCTCGTCTTTTCGTTTTATGTTCCATATGTTGATTTAATATTGTTCTTCGGATTTATTTGGGCGTTTGTTAAGGCGAGAGAAGGGGAGAAGAGTATATATCGGCGCATTACGTTATGCGGGACAGCCGTTCTCGTTATTTTGTACTTTTTTATTATGCATGATTTTTGGAGGGGGATGTAAAAAAGCATACGATTAGTCGTATGCTTTTTATGTTTAATATTTTGGCTTAAATGTATGACAACAAGTCTCTACACTTGTTGCTACAGAACTTTCTAGCGTTTCGTTCGTTAAAACTGCACTTGTATACGATTCATTTTCAGTTTGACCCGTTTCATCCGCATCTGGCTGAACGATAATTGCACTTGCTTGACAAAAGTTACCTTGTCCCCAAAATGAGCAATTGGAAACAGAGCATCTTACTTCTGGCATAAAACCCCCTCCTTATACATTAGTTTGGAATTTTACGTCCATTTCATGTGTAGAAGGAGTTTCCTTTTCTCGTTATTTTTTCGTTTGTTCAAACCATTCTTTAAACTTTTCTTTTGACTGTTCTCCGCTAATACGGCTTACTTCTTTACCATCTTTAAAATGAATAATTGTCGGTGTTCCTTGGATATTGTATTTATCCCAAGGCTCGTTTAAATTTTCAATATCAATTACTTTCATATCAACATTTAAATCTTTCGCTAAAGGTACAACAATAGGAGAGACCTTTTGGCAATGAACGCAAGAGGTTTGATAGAAGTAAATCGTTTGTTCTTTTTTATCTTCTATATTTTTATTGAGATCTTCAAGAGAAATTTTATTTGAGTAGTAACCTTTTTCATCTGTCGATGCGTTTTTCTTTTCCATTTGAGTTACAGCAAAGATTGCCGCAAATAAGACGATAATAATACCGCCAAATATAAGCATTTTTTTCATTCTTTCATCTCCTTATTTGTTTTTGATGACAATAAAGCTACAAACAGCGATTGTAATAAAGCCGATAAGTGCTAAAAACGGGATTGTCACAAAGCCGAACCAGTTTATGTATTCTCCCGTACATGGTACACGGCCGCAAGCTGCCCCTGCAGCCGAAAATGCTGCGACTTTTTGAATTGCATAGTGATATAAAGAAATACAAGCACCAATACTTGCGATTGGTAAAGAATAATTTGCGATGCGATAGTCTTTTTTTACTACAGCGATACCGAGCCATAAAACGAATGGATACATGAAAATACGTTGATACCAACAAAGGACACAAGGTTCAAATTTCATGATTTCGGAAAAGTATAGACTTCCTAGTGTGGCGATAAAAGAAGCTCCCCACGCGGTAAATAAAGCATATTCTTGCTTTTTTTCTCGTCCCATATTTTATACCTCTCTTATAATAGTTACATACTAAATTATAGTATGAAGTGGTACAGAAAAGAAAGAAAAAATATGTTTATCAATAAAAGTTTTATAAGGGGAAACTTTTATTGATATGAACATTTTAAAAAAGCGCTATTCTCCAGAAGAGAATAGCGCTATAGTTTACATTTGAATTTGCTCTACTTCTTCTATATGTGACTTTTGGGATGCGTGGTCAATATATTGAAATAGGAGCTGCAATTGTTTATCAACTTCTGGCAGTTCTTTACTGTATTGATAAGCGTGTAAAAAATGCTCAATACGCTTAGAAAATAATTGATCGTTCGTTTGAACCATGAGAACGAGTAATTTATCCCAATTACAGCAATACGTGTAATAGAGAGCTTTATCATAATCGTTATATGTTTGCACTGTGTACCCTCCTTACCGAGAGTTATATATAGTGTGTGATAAGTAAGGAGAAATACACTTGAAAGAATTTGTTAAGAAAAAAAGTGAATGAAAAAAAAACGAGGTGTTTCCTCGTTTTTTAAGCTTTTGGCATTGGCGTAGGTGTTGGTTTGCCATAGCCTTCTTTGTATTTATTATCGATATAGTTACGAATTTCAAGTGTTGATTTTCCTTTTTGTTTCATCGAAGCAGATTCAACTGCGATTTCTAGGCAATTGACGCAAGTCGTTGCATGGGAATCCCAAACAACTTCACCATTCTTTTTAATTTCACGAATAAAGCAGTTTTTATTATTTTTATGTCCTACACTTTCACCGCAACCGCAGTAACATGGAATCCAATCTAATAGCTCTGCATTTTGTCCAGCGACAGTGTAGATGTCTTTCATTTGTGGATCAAGCTTGTCTAGGAAGGTAGGAAGTGTGTCGATTCCTTTTGTTTTCTCTTGAATGTCAGCTTGCTGAGTGTGCGATGCGTGGTCGTGCTCTTCTTTTTTTGATTCAGAAGATTTTTGGTCATTTGTACCAGTACTTCCGCATCCAGCAAGAATTAAGCTTAGTACTGCAAGTAAAGAAAATACATATTTTTTCATTCGCTTGTCCCCTTTACAAATGTATTAATCAAATTGTATCAGAGATTACGGTGTATCGGTTGAAGATTTTTTCGACTGATTTTTGAAGCGCCATCGCACTGAATGAAATAGAAATAAAATAGGGATATAAGCGTATACAATATATAAACCAGCTTGAGATAGTACTGTGTTTAATGTGTTTATACTTTCACGGTTTGTGAAAAGTAGAGAAATTGAAAATATGATAAAAATAAAAAACGGTAATGTAAATGTAAACGAAATATGAAAGGAACGCTTCATCGTTTGACATGATGACCAAATAGTTAAGCAAAGGTTTGGCAAAATAATTAAAAACCAAATAAAAATAATAATGTATTCAAAGCGTTGAATAAAAGGAACCTTAATAATTTTTAACATTGTTAAAGTAGGCCAAATAGTACGGTTTAATTGTCCTTCGCTATAATACATAAAGGATACGATGGCTAAAATTACATAAATTAAAGTGCTAAAAGCAATTCCTGCATGGGCCCATCTCTTTAAAGATTTTCCTTTTTCAATAAATGGATAGAAGATAAGAATTGTTTCAAAGCCGAGAAACTCTAATGCAGATTGTTTTGCAGATATAAGCATGTCAGTAGGTGAATGTGTAAAAATAGGTAAAATATTACGGAAATGAGCGTATTTCATTGGATAGATTAAAAAGAATACAACGAAAATAGGAAGAATGACTCCCCAAAAGCATATTCCAGTCACAGAACGAAATCCACCTTTTATAATGTAGTAAGTCACTAATAAAAACATAAGGGTAAGTTTCCATAATTTAATGGTAGGAAAAATCCAAACTTGTATGACTTCCATATATGTACGAAGAACAGTAAGGCAGAATAATAAGCAATAAAGAGTGAAAATGACAGAAAATATAGAGCCAATCCATTTCCCGAAAGTTGTTGTATGAATGCTAATTAAATCTCCATCTTTTTCTAACATTTTTAACATACAAAACAGCACAATATGAGTTGCAATTCCCGCAATAATAAGAGAAATCCAGGCATCATAGCCAGCGTCTTTTAAAATTACGCGTTGATATCCTAGAATTCCTATTCCGATTTGAAGAGAATGCAACAAAATAAATGCAAAATATGGAGAGACAGTCTTTGTTTTATTCATTGTATGCATTGCTTATTTCACCTCACTATTCCCCGATTCCAGATTGAACAATGTTAATATCTAAATTTACATCAATATCTATATTTTGATACATATTTCGAATTTGTTTTATATTCCATTTTCTCGTATGACTTCTAATTTCATCACGTATTCCTAAAGGATCAATTTCCTTTTCTTGAAATTGTTTTATTAACCCTTCACAGTCTTTTTCAACATTTCGCTCAATTTGTTTTTTTATATAATTGATATTTCTTTTTTTTCTTAAATCAATCCAAGTAGGAGAGTTTTTAATTAATCCATCTAATTTTAAATTGATTTTTACTTTTGGTATGTCACCAGTTTGATCTATATCATATTTACTTTTCCCAGCTAAATCTTGTATGACAACCATGCCTTTATGTTTATTCTTTTTTATCGCTGCTTCGTAACGTCCATTTTTCGTAGGATTAAGAAGTAATTTTGTTAAAACAGAATGCCTTTTATCTGTATACATGACCACTTTATCGTCTTTTAAGAAAGCAAGTCCTTTGACAACGACGGAATGATTAGCGTCCGTTTTAATATATGGGACATAGGCATCACATACAGAAGAATAGTAATTATATAAAAAAACGTTCAATGAGGTTTGTGGAATGTTCTCATTTCGTATATTTTGCTCAAGTAAATCAACAATGGATAATGAACCATTTTGTTTTCCACGATTTAAAAGCTCTTCAGCTGATCCATCTACAATTGCTAGTTGTACATCACGCCCGATATTTGGATCACGTTGTAAGTTAGTAATAATTTCTCCCATTCCTCGTTCTCCTAGAGTTTTTCCGAATAGGACGACACGCATTTGACCTACAACAACATTGTGAGGAGATTTCGCATTTAATCGTGAAGCAATAGTTTCAAGTGAACGGGCAGATGTTGATTGGGTTTCTGGTTTAGACTTCACACCATGTGTATACTCTGGAAATAAGATAGTTCCTTGGAATCTTTTGTTTTTTGTGATGTCAAATCCAGCGACATGAATAATACGCTGCGTATCCACTATATACGTTTGTGTACAGCCAGTTTGTAGAAAAAAGAAGATCATGATAAGGTGCAATAAGAGTTTTTTCATTCACCATCACCATCACGTTTTTGCTTCGCTTTGCTTGGATTATAGCGCCATTTAGATTTTGGCCTAAGAAAAGAAGGTCTTTGTGCCGTTTGACTAAATGGTAATCTAAGAAAACCTTCTGCTGTACCTAAACCACGAAATGGATATAAAGGTAATAAATAAGGTGATCCAAGTGATTTTAATTTAATTAAATGAGCTAAAATAAATACAAATCCAACAATAAGCCCTAATCCTCCGAATGCGCCAGCTAAAAGAATAAGCGGAAAGCGTAACAAACGGATCGTAGAAGACATCTTTACAGTCGGTGTTGTGAAAGATGCAAGGGCAGATAAAGCAACTGCAATTAATAAAATTGTACTCGTTAAAGCTGCCTCAACGGATGCTTGACCAATTACAATTCCACCAACAATTCCAATCGTTTGCCCAACTTTTGTCGGTAAACGTGCTCCCGCTTCACGAAGCAATTCGATTGTAATTTCTAAGAAGAGTGCTTCTAGAATAGGCGGGAAAGGTACGTTCGCTCTCGAAAAAATAATAGGGCCTAATAAGTCGGCAGGAATCATTTGATAATGATAAGTTAAAGCCGCTGTATAAATAGCGGAGGAAAAAAGAGAAAATATAGCTCCGAAAAAACGAATAACACGAAAGAACGATCCAATCATCCACGGTAAATAATAGTCTTCTGGTGAAATGAAAAAATCTAGTAATGTTGTCGGTCCGGATAAAGCATAGGGGGAGCCATCTGTTAAAATTAAAACTTCCCCACTAATTAATGCAAATATTGCTCGATCTAATCGTTCTGTAGGTAGTAGAACAGGAAAAGGTGAATTGCTATTATCACTAATAAATTGTTCAATCATGGTCGCATCAAATGGGACATCAAAATCAATATTTTCTAGTCTTTGTATTGCGACGTTGATAAATTGTTCATTTGTAACTCCTTCAATATAAGCAACTGCTACCTTCGTTTTTGACATAGATCCAACGATAATTTCTTTGAAAATGAGTTGCTCTGTTACGATATTTCGGCGTAATAAATGTATATTTGTATCAATATTCTCAACGAAACCAACTTTAGGACCGATTACACTATATTCATTTTCTGTATCGTTATATAACCGTTTTCCTAGAACAGTACTCTCTGCACGAATTAAAGCATATTGATCGGGATTCGAATTGCTTTTTAAACGTATTAATATATATCCACCTAATAATTTTTCGCGAATATCATTAATAGAAGGAGAGGTAATGATGTCTTCAATAGAGATAATATTATATAAATCAGAGATATTTTGAATGTGTTCTGCCTTCTTTTTTATAGGAGTTAAAATAAATTGTTTAATAATAAGTGCTTCCACGACAGATTTATAATAAAACAAGCATAATGTTTCATCTTCAAGTACGTTATAAGAGACAAAATCGCTAGATTCTTTCATGGTTTGTATAAATTCTGGAATAGAACAAATTGTTTTTGTGCTAGTATTTTTTGATTTCTTAGATGATAAACCGAACATTTTCTCACCCCTAACATATATCATTTCCTTGTGTTAGTTTTTGGGAAAGACGGGAATTTATACTTGAAAATTGAAAGTTCATAAAGAAAAGGAAGAGTATTGAAAAACTCTTCCTTTTTGGCGTATTAATTTATTTTCTTTTCCTTAATAGACTTTACTAATTTAATCATTTCTGCTCGTATATCTTCTTTTTTTACGTTTAATTTTTCGGCAATTTGTTTCATATCCATTCCGTCTTTTTTCATTTTTAGCACATCATCAAGGGGAGTATTACTTTTTTGAGAGATGATTGTTAATACCGTGAGCTGACGTAATCCGATATTATATTCTTTCATTTTTTGTTTTAGCCCGTCTGGTGTAGATTTTTGCATATTTGCTAATTCTTGCAGTAGCGCCTTTTTCGTTTCTTTATTCATATGATGCTTTTTCAACTTACTTGGATCTATCCCGAAATGCTCAGCTGTTTTCTCCCAAGATTTATTTTGCTTATAGTAAGCTAAAACGTCCTTAATTTCTTTTTTACTCATTCTTGCAATGTGGGCAGCTTTCCAAATTTCATGTTTGTTATAACCGAGTTTTTCGAGCGATTGCATTTCTTCTTCTGAAATTGGTTTATGATGATGCAATGTTACTTCTTTTGGCGTAGCAGCGAAAGTGGGGAAGACGGTTGTACCGAATAATAATGCTGCCATAGTCATACTTACTGCGATTTTTTTGTACATATAAACTCCTCCTAGATAGATGATGTGGAAAACTGTACACATATCATTTCCATAAAATGTGAAATACTTGTGAACAAATCAAGTTTTTTTATTCACAGTATGAAATGAAGTTTTTGGGAGTTTTCCAACATAAAACATTGATTAATAGTAAAAAACTAAGGTATAATCGAAATTGAAAATCAATATCAATAATAAACGTATACATATAGATAAAAATAAGGGAGAGAAAAATATGACTACATATACTTCCATCGCAAATGTGATTAAAGAAAGACGTTCTGTTCGTACATTTACAGATAAAGCAGTAGACAAAGAGTTGTTAATTGAACTATTAAACGACGCAACGTGGGCACCGAATCATAAACATCGTGAACCATGGAATTGTAAATTATACATTGGAGACGGCCGTCAGAAATTAGTAGATGCAGTATTAAACTCTTTCACAGAAGAAGAAAGAGCGAAACGAGGTAAAATTTTATCTGATCGTTTCTTAAGCACGCCAGCACAAATTGTTGTATATATAAATGAAGACCCACGTCAAATTCAACGTGACGAAGATTACGCTGCAACATGTGCATTTATGCAAAACTTCCAACTTCTTGCTTGGGAACGTGGATTAGGTTGTGTTTGGAAATCAGGTGGATTAAACTACAATCCATTATTTATAGAAGGACTTGGTTTAACAAGAGGTCAACGCATCGTTGGAATTCTTCACCTTGGCTATTTCGATAAAGCGCCAGAAGGAAAAGCTCGTACACCGATTACGGAGAAGATGGAGATTATTGAAGGTTAATAGATGAGACATTCTCGTTTTTACGGGGGTGTCTTTTTATTATGCAATCAATCCTCATGAAAGCTTGTTCTCAATCATACACTTTCTTAAGGGAAAGTGTAAGGAGGGAAAATAATGAGAGCAAGTGACGATAAAGCACTGCAATATGCGATTGCGGAAATTACGGAAATTGCGACTGGATTTGGGCTTGATTTTTATCCGATGCGTTATGAAATATGTCCAGCGGAAATTATTTATACATTTGGTGCATATGGGATGCCGACGCGGTTTTCACATTGGAGTTTTGGGAAACAGTTTTTCAGAATGAAATTACAATACGATTTAGGTCTTAGTAAAATATACGAACTCGTTATTAACTCTGATCCATGTTATGCCTTTTTATTAGATACGAACTCGTTAATTCAAAATAAATTAATCGTAGCGCACGTGTTAGCGCACTGTGATTTCTTTAAAAATAATATTCGTTTTTCAAATACGAAGCGAGATATGGTAGAAAGTATGTCAGCGACAGCTGAACGGGTGAAAGCGTATGAGCATAAGTACGGAAAAGAAGAGGTAGAAACATTTTTAGATGCCGTACTTGCCATTCAAGAGCATATTGATCCGTCGCTCATGCGTCCAAAACTTGCATGGAGTATTGATGATTTAGAAGAGGAAGAAGTAGAAAAGAAAAAGGTATCGCAATACGATGACTTATGGAATTTAGATAATCGAAATAAAAAGCGGGAACGCTCCAATGTGCGTAAAAAGAAGAAAATCCCACCACAACCGGAGAAAGACTTACTCCTCTTTATTGAAGAATATAGCCGTGAGCTAGAAGATTGGCAGCGAGATATATTAACGATGATGCGTGAAGAAATGTTATATTTCTGGCCACAGCTTGAAACGAAGATCATGAACGAAGGCTGGGCTTCGTATTGCTAAGGTGCTTTTAATATAAATTTGTGCATCTATTGTTAAAAAATAGCCATGTATCGTATTATGAGGTACTATAATTGATTTATTTTTATATAAAGATATTATGTTAGTATATAAAGAAAAATCCCTCTTGGATTGTCCAAGAGGGATAGTCCCAGCTCCACCAACGCGGCGGAGAAAGGTTTCCGTACTGAATATTCCAGCTTATCCAACGCGGTCAAGGAAGAATATCCACTAATATTATATGGTATAGGTAATTTTAATATGATATATTCGATGTGTCAATAAAAAATCCTTTTTTAGGGAGTACGGAGAATGAACTATCATATATATTTTGATGAATCGAATAAATTGGATTTAACTAAACAGTATTCTTATTATGGGGCATTTGGGGGAAATGCCGATGATTTATCTTCTTTAACAAAGGCTGTAAAACCTTATTATGCACATTCAAATAAAGAATTGCATTTTCGTGAATATAAAGATGATAAGCATGTGGCAAAATATTATCAAGTGCTACAAACTATTTTCGAACAAGATGTAAATTTTAATATTTTTATCGTGGATAATGCGCAAGCTTTTGCAATTACTGAGGAATTTAAATACACACATCAAGATTTGCGAAAGATGTTTTATATTAAGATACCTGAGCGTTTATTTTATGGTGTGACAAGAAACATTGAACAAAATTCAAATGTGCGTATCTTTGTAGATCGTAGTAGCGAATATCGTACAATCCGATTATATTCTAAATTGAAAGAACAAATGAATGCACATGCTGTATATCGGAATATGAAATATCGAGTTATTCATGCTTCGTCTCAGAAATCAGAAGAGAGCATTCCTTTACAGCTCGTAGATTTGGTAATGGGAATTGTAGTATTTTTAATGGAGAAAACGTATGAAAACGATAGTGTTGTGACAAAAGTAAAAAGTGACTTAGTATATCGTTTTCTGGCTGAAAAATGTAATTTAGAGCATTTCCAAACAAAAATTAAAATCTTCCAATGGGATGGAATTGAGCAAAAGCCATTACAAGTACATCTTGCTCCTTACATTAATAAGTTTTTCTTACATAAACAAACATTTGATATGCGGGAAATGGTAAAGGTACAAGAGCTATTACTAAAAAATCCAGATATTATGCTTAAAGATTTACGGAAAGAAATGGGATATTCAAACTCTTTAAGAAACATGCTAATTGGTTATTTAGACTATTTGAGTGGAAAAGGGAGAAACGCTGCATTACATTATGTTAAGAAAGATTAAAGGGTAAGTTTTTACCTAGTCGTCATAAAGATGTAATTAATTCCAATAGGTGCAGAGAGAATAATAAAAAACAAGTACATGCCTGAACTAGGATGTGCTTGTTTTTTATTATTTATCCATCAATTTGCTTAGTATCAACTCTATATGTGGAAGGGATGCTATGCATTTCTTGTAACTCATTACATGATTGTGCATTTAACAGATAAAAATCCTTTTTTGACATGGATTTTTTAAAAAGCTCTTCATATGCTAGGTCAATATTACAGAGGAGGGGACGTTCTTCATAAATTGTACATGAATGATTGTCAGTATCGTAATGGATACAACAACCATCACCTCTGTCTAAATGAGATAAGGAGTCAATACCTTGAATGTTTTGACAACAGATTCCGCATTTGGTACAAGGAAAAGTCATCATAAAGTGAATGACTCCTCGCTTAGCATAAATGAATCGAATTCTTCTTGAGTCTTATATTTAAAAGAGATATCTAAAGTTTCAGCAAATTGATGAATAGTCGCTTCTATATTTTCACCTGTATGAATCGTTTGTTTAACTAGCCAAGTTAAGTTTTCTATTTTAGCACCAGTTTCTTGATAAAAGTTACAAATACGTTCTTCTTCTTGTTTAATGTAATCTATAAGGACTTTACTTAATTCTTCAGCCCTTTTTCGCTCCTCAATTGTTAGTTCCAATTCTTGTTGAGCGCGAGTAAATGCCCCATATAGTTGTTTCATTCCTAGCATTGCGACGGTGGCGCCGACAGCTGCACCGACAGGACCGAGAAGCATTGCTCCTGCTGCGCTGAATACAATTCCTGAAAAAGTAGTAACAGCGTTTTCACCAACTGTCTGTAAAAATTCCTCAATAGATATTTTTCCTTTTATAAGTTGGTAGGAGCTTTCTGTTAATCTAACGGCTGAAGAAGCAAGAGCTGCTGCGACATTCCCTTTCATCATTACACTATCTTTACCGATAAATTTGATGCCGTGGGCAATTCCTGCAACAGCGGCGCTTTTTCCAGCTTGTTTCCCACTATCTGTTCCAATTTGTATAAATCCATCTTTTATTTGTTGTTCGCCTTTACAAATCTCAACAGTTTGTTGTACAAGTGATACTCCGCCGCCTACACATGCCCCTGCTAAAGCACCATTCATCATAGAAGAGAATGTTCCTTCAGCAAATGTATATATTTTTTCTTTTAGTGCGTATGCTTGTGGTTGATTTGCAGCCTTTAAAGCTTCCTCATATGTAGTACCACCACTTGTAATATTGTTTGCTTCTAGTTTTCCTTTTATATGAGGACCAGCTTGTTCATAGTCTTTGGCGTAAATCCCTTGGGAATTTGCGCGTTTTTCAGCTAATTCTTTTACTCTATTTGCTTTTTCACTGTTAACTAAACGGTCCATGTCTCCATATTTTTCACTCGATACCATTCTTGCTAATCGTGAAGCTTTAGCACTAGACTTTGCTTGTACTTCTTTAAGTAATGTATCTCCATTCTTTACTACGATATCAGCGGCAGCATGTGGATCTCCTAAAGAGTCTGTCGTAAAAGCACGCAAACTCTCACCCTTCAAGGCAGCATCTTTATTAAATTTAGTTGCCTCAATAATTTCAAAAAGCCGTCCTTGTGTAATAGTAGGTGAACAGTTCATATATTGTTTTGCTACTTTTGTTAGTGTGTCCATTCCTGCAAATGTTTCAATAGTAGCATTACCATAGCGTTCAATTTGCTCGGCTACAATTTGAGTTGCGAGAATGTCTAGATTATTTTTCATATGGCAATCACCTAGTACATGTGTTGAATTGATTTTTCTGTGTTTTTAAGGACGTCTTCTAAGATTTTGGATCGTTCACCGTTCTCATCAATAACGGGTGTATCTAATAACTTTTTCAAGATAATCGCAAGCTCAGCAGTATAACGGATTGCAAGTTGTTCATCATCGGAGAAGTTACGATAGTCGATACCTTTCTCATCGATGATAGAAATCATTGTTGCAATATAGTCACCAAAAAGGTTGTCTGTTTCAGTTGTTAAATCTGATAATTTAACAGTATAAGTTTGTATTTCTTTTAAAATAGAAATAGCACTTTTTAATTTTTCGATTTCTACGTTAATTTCTTCCCTTTTAATTTTCATTTCTTCTAGTTTCTTTTTGGTAGATGCAGCAAAAATCACACTTCCTAATGCTAGGGCAGGGGCAAGAGCAATACCACCTAACACAGCAGCGCCACCAGCCATTCCTAATCCACCAGCAGCTAGTGATCCACCACCTAAAAATGCTAACGTTGCATTTGTGGCAGCTACTCCACTTAAAGAAGCGATAGCAGTTCCAGTGGAAGCAGCGCCAAATGTTGTTGCAGCCCCGAGTGCTCCGAAAGCTGCAAGTCCACCGCCAGCAATTGCAGAAACACCAGATTTTAATAAATCAGATGCAGCGATGATTTGTTTTTCTATTTCTTGCATGAAGTGTTTAGAATCAGATACATCTTCAAGGGAATCAATAGTTGTTTTATTTGTAAAATCAACATTTTTTAATTTCTTGAATTCTGAAAGGAATTCTTTCATTGTTCCACTAAGAATGTTCAGTTTTAATTCTCCATACTTTTCAAATTGAGTATTTGTATCTTGCCGTGCTTGATCAAATATATTAAATACAGTTTTGTATTGATTCTCCATCGATTCAGCAATATTCTTTGTTTCTTTCATGTTTTTGTATGATTCATGTCCTTTTTTTCCAGCGACAGCAGTGGCAACTGCAGCACCAGCAGCGACAGCTAATGGAATAAATGGTAATGGCATTCAAATCGTTCCCTTCATGAGAAATTTTCCCTATAATATAAATATAATTTAAATATTACGATATTATCAAGGGATATTACATATTTTTTGGGAAAAATCTGTAATATTAGGTTGGTTTAACATAGAATTCTATATGTATGTTTGAAATCTAAAACGATTGAATTGGGTGGGAATAATGTATCAATCTGTAAGGTATAACAAATATGAACTTCCAAAAATATTTATAAGAAGTGGACGAGAATGCTTTTTTGATCCAATTAGAAAGAAATTAATTTTAATTTCTCCAGAAGAAATAGTAAGGCAACAGGTTATTCAGTTTTTAATTAAAGACATGCAAGTTCCGACTGAGTATATTGAGGTTGAAGTACCGATGTCTTATTTTAAGAAAGGTTTAAAAGGAAGAGCGGATATTATTGTTTATGGTGAAAGGGATAATCAACTTATCCCTTTGTTAATTATAGAATGCAAAGCAAATCATGTTCCCTTAACGGAAAGTGTTTTTAATCAAGTTATTCGTTATGATGAAATGATCTTTGCAGATATGATTATGGTTACTAATGGTATCGAGACTATTTTTCAAGTATATTGTACAAGTACCAAATTATATAAAAATTTATCTGTTATCCCATCTTATGAAGATTTAGTTGAGAGACAGAATCTTCAAATTGTCCAGGAGAAGGTGGACGAATTGTGGGAGAGACCTGCCTTTTATGATAATTACTCTTCGCAAATAGTAGAGGAATCGAAAGATTGGGGATGGATTGGAGAAGATACTCCTAGTCAATTACATAATTTTATTATTAACTTTATGGGTTTACTACAAGATCAAAGATACCTTTTACGCTCTCAATTTTTTAATGGTGTTAATTTAATTGAAGATGGTGGATTGCGTTACATGTCCTATGGAAATGCAGCAGGTGGAACTTATCCAGGAGATTATCGATACTTTATTGTTGAAGACGGAGAAGGGAACCACCAGATTGCTAGTATGTCTATATTCGCTACAGCAAAAACCGTAAATGATCCAGTTTATAGAACACGAAAAGGGATAACTTATTTGGTTGTTGCAATAGATGATTTTGATAAGAGTCATAATTCTTTGCAATTAAGCATCGATAGATATGTTTTTATAGAAGGAACGAAATGCACAATATGGCACGATGGTACTTTAACGGCTGGAAAAAAAGGAGCTGTTAAAAGAGATAAGGTAATTCAGTTTATGAAACAGAGGGCACCTGAGTTAGTAAATGAAGATAATCAAATTATCTTGGGGATTTTAGATTATTCTAGAGAATTTAAATGGAAGTATCGAGATGTGAAGTTGTTTGTTGCTAATTTAATTAAGTATGCGATATTAAGAGATGATTTTCGAAAAGGTTATTTAGAATAAGAAATACTTATATCGGGAAGGTACTAGAACTCAGTAGGCTTCTGGTATCTTTTTTTATAAAGAAGATAAATTAGTTATTTAATATTTTTTAAAAAGTTATCAAATAACTAATTGACAAGTGAAGTTATAACTGGTAAATTTAAGTCAAGAAGAAAAAGTTATTAAATAACTAAGGAGTGAATAATGTGAAAACTAATTATGGAAGAAGTATTTATGCAGCTTTAGAAAGTATTCGAGGTTATGAAAGAGCGGAAAACTACAAAGGAATGATTTTATTAGCTGGTGTAATAAGTAAAACATTAGAAAAAAATAACAAACCACTCTCTTTGTTACCTAGTGTGTTGGAATCACATTCGAGTACACCGATAGCTATTCAAACATTTCTCTCACAACATCAAGAAGAGGAAATCGGAAAAGCAGCAGCTCGTTTGGCTGAGAACTTAGACAAAAATGCACTTCGTATGTTTTTACAAGCAGTGAGTAATGATGTGACAGGTACTATTGAGGAAGTTTATGCGATTACTTGTAAGTTAGATAATTTATCATCGAAAAAAACTAATCAACAAATTCCTTCATCAATGAAATTGTTATTTGAAAAAGAAATGATAAAAGAGACATTAAAAGATATATATATTCAAGGAAATAACGATGATCCATTTTGGTCACTTGTTATTGCAAAGAAGTATCCGAAGCTAACGGTTCATGCAGATACAATGTCTTTAGATGTATTTGATATGATGCAATTAGGTGCGTATGCATATGGAATATCCAATATTGTAATTAAACAGGGAGACGTATTAAAGAAACCGACTTTCATATTAGAGAAGGGAAATCTTCAACAGTTTGATTGTGTAATTTCTATCCCAGCAATAGGACCCATTAGCTCAAATGTTGGAGAATATGATGAATTTGGTAGATTTTTATTTGGACGATCTTCTAAACGGGATGCTACTTTAGACTACGTCTCCCATGCCCTTGCATCAACAAAGGCAAATGGTCGAGCTATAATTTTAACTTTAGGTGGTTCGCTATTTAGAGGCGGTGTAGAGGAGAAAGTTAGAACAGCAATTGCAAAAAGCAGACAAGTGGAGGGAGTAATCAAGTTCGCGAGTTCAATTCTCCTGAATACTGCGGTAGCACCCTATGCACTATTTTTAAATCGTAATCAATCTCTAGAGGTATCACCTAGTATTAGAATGGTTGATGCGAGTGAAATTATAGGAGTACAAGGTCGAGCTAAAGTATTAGAAAGTGAACATATTGAACGTATTTTATCATTGTATCAAAGTACCGAAAATGTAAATGGAGTAGCGAGCACTGTATCAATAGATGATGTCATTCAAAATAATGGAGAATTCATTCCAGAACGGTATACGATGTCCGAGAGAATTAGTTTACCTGTTATCGGTGAAAGAACTATAAATAAAATAGAAATGATGGATAGAGAGAAAACGGTTGAGCTAGGTGAGATTGCTGAATTAACAAATGGAATCAATATTAAATCAAGTGATGGTCAACATTCTATTCAGATTATCAAAGCTAGTGATATTCAAGGTGGGAAGATAAGTGTAGATGAATTAGAGTCTGTATCAGTTGCAGACCTTTCAGTGATACAAAAAGCAAAGGTTCAAGCAGGAGACATTGTATTGCTTAGCCGCGGAACATCTATAAAATTTGCAGTAGTACCAAAAGGTATCGGAAATGCATATGCTTCTATGAACTTAATGATTATTCGCCCAAAAGAAGGAGTAGATCCTTATTTCGTTCAAACGTTTCTAGAGAGTCCTTTTGGAATATGGCAAATGGAACAGATTCAAATAGGTACGACGATTCAATTAATTAAATTAAGCGATATGAAAAAGATTCGTGTACCAAGCTTAACGCAGGAAGCACAAATTCAGGTAGGTAAGCAGTATCAATTAATAAATCAAACATACGAACAAGCATTGAATGAGGCGTATAAAGCCAAGGTGGAATCAACACTAGGTTTATATGAACAAATAGGACTAATAAATTGGACAAAATAATATCAATAAGTGAAAAAGTATTTGTGTCACTTATAAGAAGTTAGATGATGAAAATATAGTTACGGTGTTTAATCTTATTCAAATATCGTAACTATATTTAAATGAATGTAAAAATTTTACTGCATATGTATAATAAGAGTATACAATATTTAGAAGTTGGTGATGGAGATGAGTAAAAGTAACTTTTCGTTCTTTCGAGAAAAGTGGGATGTGTTAGCTAACCTTGGTGAGACGGCTGAGAAGAATATGCACCATGATCCTCATACAACATTGATGAAACTCCGTTTGTTTGGGGAAACATTAGCTAAAGTTATTTTGGCAATGGAAAATATTAAAGAAGCATATAATACGAGTCAGGTTGATCGTATACAAACATTACGTCGAGAAGGTTTACTAGAAAAAGAGCTTTACGATATGTTTGACGCAATTCGTAAAAAAGGAAATAACGCAGCGCATGAAGCTGGATATGGAACGGTTAAAGAAGCTCAAGCGTTATTGCTTATGTCATTCCGTTTAGGTATTTGGTTTATGGAAGTATATGGTGATTGGGACTTTGAAGCGCCAGAGTATGTTGAACCTGAAAAGGAAGAAAAAGTAGATGCGTCGGCATTGCAAAAGGAATATGATGAGAAAGTAAAACAGTTAGAAGCAGAATTAGAAAAGGTTCGTAAAGAATCACAGTATGATACATCAGAGGACAAGCAAAGACGTAGTCGTATTTCAAAAAAATATGTGAATCGTTTACTTTTATCCGAAGAAGAGACGAGAACAATTATTGATGAAAAGTTACGTCAAGCTGGTTGGGAAGCTGATAGTGTTAATCTCACTTTCCAAAATGGTACACGTCCAGAAAAGGGACGAAATATGGCGATCGCTGAGTGGACTGTTAAAGGTGGTCGAGCAGATTACGCCTTATTTATTGGTAAACAACTTGTTGGTTTTATTGAGGCTAAAGCAAAACATAAAAAAATTGCTTCTGTATTAGATAGCCAGACGAAGTTCTATGCCCGTAATGTTTATCAGCATGAAGATGAAACCTTAATGCCAACAACGGGTGAGTACAAAGCTCCATTTTTATACGCAACAAATGGACGTCCGTATTTAAAACAATTAAAAGATGAATCTGGTATTTGGTTCTGGGATTCTCGTAAACGATTAGAGCATTCACGTCCATTAGAAGGATGGCACTCTCCTATGGATTTACAGATGCTGTTAGAACAAGATGACCAGGATGCTGATAAGAAACTAGAAGAAGAAAGTATTGAAAAATTTAGTTTACGTCCTTACCAACAAAATGCCGTGCTGTCTGTAGAAAGTGGTTTAAAGGAAAGCAAGCGGAGAATGCTAGTTGCGATGGCAACGGGGACGGGAAAAACTCGTACAGCGATTGCATTAATGTATCGCCTTATAAAAACGAAAAAGTGTCGCCGAATTCTATTTTTAGTTGACCGTAAATCATTGGGGACACAAACAGAAGACTCTTTGAAAGATACAAAATTTGAGGGGCTTGCATTTACGGATATATATGATGTGAAAACATTAGAACATATATCACCTGAGATAGAAACGAAAGTACATATTGCAACGGTACAAGGTATGGTACAGCGTCTGTTTTATAGTGACAATGCAAACTTACCAACAGTTGGACAATATGATTTTATTATTGTTGATGAAGCGCACCGCGGCTATACAAGTGATCGCGAGATGTCAGAAGAGGAAATGGAATTCCGTGATCAAAATGATTATATTAGTCAATATCGTCGTGTAATCGATTATTTTGACGCAGCATGCTTAGGATTGACGGCAACACCAGCCCTTCATACGACAGATATTTTTGGTATGCCGATTTATAAGTATTCGTATAGTGAAGCAGTATTAGATGGATACTTAGTGGACCATGAGCCACCGTATGTGTTTAAAACCGAGCTAATGGAAGCAGGGATTAAGTTCGAGAAGGGTGATGAAGTACAAGTGTACGATGTCGACCAACAAGAACTAAAATTAGAAGAGATGGAAGATACAGTTCAATTTGAAGTAGAACAGTTCAACCGAAAAGTAATCACGGAGCCTTTTAATCGCGCTGTTTTAAACAAGTTAACTGATTATATCGATCCAACTAGTAAGGAGAAAACGTTAATTTTCGCAGTAAATGATGCACATGCTGATACGATTGTACGTCTATTAAAAGAGGCTTACAAAGAGCGCGGTGATGAAGTGGAAGATGATGCTATCATGAAAATTACAGGTTATATTCATAAACCACTTGATGCGATTAAACGTTTTAAAAACGAGCGTTTACCGAATGTTGTCGTTACAGTAGACTTGTTAACGACAGGTGTTGATGTACCTGCTATTACAAACTTAGTGTTTTTACGCCGCGTGCAATCTCGTATTCTGTATGATCAAATGTTAGGACGTGCAACGCGTTTATGTACTGATATTGGAAAAACTCATTTCAATATTTATGATGCAGTTGGTATTTATGATAATTTAAAATCATACACAGACATGAAACCTGTTGTGAAACAACAAAATTATTCAATTGATGATTTGTATCAGTCATTAGCAAACGCTAATGATGAAAAAGAAGCGGATTTTTATCGTGATCAACTTATCGCAAAAATACAACGCAAGAAACAACGTCTGCCAGAAGAAGCGAAGCAGAAATTTACAGAATTGACGAATGGGAAAAGCATTGATGATTGGGCACATGAATTACAATCTGTAACACCAGAAGTAGCAAGAAAACAAGAACTTTTATTTGAATATGTTTCACAATATCGTACACAAGGTGAAAAAATATATATTTCTAACCATGATGATCGTGTAACGAAAGTAGAGCGTGGATATGGGGAAGGGAATAATCGTCCTGAAGATTATCTTGAAGGATTTGAACGTTTTGTAAAAGAAAACATCAACTTAATCCCTGCATTGCAAATTGTGTGTACACGCCCAAAAGAACTAACACGTCAAGATTTGCGCGAATTAATTACGATCCTTGAAACGAAAGGGTTTAAGCAATCTCACTTACAAACAGCGTGGAAGCAAACGAAAAATGAGGACATTGCAGCGGACATTATTACATTTATTCGTCAAGCAGCTCTCGGCGATGCATTAGTGGATCACGAAGCACGCATTAAACGTGCGATGCAGAAGGTATACAGCTTACATGATTGGACACCACGCCAACAAAAATGGTTGGAGCGGATTGAAAAACAGTTATTACAAGTACCAGTGTTAGCACCGACTCCAGAAGATGCGTTTTCAGAAGAACCATTCCGTAGTCGTGGTGGTTATAACATGTTAAAACGCGAATTTGGAGAAGAGATTGACAAGATTGTGTATACTATAAATGATTACTTATATATTAGTTAACAATGTGCCTCTATTATGAGGCACACTTTTCATGTAAAGGAAGGGAAAATAAATGAACAACCAAGAAATTGTACAAAAACTATGGAATCTTTGTAACGTACTTCGTGATGATGGTATTACATATCAACAATACCTAACAGAATTAACATACATTTTATTTTTGAAGATGATGAATGAGAAGGGAAATTCCTCTGATGAAGATAGAGTGAATATAGAGCATGTAATTCCAGAAGAGTATCGCTGGGAGAACCTAGCCTCTCGTGAAGGAATAGAATTAAAAGAACATTATCAACGCCTTCTTTTAGAACTTGGAAGTTCAGACAATAGTATTTTACGAAAAATTTATGCCGATGCAAGTACAAGCATTTCTGAGCCGAAGAACTTAGAAAAAATCATTAAATCAATTGATAATTTAGATTGGTACAATGCAGAAAAAGAAGGGCTTGGTGATTTATACGAGGGCTTACTAGAAAAAAACGCAAGTGAAACGAAGTCAGGGGCAGGTCAATACTTTACACCGCGTGTATTAATTGATTTGATGGTTAAGCTTGTTGATCCTAAAATCGGAGAAAAATGTAGTGACCCAGCAGCAGGTACATTTGGTTTTATGATTGCAGCGGATCAATACTTAAAAAATCAAACTGATGATTACTTTGATATTGATCCAGAACAAGCTGAGTTTCAAAAAATAGAAGCATTTACAGGGATGGAACTTGTAAAGGATACACATCGTTTAGCTTTAATGAATGCATTACTCCATGGAATCGAAGGACGTTTAGAGCAAGGAGATACATTATCAAGTAACGGAAAATGGATAAAGAATTTTGATGTAATCTTAACGAACCCTCCGTTTGGTACGAAAAAAGGTGGAGAGCGTGCTACTCGTGATGACCTAACATTTGAAACATCGAATAAGCAGTTAAATTTCTTACAGCTTATTTATAATGCATTAAAAGATGATGGAAATGCGCGTGCAGCAGTTGTTTTACCAGATAACGTATTATTTGAAAGTGGGATTGGTGCGCAAATTCGTCGTGACTTAATGGATAAATGTAATCTACATACAATTTTACGTTTACCCACAGGAATTTTCTACGCACAAGGCGTAAAAACAAATGTATTATTCTTTACAAGAGAAAAAACAGATCGAGATAGTACAAAAGAAGTATGGGTATACGATCTTCGTACAAATATGCCATCATTCGGAAAACGTACCCCATTAACGGAAGCACATTTTGAAGAGTTTATGCAAGCATACACTGCTGAGGATCGTTCGATTGTAGAAGATGAAAGATGGAATGTATTTACACGCGAAGAGATTGCAAAAAAAGATGATAGTTTAGATATTGGATTAATTGCTGATGAATCATTATCTGCATATGAGAACTTACCAGATCCAATTGAATCGGCAGAAGAAGCGATTGGTAAGTTACAGCAAGCTATTACATTATTAAATGAAGTTGTAGATGAATTGAAAGCGGTGGAAAAGGCTGAGGTGGTTAAGTAATGAGTAAGAAAAAAAAGACCATCGAGGAATTATTAAATGAGGCAATGACTTTTACAGAAGAGCAGGCGTACGAAGTGCCTAAGAATTGGATTTGGGTAAAATCAGAGTTTGTTGCGAAATGGGGATCTGGAGGTACACCTTCTCGAAAAAAAAATGAATATTACAATGGAAGCATACCTTGGTTAAAAACAGGTGAGTTGAGGGATAAAATTATATTTGACTCAGAAGAGAAGATTACAGAAGAAGGGTTAAAAAAATCCAGCGCTAAACTTTTCCCAAAAGATTCAGTAGCGATTGCTATGTATGGTGCAACAATAGGGAGACTTGGAATACTGGGAATGGATGCCGCGACTAATCAAGCCTGTGCGGTAGGAGTTCCATACCCCGTAACGGATAAAAAATTTATGTTTTATTATTTTTTGTCTCAGAGAAAGAAATTGATTGAAATGGGGAAAGGTGGAGCACAACCAAATATTTCTCAAACAATTATTAAGGAATTTCCATATCCTCTTCCTACTCTTCGTGAGCAAAAATGTATTGTTGAGAAAATAGAGCGATTGTTAGAAAAGATTGAGGAAGCAAAAGCTTTGATTGAAGGAGCAAAGGAAACATTTGAGCTTCGTCGTACGGCTATTTTAGATAAGGCGTTTCGTGGAGAGTTAAACTGTAATATTTATAATCAAAATAGTGGCAAAGAACAGCCCTATGGAATCCCCGAAAACTGGGTCTGGAAGAGATTTGATGACATTGCTAAAGTATGTTCAAATTTAGTTGATCCAAAATTGTATGGGCAGTTACCTCATATTGCTCCAGATAATATAGGAAAAGGGACAGGGAGCCTTTTGGAGTATAAAACAATTGAAGAGGCTAAGGTTAAAAGTTCTAAGCATTATTTTTATGAAGGACAAATATTATACTCGAAAATTCGTCCGTATCTTTCAAAAGTTGTTGTTGCTGAATTTGATGGTTTATGTAGTGCAGATATGTACCCGATTGAGACGGATTTAAATACTAAATATTTATTTTGGTACATGCTTTCGCCTGTTTTTACAGAGCAAGCGTCTACAGCTGGGTCTAGGTCGGTGCTACCTAAAATTAATAAAAAAGAATTGGGAAAGATATTTATTCCAGTACCATCAGAGCATATTCAAGAAGAAATTGTCTCCTTTATCGAAAAAGCTTTGCAAGAAGAAAGTGTTACAAAGAGTTTATTAGAAGATGCGTTAGAGAAAGTAGAACAAACTAAACAATCGGTTCTCTTCAAAGCCTTTCGTGGTGAACTCGGCACAAACGATTCAACCGAAGAAAGTGCTATTGAACTACTCAAAGAAGTATTACAAGAAAAAGTTAAATAAGTTAATAAAAGGACATCTAATTCCAGATGTCCTTTTTGTTATACCTGTAACTTTACCCGCATACAGTAATAGTAACTTTATTCTCATAACATTACAAAGATAAGGAAGATGAACAATGGCACGTTGGTATAACGTGAATGAAGCATTGGAGGTATTGAAAAGTTACGATATTACGAGCTCGAAGCAGATGATCACAAGGTGGTTACGGGAGGGGAAGATTGTGGGTGAGGTGAGTGTGAATCGTAAGGAAGGTTGGCGGATTCATGAAAAAGATTTAGAGGATTTTATTGAAAGAATGAAGCCAGGTTTGAGAAAACTATTTTTTCGTAATGAAGAATTGCAGAGTGAATTACACGATTTGAGGGAGAAAGTTAGTACATTGGAACAGAAAGAAAAGATTTTTCCTATGGCGGGCAATGTACATATTCCTGAAGACTGGAAGGTACAGCTTCAATTATCTCAAAAGCAAAGTGAATTACTATTGGGGCAAGTTGAATCTTTGGTAAAGGAGAATCGGAAGTTACAAGAGAAGAATGAAACTTTACAGAAAGAAAAGTATTTATTAATTGAAGAGAAGATACGATTGCTTGATGAAAATAAAAAACTACCTTTACGAAAGCAAAAGGATAAGGAAATAGCTAGTGATAGAGAGAATGTTAATAACGATGTGTCACAGAAAAATCATATGGAAAATGCGAAAGTGGAAAAAGTAACATTTGATGTATTTCAAGAGGTACTGGATAAATATTTAAAAGAAGAAATAACTCAACAACAGGAGCAAGTATTATATAATTATTTGTTAAAGCAGATTTTTGAGGAAGATGGTAAATTGAAAGGATCGCTTAGGGGAACGGAATCGAAGTATTACTGTCATAGTGGGAATAAGCCCTATGATACATGGAAACCTTTTGTGAAAGCTCAAGTGAAACATCTTGTGGAGAATAGGGAAAGTATCTTAAAGAAATTTGAAAAACCAAAAGAGGAAGCAGAAAAAGAGCAGGTTGAAGAACAGTAATTAGTTCTTCAACCTGTTTTTTTACAATGATATTTGCTGGATTAAGAAATTTTTTTGGTGGTAACAGTTAGTTGTATAAAGGCAATGCATGGTACGAGATTTTTTTATTTGTTCATATAAATCCCCTTTTTGAAAACCAAATACACATTTTGAAGAAATCCCAAATAATAAATGATCTTCCCCAAGCATTTTAACAAAAGAAGGTTTAGTATTTTGACTTAAGAAGATAGGCTTAGGATTTTCCATCCCGAAAGGTTCTAATGTGTACAAATCTCGAAAGAGCTGTTCTGAAAATTTGTCTATTGGTAATTTCGATAAGTAATAGGTTGGTGGAATTAGGCAGGTTTGTGTTTTTGCAGCTTCTTGAATAGCTGAACGGAATAAAAGAAGATGCTGTTCTTTCATTGGTATTGATAATCCTGCAGCTGCTCGATGCCCTCCGTATTTTTTCAAATAGTCTCGGCAATCTTGAATGACTTTTACGATAGAGAAGTCTGTTTTATTAACGCTTCGTGCAGACCCTGTCCCTGTGTTAGAGATAACGATGGAAGGCTTTTTATATTTTTCGGAAATACGAGATGAAATCAATCCGATTATGCCAGGGTGGAAATCTCCCCAAACAACAATTACGTTGTCCTTATGTAACTGATCCTGGAAAATGGTTTCTTCTGCGATTAGGAACTGCTCTTTTGTCATTTGTTTACGTTGATTGTTGATACATAATAGTTCAGTCCATTTTGCTTGATCTGTTTCATTGTTTCTAAGCATTTCACCTGTAATATTTGGATCTGCAATCCGTCCTGTTGCATTAAAAAGTGGACCGATTTGGAATCCAATCGTACTACTATCGACTGTTTTTATTTTTAAAAGTTTGAATAGTGTTTTGAGAGCTGGGCTTGGATTACTATTCATTTGTTTTAATCCGTATGAACAGATAATACGGTTTTCGTCTTTTAATGGCATCAAGTCGGCAATAGTTCCGATTGTTGCTAGTTCAATTAATTCACTACAATACTTTAAAAAGGGTTGTTTGATTGTTTCAAATAGAGCTTGTACAACTTTGAGTGCCACGCCAGCTCCAGCAAGAAATGGAAAGGGATATGTGTCATCATTTCTTTTTGGATTAATGAATGCATAGCAATCAGGATAACCTTGTAAAATGTCATGGTGATCTGTAACAATGACATCTACTCCTTTTTGTTTAGCAACTTGCATAGCTTCGTGGGCGGATGAACCATTATCGACTGTAATAATAAGAGAAATGTTTGAAGGTAATTCATTCATCACTTTTGCGGATAATCCATAACCTTCTGAACGGATTGGAAGTCGTACTGTTACATTGGCATTCAACTTCTTTAAGCCTTTATATAATAAAGTTGAAGACGTAATACCATCCGCATCATAATCACCAAAGATCATGATGTTTTCTTTGTTTTGAATCGCTTTGAAAATTCGATATACCGCCTTTTTCATATCTTGTAAAAGAAACGGAGAATGGCAATGTTCCCAATTTGGAACAAGAAATCGTTCAATTGTTTCAAATTGCTCATAACCATGAAGATGTAAATGATACAAAAATATTGGATGGATGTTTAAATGTTTTGCCATTGTTAATAGAGCTTCCTTATTAGGAGGAGTATGCGGCATTTGAATATGTGGAATCCATTTGCCGCTTGTTGATGATAAATGATGTGTATTCATGATGAAGCCTCCATATTTATATAATAGGTTGTAAAACAATTTCTAGTTCTTCTTCGCTATGTAGAATCACTTTTTCAATAATCGTTTGTATGAGCGGTTTTAACTCTTCAACAGGAACGATTGATAATGCATCATAGATGTTTTTTAATTTACTTTTCATCCATTCTTCTATTTGAGGTAAATTGATGTTTTCATTTAATTCAGTAGTAGGTTGTAATGCGAGTTCTAAAGTTTCTAGTCTTCTTTTTTCTTCTTGTAAGTCCTCTAACTCGATTAACCCTGCAGTAAAAGCTTCAACTTTTCGTTTATACCTCTTTTTGGCGGTTGCCAGTTTCATCTGATTTGTTACGTCTGTTTGTCTTTTCTGTAAAGATAATGAAGGATGTAATGAAAAGCTAAACGATTCACATAGATTGGATAGCCCTTTTTTGAAAAGTTCCTCTAACTGATGAGCTTTATATTGCTTGCTCGTACATGTTCCTTTATTTTTATTAGCTGAGCATCTGTACACTCTGTAACGATTTTTCGTTGAGCCTGACCAACCAATGCTCATTCCAGATCCGCACTTTCCACACTTCAGTAATCCTCCTAGAAGGTGTGGGCTTGTTTGAGCGCGTGGAGCAAGGGTAGAAGTTTGCATCCGTTTTTGAGCTTCATTCCATAATTCATCTGTAACAATGGCTGGAGCAGCATTCTCTTGGATAACCCACTCGTCTTCTTTTTTGAATTGTTCTTTTTTCTTTGATCGATCTTTTCGATTCCAAACTACAGTCCCTTTGTATACAGGATTAGATAGTAGTAATTTGACGGAACGAATAGACCACTGTTTATTTTGCCGAGAAGGGATGCCTAGTAAATTTAGTTTTTTTGCAATCGCATAGAAACCGTGACCTTCTTGTGTGTACCAAATGAATATATCTCGAACAATTTTTGCTTCATTTTCATAAATAACGAGTTCTTTGTTTTCTAATCGATAACCAAAAGGGTGTTGTGTAAGCCATTTTCCTTTAGAAGCAGCATGATACATATTTTCAAAGACACGTTCACGAATGCGTTCTCTTTCAAATTCGGCGACTGCTCCTAATACTTGAAGAGTTAACCGCCCCGATGGTGTATTTGTATCGAATGACTCACTAATAGAAACGAATGAAACATCGTGTTCTTGAAATAAATCAATTAATGTGAGCAAGTCTAATAATTTTCTACTCATTCGATCTAGTTTTGTTACAATGATTTTTTTGATTTCACCAGCTTTTACATCTTCAATAAGTCTCTTTAAATGTGGGCGGTCGGTGCTTTTAGCTGAGTAGCCATCTTCAACATAAACGACGACATCTTCACCCCAACCCATCGCGCGGCAATAGGCTTCTAAACGTTCTTGTTGTTCTTCTAATGAAACGCCTTCTTTTGCTTGGTCATCTGTGGAAACTCGGCAGTATAACGCAATAAATTGAGAAGACTGTTCGTTCATAAAAAAACACCTCCTTGTCCATATGTATATGAAAGAAAAAGTTCAACATGATAGAACAAGTTATAGGGTTGTCCTCATCTTCTCCCCGCATAGGTATGTTCTTATAGGGGGGGATTTGCAAATGACAGATGGAAACGTCACAATCTCGATTCGAGTCAAAAATGAACAGATGCATATTCACAATTCATTAGAACTTCTGAGTGAATCGGATTTATGTAAGTTGTCCGAGAAGTTTTTTCAATTTGAAAAGCAATTGAAAAGTTTAGCAGCCGTTCACCTCCTCCAATGTAATGAAAGTAAATGTAATATAGAGCAAGTTCAAATTGAAATGAAACAGCAAAAGGAGAGTGCATCCTTCATTGGATAGACTCTCCCTTTTTTCTGTTTGTATTCATATTTATGAACATTTTATTTTTATTTATGAATAAGTTTCCGATAGGTGTCTATACTATGCATAGAAATTATTTCAAGTTTTGTTGGAAGATATTGAGTCCTTTTTCTAATGTTTCAAGCAAAAAAGCAGCAGCTTCTGGGTTTTGTTGATGCAAATTCAATAAAGGTTCTTGCATGGCATTTACTTGTAAAACAAAATTTTGTTCCGTTTCATTTAATGAATGGATTGAGCTAAATAACCCTAATTCTTCTTGAAGTTTTGGAAGAAGTCGAAGAGGAATGTTATCTGTTTTACCAGTCTCTAAATGACTTAAATATCCTGCTGAGACATCAAGTGTAGCTGCGAAATTATTTAAACTAATGCCTTTTTTTTCGCGTAACATACGAATGGTTGCTCCTACATTTTCTAACAAATTTGTTCAGCTCCTTATAAAAAGATATAAACGGAAAGGGAATGATTGAAATGTCAAAGATGAAAGAAATGAAAAAATTAACACTTGGTTCCGTACAATATGTTCATGATCCTGAAGCAGCGCAAAAATGGTTTGATTTATATATCGAGTGCGTAAAAGAAAAGGTACTAAAAGAAACTTCTAAAAATGATGGACAAGCGTATATTGAAAATAAAGAAGGAGGTGAGTTTCAGTATTGAAACGAACAGTTGCTTATTATAGAAGTTCAACAACGCTCCAAGAGAATTCGATTGTAATGCAACGCTCAAAAGTGGTTCATTACAGTGTCCAAAAGAAATTACCAATTCATGAAGAATATACAGATGAATATGTATCATCTCGAAAGGTTAAATTGTTAGATCGTCCTAATATGGCGCGGTTAATACAAGATATTAAAGAGGGAACGATTGAACGAATTCTTGTATATAAGAGAGATCGATTAGCTAGAAATTTAAATGAACACTTGGAACTATATAAGTTGTTCAAAGAGTATAATATTGAAGTTTGTTTTGCATCTGAAAATGAAATTCCTATGACATATACTGCAATCGGTGAATATCTTGAGTGTATTTTAGGTGCCATGAATGAGCATGAAGGAAAACAAATTGCTGAACGGATTATGGAAACTAGAATTGCGAATTTTATATCAGGTAAATCATCAGGTAATGTGCCTTTTGGTTATAAAACGAAAAAACGAGATAACAGTAGTACATTTATTGAACGTATAGAACCAGAGCTAAAGATTGTAAGAGAAATATATGATGCAATTTTGAGTGATAAATATAAAACATTACAGGAACTGTATCGTGATTTTAATGCACAAGGAAAGCTGAAGAGAAAAACAAGCTGGCATCAACAACTTATCCTTGAAACGGTGTCTAATCCGTTGTACATGGGAACGCAAAAAATGAATTCAAATAATCAGTCGATACCTAGATATTTAACTGAATTGTCGATTGTTAATGAAGAAGAGTGGAACGAAGCCAACGATAAAATTTTAGGTATGCTAGTCAAACGAAAGCCTAATGTAGCTAAATTTCGGTTTCCGTTAAAAGAAATCCTGCAATGTTATGAATGCCGAAAAGATTTGACTACGAATGAAAGAATGCGAAATAGGAAAAAGTATAAAGTTTATGAATGTAAAGAGCATAATGTATTTGTAGTAGCTGATAGCATCGAAAAAGATATTATAAGACATGGAAAAGAGTTTTTTACAAAGATGCTTCGAAGCGATTTTGAAAAATTATATAAACGTAGTCAACAGAAAAGTGTTGAACAGCTACAAAAATGGATAAAAGAACAGGAAAGAATAGTAAGTAATCAAGAAATACAGCTTGCGAAAAAAATTGATCGATGGTTAAAAAACGAAAGTGTTCATCATAAAAAAGAAATGGATTTGACTTACGATGAGTTGAAAGAAGAGAAAAATCGATTAGTGAAGTTACAAAAAAGATTATATGAAATCAAGCATATTAAAGAACAAGCGCAGCAATGGTGTAATGATTTGAAATATGAAAATATCATTTTGGAATTAAGCGAAGAAAAACGAAAAGAATTTTATCGTGACATAATTGAAGTGATTTATATCAGTGATTATGAGTATCATATTATTTTTAAACATCCTTTTATGATGGTACAGGAGGTTTATTGTGAGCCAGAAAATAGCTTATCAACGTCTTGAAGACATATTGAAAAAGGGAAGTAGAATAGCGCTTTACGCTCGATATTCCACGGGTAAACAAGATGAGAATGCGCAAATCCACGACGTAAGAAAATTTTTATCGGATTATGGCTGTGAATTATTAGACAATAATATATATATTGATCCGAAGACGTCTGCTGTTAAGGTGCCGATGGATCAAAGGAAGGATTTGCAGAGATTAATAAAAGATTCTAAGGAAAATAAGTTTGATTGTATTGTTTCTTATAAAAATGACAGAATTGCGAGGAATACGCAAGAACATAATGAGCTTCGAACAGAAATGCAAAGGCTCGGAATGCCAGTTGTTTTAAGTAGTACGAGAGAAATATATACAGTAGGAGAAATTGTTCCTCTGACAATAAAGGATGCGTTGACTCAAATTGAACCTCTACTAATTGCAGAACGAACAAGAGATACATTTAGCAGTAAAATAGAAAATGGTGAATGGACTGGTGGACAGGCACCGTATGGATATATTTACGATAAAGAAACAGAACTTTTTGAAATTACAGGTAAAAAAGTGGAAGTTGTACAGGAGATTTTTCGTTTATTTAAATTAGGATATGGGCTCCAGCAAATTGCAAATAAACTCATTGCAGATAGGCGGGATATAGGGCAGAAGTGGTACAAAGACAAAATTAAATATATTATTACGAATCCTTTCTATGCAGGACATATGACGATGAATCGTTATGTAAAAGGTAAGCTCCAGTTGAAAATGGAGACATGGACGTGGTCTAAAAAACAAGAAAGTATTCCAGCAATCATGTCGCGAGACGAATGGGAATATTGTTTTTATTTATATGTTGAGAGACGAAAAAGTCAAACGGTACGAAAAAGCAGCACTCCTTTCTGGTTACGAGATATATTGCATTGTAACGAGTGTCAACTGCCATTCAAAACAAAAAATCAAAAAACGAAAAGTAAACGTAAAAATGGCGAAAAAGTGGAGTATGGAAAGATTCTATACGAATGTAGAAATTGTGGTTTGAAGTTAGAAACAGAAAAAATACATGATAAGTTCAAAGAAGATGTGGGGAGAGTTTTAAAAAAATTATTAGAAAAACATCGAGAAAACTTGATACAACAAACGCAGTTGCAAATTGAAAAAGAACATGAAGAAATTACTAATGTTCAAAAAGAATTAGCGAATAAACGAATCAAACTCATTGAAAATATTGATGTGTTAGATAAAAAGATTAGTCAATTATACAAGGACATAACAACGGGAAAGGGTCTTAAAGCGAATCATACAGAAGATGTATTAGGTAAAGAGGATGAACAAGATGATTGGAATAGTAAGCTTGTAGAAATATTGCTTACAGGAAGATCACAAAAGCATAATGACTTGGAGGAAATAAAGCAGCAACAGCAACTGTTAGAGGATAAACAAGAAAGTTTAAACATTGTAATGAATGCACTGAAAAATCAATATCAAGATGAGTTACTCAACTTTTCATTTGACCCAGAAAACGAAAAGTCCATGCGAAATTTTTTACTACAATTTGTTAAGGCGGTATATGTATCGAGGGATATGCGCTTAGATTACAAAATATATGAAAACTTAATCAGTGAATGAACCACCTACCATGAATAGGTGGTTTATTTGTTTTGTGTAGGGAGTTTCTGTATCCCAAAAATAAATTTTCCACTTCGCTCAAGATTTGTGAGAAAATAAATGAGAAGCATATATTGTGCTGGCAGATGACGATACATTTACTTTATTTCTCATTACAATCCTTCTTAGGATTGTAATGAAAAATGAACAAAAATAGATGATCTAATGTGTTGATATATCAAGTGTGTACAAGCTATCGGCTCGGTAAGAAGATAAAGATGACCGAAAAGTTGTAGTATCAATAAATGGACAAGCTTTTATTAATTTGTACAGGCTGAGAACGGCTACTTTGATTGAAAGTCAATAAAGAGTTGCAATCAAATTATGCTCCCCTTCGCTAAAACTCGTTCTTATATTTTCTATGAAACTACTTGAAGTGATAAAATAAATCTCGGTTTTAGCGCAATATTAGATACATACAGCTGATGGAATTCTCGGTAATAACAAGTGCTAGCGATCGCTGTTATTTGTTATTACCGAGAAAAAGGGGACAAGGAGTGCTTGTCCCTAGTGGTTTCAAGGGTTCTTGTCCATTTCGCATAGTTGCTACATTTTCAAATTTTAGCGCTCTCGGTTTTTAGGAAAAACATAAATGATCCTCTCGGTTTTAGAACTTGTTCGGTCTTGTCCCATTTTCAAAGATTTGTAGAAAAGAATCGATTTTTATTAGGTATATTCGATCATAGTGATTAAATATGCCTTTCTATTATTTACTAGGATAAAGTTACTGTTATAGCATTACTATTGTAAATTTGCTTAGGTAATATTATTAAGATTCTAAGAAAGATGGCATAGTATATAGCCTCAAAACCAAGCTTGATATAGCTTGGTTTTGAGGTTGAATTTAGTTTTTATCCTCTGTAAAATGATCTTTAATGTCCTGCATAGCAGTAGGGAGGTCTTTTTCACCTTTTGCTACTTCAATAAAATTATCAAAACCTACAGAAGCACCTTCAGAAAATTTATCCCATTCCATGTTTTTCACCTCTATTATTTTATATTGAATTACTATTTACAGTCTTCAATTTGTTTTGCAAGTTCATTTCCAGCAATAGCACCTGCAGCTGTTCCTGTAATTGAGCCAACACCAAAACCAATTGCTGCACCTACAGGTCCACCACATACTAACCCTAATCCTGTTAATAAAGATGCCCCAGAGGCTCCTCCAACAACTCCACCAGTTAAATTACTTACAACTCTAGAAAGCACGACTTGTCCTCCTTTTAAAATGTAATTTTAGTTTTCTTTTCTTTTGTGTAGCACCCTTCTTAAAGTAATTTTTTCCAATTTTTAGAATTATAAACATTAAGTAAGATAAACTTGTCTCATGTTTTCTATTCTTGTCTCATATATTTACTGTATAGGAGAAGAGGAGGGAAAACGTAATGAGTCAAGATCGTGCACTTGCATATGCTATCGATGAAATTACAGAAATTGCGACGGGATTTGGGCTGGATTTTTATCCGATGAGATATGAAGTTTGTCCTGCTGAAATTATTTATACATTCGGGGCATATGGAATGCCTACTCGTTTTTCACATTGGAGCTTTGGAAAACAATTTTTTAAAATGAAGCTTCATTATGATCTAGGACTAAGCAAAATTTATGAATTGGTAATTAACTCGAATCCATGTTATGCGTTCTTATTAGATACAAATAGCCTTATTCAAAATAAGTTGATTGTTGCACATGTGCTGGCACATTGTGATTTCTTCAAAAATAATATTAGATTTTCAAATACTAAACGAGACATGGTCGAAAGTATGGCTGCGACCGCAGAAAGAATAAAAGCATATGAGCACGAATACGGAAGACAGGAAGTCGAAAAGTTTTTAGATGCGGTACTGGCGATTCAAGAACACATTGATCCTTCATTGGTAAGAAATAAACTAGCGTGGACAATAGATGATATGTATGTGGAAGAAAAAGAAGAAACAAGAAAAACGGTTTATGATGATTTATGGGGTTTAGATGATGCGAAGAAAAAGAGAGAATCTCCACTTATCCGTAAAAAAAAGAAATTCCCACCGCAACCAGAAAAAGATTTATTGTTGTTTATCGAAGAATATAGTCGTGAGTTGGAAGAATGGCAACGGGATATTTTAACGATGTTGCGCGAAGAAATGCTTTACTTTTGGGCACAAATGGAAACGAAAATTATGAATGAAGGCTGGGCAAGTCTATGGCATCAAAGGATTTTACGAGAAATGGATTTAACTTCAAGTGAAGCAATTGAGTTTGCAAAATTAAATGCGGGTGTAGTTCAGCCTTCAAAAACAAGCATTAATCCGTACTACCTCGGAATCAAAATGTTTGAGCATATTGAAGAGCGATATGACAATCCAACTGAGGAAATGAAAAGAAGAGGAATAAAACCTGAATCAGGTAAGCAGAAGATTTTTGAAGTGCGTGAGATGGACAGTGATACATCCTTCATTCGTAATTATTTAACGAAAGAATTAGTTATGCGAGAAGATATGTACTTGTTCCAAAGGCAAGGGAAAGAATACAAAGTAGTAGATAAAGAGTGGGAACATGTAAGAGATCAACTCGTAAATATGAGAACAAACGGTGGCTTTCCATATCTGATGGTTGAAGATGGAGATTACTTAAAAACTGGTGAATTATACTTAAAGCATTATTATGAAGGAATTGAACTTGATTTGAAGTATTTGGAGAAAGTATTGCCTTATATGTATCAGCTATGGGGAAGAACGGTGCATATGGAGTCGGTTGTGGAGAATAAGGGTGTTGTTTTCTCTTATGATGGGAAGATGGTGCATAGGAAGTATGTGTGAGTGTGAAAGCAAGCTTAATGCTTGCTTTTTATTTTAATTATTTAAAATAGTAGTTTACTGTTGTAAAATTATGTATTGGGATTTGTTTGTAAATATAATAGCGATCTTGGAGGGGAAGATGGAAATCTTAAAAGAAGAATATGCATCAGGAGATCTACTAGACTTAATTATTGGAAATTTGCAGAGAGAAAAGGGAAGTGAGCTGAATGCTTTCTTAACCAATGTAGCATTCAATAAGAAGTTGACAGATGTTCAATCGAATATTCATTGTTATATGATTGGTTTTAATGGGAATGATCAACCTAGAGTAAAAGATTTGGCAAGAGCAGTTGCAGCAAGATTAATTGATTATGCAATTCCTAGAAGTGAAATTATGGAGGCTCAAGAAAAAGATCAGAAATCAAATACTACTGTAAACACAGTTGAGTTGAAGATGAAAGCGAAGCAGCTTTTTACCAGTCTGAAGAAGTCTGGTGAAGGTGGTGAAATGCTGTTATATATGTTAGTTCAAGCTTTCTTAGGACTGCCACAGCTTTTATGTAAAATGCCTTTGAAAACAAGTTCTGAAATGCATTACCACGGAGCCGACGGTATTCATATAGGGTATGACAGAAATACTAAAAAGCTTGCCCTGTACTGGGGAGAATCTAAGTTGTATAAATCATTTGATAGTGCACTAAAGAATTGTTTAGATAGTTTAAAGCCATTTTTATTTGATGATGGTGGTACAAAAGCTTCACAAAATAGAGATTTACAATTGATAACAGATAATCTGGATTTATGTAACGAGGAATTAGAAGATGCAATATTAGATTTTCTTAATCCAAATAGTCCTTCCTTTAAAAAAATGCAATATAGAGGTGTTTGTCTGATTGGGTTTGATAATGGTGCTTATCCACTAGTGCCAAACTCTAAGGATGAAGATAGTGTTTTAAATGAAATTAAAGATGAGTTAGGAAGGTGGGAAAAGAAATTAGAAAAACAAATAAAAAACAGAACACCTCTAGATTCTTTTATTTTAGAAGTGTTTTTAGTTCCATTCCCATGTGTAAAAACATTTAGAGATAGTTTCTTAGGAGAGCTTGCTAATGTCTAAAAAAAGGTTAGTTCATAAATTATATAATTTAGATGGATTTCAAGAAAATCTTTTGCCTGTGGTAGTGCAATCTGTTACATTACAATTTGTAAATATCAATACGGAAAATAATGAGTTTATGAAAAAGGTAATTGACTGGGAATATATGCTTTTATGTGGGAGTATTCTTGCTAAATCAGATAATGGTGAACATTTAGATGTAGCTTATAGAATTGCTCAATATTGTTTAAATTCTTTGGAGACGAACGAGAATCAAAAATTAGCTGCAACAATCATTTTAGATTCTATGACAAATGCTTCAACTATCCAGTTAGCTATGGAGAAAGAATTAATACCTACTACTTACAAAGAGAATGTACCATTAACTTTTCAACTAGAGATGATTAAGAGGGGAATACAATACTCTGTACTTGATCAAGGAACAAATAATTTATTATATGTTAATCGATTTCAATTGGATGCCTATAAAGGCGCTATGGAAAATGATTGGACAAGTATTTCCGCTCCCACCTCTGCAGGTAAGTCATTTATAATTTTACAAATGCTAATTCAGTATTTAAAAAAGCAAAACAATCAAGTGATAGTATATATTGTGCCGACAAGAGCTTTAATACAACAAGTGGAATACGATTTACATAAAGCTTTATCTGTAAATAAATTAGGAAAGGTTTATGTTACTTCAGTTCCAATCTTTCCGAAAGATATGGAAAATGAAAGTGTAGTCTTTGTATTAACTCAAGAAAGGCTACAATGGATGCTGTTGGATAATCATGAGATAAAGCCTAGCATGATCATTGTAGATGAGGCACAAAAGATTGGAGACGGTTCTAGAGGTATATTATTACAACAGGTTATAGAAGAAATTATTCGTCGAACTAGTGAAGCGAAATTTATTTTTTCTAGTCCGATGACATCTAATCCAGAAATATTTTTAAATAAAGCAACGAGCGGTTCCTTAAAAAAATCAATTGTTACTGAACAAGTTACTGTAAATCAAAATCTTCTATGGGTTTCTCAAGTTCCTAGGAAACCCACACAA
This sequence comes from Bacillus cereus group sp. BcHK124, assembly GCF_027712065.1. NCBI lineage: Bacteria > Bacillati > Bacillota > Bacilli > Caryophanales > Bacillaceae > Bacillus > Bacillus cereus group sp. BcHK124. Next base: position 62,694 of record NZ_JAQFPJ010000003.1, read on the forward strand.
TGGAACATAGAACTATGCTTAAAAGATAATAGGATATATTTAGGGAAGTTTACAATGAGAAATCGTCCAACTCAAGTTAGCAAGAGGTTACCATTTGTTGCTTTTGAATTAGGAAATAAGGAAGGTGGAAATTTAATTTATGCTAATGCACCTGCGGAGGCAGAGAAATGTGCCAAAATTTTATGGGATTTACGGGGAGATGAGGCAGATACAACTGATAAAGAAATACATGATTTGATTAAGCTGATAAAAAAGGTAATTAATAAAGATTATGTATTAGCAGAAATATTAACAAGAGGTATAGCCTTTCATTATGGGAATTTGCCTTTAATTATAAAAAATGAGATAGAACGGTTATTTAAAAATGGGAAAATTAAATATTTAGTATGTACATCCACTCTTATTGAAGGAATGAACTTGCCTGCAAAATCTATATTTATTAGAGGACCTAAAAAAGGGATTGGTACACCAATGAATGAAATTGACTTTTGGAACTTAGCTGGACGAGCTGGCAGACAAGGGAAGGAATTTCAAGGTAATGTTATATGTGTAGATGTAACTGATTCAAAGCTTTGGAATGGAGAACCACCAAGTATCAAGAAAAAGTATGTGATAGAGCCAAGTGTTGATATGGTTGTCCAAAATATCGATCAACTTATAGACTTCATAGAGGCTGGGACACCGAGAAAAGAGGCAAGTAGTAATCCAGAATTAGAGTATGGATTTGGTTATTTCTTGGGAGAACATATTAGAAATGATGGGCTGAATAATTCTCCTTTTTTAGACTCATACGAGAAAGAAACCGTAAAGATTGTTGAAAAAACAATCGCAGAATCTCTACAAGACATAGAGATTCCTAAGGAGATAATACTGAAAAATCCCGCTGTCAGTCCAATTGCTCAGCAAAAATTATTACAGTTTTTCAAAGAGTGTGACGAAGAAATCGAACAATATGTTCCTTTGCTACCTGAGAGTGATGAGGCATTGGATCAATATTGTAGAATAGTTGAGAAGATAAGTGGATTTTTGTCGGGAGATCCAGCGGCAATAACATATCCGCATGCATTACTAGTTGTGGAATGGATGAGAGGTTATAGTCTATCTAGGATAATTAATCGAAACTGGAAGTATTGGAAAGAGAAAAATAAAAATCTCCAAACTGTTATCAGAGATACTATGAGGGATATCGAAGAGTATGCAAGATTTAAATTTGTTAAATATTCTTCATGTTATATTGATATTTTAAAATATTTCTTAGAGTGTAATGGTTACGAGGAAATAGTAAAAGATATTCCAGAGCTAAGCCTGTGGTTAGAATTTGGTGTATCTCAGGGGACTCAAATTTCTTTGATGAGCTTAGGGTTAACTAGAACATCAGCAATTGCTATCTCAGAATATATTGTAGACACAGATTTAACACCTAAGCAATGTATAGAGTGGTTAAAAGAACATAATCTAGATTCGCTTGATTTGTCACCTATTGTAATTACAGAGATATACAATATTTTAAGTGTAAATGCAAAATAAATTCTTGTTTGCATTCAGTGAAAATTTGAAGAAGGTTCTCCCGTATATTCATGAATTATGGGGAAGAACGGTGCATATGGAGTCGATTGTGGAGAATAAAGGTGTGGTATTTTCTTATGATGGGAAGATGGTGCATCGGAAGTATGTGTGATGGCATTTATAGTTAAGTATTAATTAAAGTAAAATAGGTGATTTGAAAAATAACGGGGAAGATTCCCCGTTATTTTTATCTATTAAATCAAGCCCATATTAACTTCATGAAAGTTTGGTATTCTTTATCTGCGCAATTATATAACCCGAAAAGATGTTTCATTACTACTGAAGGGTCGAAATTAGTTTCAGAAAAGTCTAAAGGAATTGAAATAGTAATAGAATTCGAATTTTCAATTGTAAATTTTGCAAATCTATAATCTGTATTCAAGTCATTTAACAGTGTTAGTATAGCATCTTTTTTTAGAGGGTTATTAACCTGTGCGATGTTCAAACAATACATATCTACGCTAGTATAATCGTTGCTAAATGCAACCACTAGGCGTATATTTGCTCCGCTATCTGTTCTTTGATCTGTAGAAAAGAAAATAGAACCATCATTATTTTCATTTTCCATCATGTGGAAATCCTCTGCTTGTAAATGATTTCTAAATGCATTAATGTTTTGTGCAACTGCAGCTATTGTCATTATATTCTCCTCCGAAAAAATTGATATCTGTTTATAAAGATAATTATATTATAAGTTGTGGGTTTTAGGAATATATTTCTAAAAATAAAAAATCAGACCCTTTTAAAAAGTTTTGTTAACTTTTTATTAAACTAAGCCAATGGGTATTTTAGTTTTAATAAGAATCGAGAAAATCAATAATGAAGTTTGTTAGAGTTAATTTTTAACAGTTAAGCACCTTAGCAATACGAAGGCTGGGCATCATACTGGCATCAACGCATACTTCGCGAAATGGACTTAACATCTGATGAAGCAATTGAATTTGCGAAATTAAATGCGGGCGTCGTTCAGCCATCCAAAACAAGCATTAATCCATACTACCTCGGTATTAAAATGTTTGAAGATATTGAGGAGCGCTACAACAACCCGACAGAAGAAATGAAAAGACGAGGTGTCAAACCAGGATCTGGTCGTGACAAAATCTTTGAAGTACGCGAAATCGAATGGGACGTATCGTTTTTAAGAAACTACTTAAATAAAGATCTCGTAATGAGAGAAGATATGTACTTATTCCAGCGTCAAGGAAAAGAATATAAAGTAATAGATAAAGAGTGGGAGCATGTACGTGATCAGCTCGTAAATATGCGGACAAATGGTGGTTTCCCGTACTTAGTAGTAGAAGACGGGGACTACTTAAAGAATGGAGAATTGTACATTAAACATAGTTACGAAGGAATTGAGCTCGATTTAAAATACTTAGAAAAGGTATTGCCATATCTTCATCAGCTATGGGGAAGAACGGTGCATATGGAGTCGATCGTAGAGAGTAAGGGTGTTGTGTTTTCTTATGATGGGAAGATGGTGCATCGGAAGTATGTGTGACGGAAAGAACGGACATAGAATGCTATGTCTGTTCTTTTTTATTTGGAAAAAGGTAAAATATGCTATTCTTAAACAAAAGGGAGTTACATAGAGAAATGGAGCGATTCAAATGAGCAGTTTAGAAGTGCAATTGTTTCAAATTAATGATGGTATGTTCTCAGGTATACCAATGGAACCTTTTTCGGAAACGGCATTAGAAGTGAAAGAGAATCTTCAAAATGAATTGGCTTTCTTTGGTGGATATATGAACGGATATATTGGTTACTTGCCGACAAAGGAAGAAATTTCATATGGTGGTTATGAAGTGGAATTAAGTCCTGTTGTGTATGGGCCGGTTACAAATTTATTGATGCCACCGGAGGAAAATACAGCAGATGTAATCGTACAGAAAGCTATAGAACTATACGTAAGAGAACTTGGAGATATCTAAGTTCTTTTTTATTTGTTTCAAATTTGTGAAAGAAAAACATATATATTGAAAATGCTCTTTGTATATCTTATTATATACCCATACAGGTATAGGTTTGTGTGGGGTTTGAGAAAATTAAATACTATGGAGGTTTAAAATATGTCCAGAAAAATAGTTGTAGTAGGCGGAGTTGCCGGCGGCGCATCAGTAGCTGCAAGGCTTCGTCGATTAAGTGAAGAAGATGAAATTATTATGGTGGAGCGCGGTGAATATATTTCATTCGCAAATTGTGGCTTACCATACTATATTGGCGATGTCATTGCAGAAAGACAAAAATTATTAGTACAAACTGTTGAAAGAATGTCGAAGCGTTTTAATTTAGATATACGTGTATTGAGTGAAGTAGTAAAGATTAATAAAGAAGAGAAAACAATTACGATAAAGAATGTAACGACAAATGAAACATATAGCGAGCAATATGATATTTTAATTCTTTCACCAGGGGCGAAACCAATTGTTCCACCTATTCCGGGTATTGAAGAAGCGAAGGCGTTGTTTACGTTAAGAAATGTACCTGATACAGATCGTATTAAAGCGTATATTGATGAGAAGAAACCACATCATGCGATGGTTATTGGTGGCGGATTTATTGGAGTGGAAATGGTTGAGAACTTAAGAGAACGTGGGATTGAGGTTACTCTTGTAGAGATGGCAAATCAAGTGATGCCACCAATCGATTATGAAATGGCGGCATATGTGCATGAGCATATGAAAAATCACGATGTTGAGTTTGTTTTTGAAGATGGTGTAGATGCATTAGAAGAGAGCGGGAATGTTGTACGTTTAAAAAGTGGCTCAGTTATAGAGACAGATATGATTATTTTAGCAATTGGTGTACAACCAGAGAGTAGTTTAGCAAAGGATGCAGGGTTAGCACTAGGAGTTAAAGGAACGATAAAAGTAAATGAGAAATTTCAAACGTCTGACCCACATATATATGCAATTGGTGATGCGATTGAAGTGAAAGATTTTGTTACTGAAACAGAAACGATGATTCCTTTAGCGTGGCCAGCTAATCGTCAAGGTCGTATGTTAGCAGATATTATTCATGGTCATACGGATTCTTTATATAAAGGTACGCTCGGAACTTCTGTAGCTAAAGTTTTTGCTCTAACAGTTGCTTCGACTGGAGTAAATGAGAAAATATTAAAACGATTAAATATACCCTATGAGGTAGTACATGTACAGGCAAATTCTCATGCGGGATACTACCCGAATGCTACGCCAGTGCTAATAAAATTAATTTTTAATAAAGATAGCGGAAAAATTTATGGAGCACAGGCGTTAGGACGTGACGGTGTAGATAAGCGTATGGATATTATCGCAACGGCAATAAAAGCAAATTTAACTGTACTTGATTTGCCAGATTTAGAATTATCATATGCCCCGCCATATTCTTCTGCAAAAGACCCAGTAAACATGGTAGGGTATGCGGCAAGTAATATAGTAGATGGTTTTGTGGACACAGTACAATGGCATGAAATAGATCGTATTGTTGAAAATGGTGGATATCTTATTGATGTTCGAGAGCCTAATGAACTCAAACAAGGAATGATTAAAGGCTCTATTAATATTCCGTTAGATGAATTACGTGATCGTTTGGATGAAGTGCCAGTGGATAAAGATATATATATTACGTGTCAACTCGGTATGAGAGGATATGTTGCAGCGCGCATGTTAATGGAAAAAGGATATAAGGTAAAGAATGTAGATGGTGGTTTTAAATTGTATGGAACAGTATTACCAGAACGTATTGTATATTGATATTTTTTCATCTTCCACTTCAAAATTTGGTGGGAGATGAAAGCCTATAGATTAAGGTTTCGCTTTTTGTTTTGCAAATATATGAGGTGAAAATTAAAAATAGGGGTTTACAAAATACCCTATAGGGTATAATATATTGTCATAGGTTATAAATAGTGACATAATGGTAATGAGGTGATTATACAATGGAATATAATCAAGACATGAAAAATAGATTAAAGCGTATTGAAGGGCAAGTTCGTGGTGTGCTTCGTATGATGGAAGAAGGAAAAGATTGCCGAGAGGTTATTACACAGTTAACGGCGTCTCGTTCTGCACTTGATCGTACAATTGGACTTGTTGTTGGAACAAATTTAGAGCAATGTTTACGTGAACAGTTTGAAAGTGGTAATGGTTCAAATGAAGAATTAATTAAAGAAGCTGTTCAATTACTTGTAAAAAGCCGATAATCTGTCAAACGTAAGTGTTGACAGATTTTCAAAAACATTTTATTATACCCCTACAGGTATATGTGTATAAGTTGTGGAGGAATCGACTATGAGTATAAAAGTGAATATGAGTTTAGATTGCAAAGGTTTGGCTTGTCCGATGCCGATTGTGAAAACGAAGAAGGCGATAGAAGGATTAGCATCAGGACAAGTGATTGAAATTAAGGCAACAGATAAAGGATCTACAGTAGATATACAAAGCTGGGCAAATAAAGTAGGGCATCAATATATCGGGACGAAACAAGAGGGCGATGTTTTGAGGCATTACATTAGGAAAGCACATGAGCATGAAGTGAACGAAGTAGCAAAGTATCCTCATACGATTACGAATACGGAGTTGGAAGAGATATTATTAAGCGATGAAGAGTGTATTGTATTAGATGTTCGAGAAGCAGCGGAATTCGCTTTTGGTCATATTCCATCGGCCGTTTCGGTGCCGTTAGGAGAGTTAGACAGTGCAGTTTTAGATCAGACGAAGCAAATTTATGTTGTTTGCCGAACTGGTAACCGTAGTGATGTAGCTTGCCATATGTTGAAAGAGAAAGGTTATACAAATGTGAAAAATGTCATTCCAGGTATGTTAGAGTGGCAAGGGAATATAAAGAATTAAATTTTTTTAAATGTAAATATACCATAGGGGGTAAAAAGATGAGTGTTAAATCATTACAAGCAAAAGATGTTGCAGAGAAAGTTTTATTCGGAGAGTTGTTTATTTTAGATGTTCGTAATGAGACGGATTATGAAGATTGGAAAATTGAAGGGAAAGAAGTTACTTCAATGAATGTGCCGTACTTTGATTTATTAGAGGGTGTAGATCATATTGCAAGTGAATTGCCTAAAGATAAAGATGTTTTAGTAGTATGCGCAAAAGAAGGGTCTTCTATATTTGTGGCAGAGCAATTAACAGAGGCTGGATTAGAAAATATTTATTATTTAGCTGGTGGTATGAAGGCATGGAGTGAATATGTAAAGCCTGTAAAAGTTGGAGATTTAAAAAATGGCGGAAGTATGTATCAGTTTAACCGCCTTGGAAAAGGTTGTTTATCTTATATGGTCGTTTCAAACGGTGAAGCAGCAGTTATTGATGCAGTAAGAACAGTTGAAGCGTATGAAGAATTTGCGAAAGAGCATGCTGTTACGATTACGAATGTAATGGATACACATTTACATGCAGACCATATTTCTGGAGGACATAAGTTAGCGGAAAAAGTAGGTGGTACGTATTGGTTACCGCCAAAAGATGCGGAGGAAGTTGTTTTCTCATACGAACCGCTTGTTGAAGGATCTGTTATTACGGTGGGGGGTACTAAAATTGAAATTGATGCATTATACTCACCGGGGCATACGATTGGAAGTACATCATTTATTGTAGATGATTCCTATTTATTATCAGGCGATATTTTATTTGTAGATTCCATCGGGCGTCCAGATCTTGCTGGGAAGGCTGAAGATTGGGTAAGTGATTTACGTAATACTTTATATAGCCGATATAAAGAGCTATCTCAAAATTTAGTTGTGTTACCAGCTCATTATTCAAAAGTAAGTGAAATGAACGAAAGTGGTATTGTTAGCGCAAAATTAAAAGATTTGTTTGCGAATAATGCAGGGTTAAATATTGAGGATGAGGTAGAGTTCCGTAAAACTGTAACAGAAAACTTACCACCTCAGCCAAATGCATATGAAGAAATCCGTCAAACCAATATGGGTAAAATTCACCCAAGTGTGGATAAAGAGCGTGAAATGGAGATTGGTCCAAATCGTTGTGCAGTGCACGAATAATGAAATAAATAAAAAATGGAGGAATAGATGATGAATGTAAAACAAGTATTAGATGCGACAGGTTTAGCGTGTCCAATGCCGATTGTAAGAACGAAGAAAGCGATGGATACTTTACAAACGGGAGAAGTGTTAGAAGTACATGTAACGGATAAAGGGTCTATTAAGGATATTCCAGCATGGGCAAATAAAAGTGGTCATGACATTGTAAAGCATGTAGAAGAAGATGATGTGCTGAAGTTTTGGATTAAGAAGGCGTAGTAGTTTTATAAATATAGAGAGGTTGGTTATATGAATACAATACTAAGTACGCTTTTCATTGTATTTGCTGTAGTAGTTGTTATGTCGCGTTTTTTACCAGTTAAAGGTGTTCAAAATATAAGTGGAAAACAATTAAAGAATATAGCGGGAAAAAAGGGGAAACAACTTATCGATGTTCGTACAGTAAGTGAATATAGAGGAAATCATATGAAAGGATTTCAAAATATCCCTTTAAATGAGTTAGCTAGTAGAGCAAGTCAGTTAGATAAAAATAAGGAAGTAATCGTTATTTGTCAGAGCGGGATGAGAAGTAAGCAAGCAGCAAAAGTATTAAAAAAATTAGGATTTCAGCACGTTATCAATGTTTCAGGCGGAATGAATGGTTTGTGAGGAGGAAATGTAAAATGAAAGAAATGACAGCAAAAGAATTAGAAGAAAAATTGTTGCGTAAAGAAGCAGTAAATATCGTAGACGTACGTGAAGTAGAAGAAGTAGCTGAAGGGAAAATTCCAGAAGCGTGTAACATTCCACTAGGGCTGTTAGAATTTCGTATGCATGAGTTGGATAAAAAGAAAGAATATATTATCGTTTGTCGCTCTGGCGGCAGAAGTGCAAGAGCAGTTCAGTTTTTAGAAAGTTACGGTTTTCGAGTGATTAATATGGTAGGTGGTATGTTAGCGTGGGAAGGTAAAGTAGAATAGGGCGAAATGCTTTTTTTATAAAAATTAGAATACCCCTATAGGTAATCGGAGGGAGAACAACATGGAACAACAAAAGAAAACAACAATCGTTTTATTTAGCGGAGATTATGATAAAGCGATGGCTGCTTATATTATTGCAAATGGTGCAGCTGCTTATGATCAAGAGGTAACTATTTTTCATACTTTCTGGGGATTAAATGCTTTAAGGAAAGATGAACATGTAAAGGTAAAGAAAACTTTCATAGAAAAAGTATTTGGAAAGATGATGCCACGTGGTGCTGACAAGATGGGATTATCGAAAATGAATTTTGTCGGTATGGGCCCAAAGATGATCAAAGGTATTATGAAAAAACATAATGCGATGCCGTTACCAGATTTAATTGATTTGGCGAAAGAACAGGGGATTAAACTTGTAGCTTGTCAAATGACAGTAGATTTATTAGGGTTAAAAGAGGAAGAGATTATGGAAGGGGTAGAGTTTGCAGGAGTAGGAGCTTATTTAGCAGATGCTTCGGATGGGAATGTGAACTTATTCATTTAATTCATCTTCTTTCTAGAAGGGAGGGGATGTAAGATGAGCTTAGTCGTATTACTTTTTATAATTGGGTTTATAGGATCGTTTATATCAGGAATGGTTGGAATTGGCGGTGCGATTATTAATTATCCGATGATCTTATACATTCCGGTATTGCTAGGATTTACTGGCTATACTGCACATGAAGTGAGTGGTATTACAGCGGTGCAAGTATTCTTTGCAACTTTTGCAGGGGCATGGGCTTATCGGAAAAGTAATGATATGGATAAAACGCTCGTTGTGTATATGGGAGCTAGTATATTAATAGGAAGTTTTATAGGTAGTTTTGGTGCTAATGCATTAGAGGAACATACGGTCAATGTTGTTTATGCAGCGTTAGCAACAATTGCTGCTATTATGATGTTCGTACCGAACCGAAATAATGGTGATGAACTGAAATATAATAAATGGTTAGCAAGCTTGTTAGCGTTTAGTGTAGGCGGAGCATCAGGTATTATAGGTGCTGGAGGTTCGTTCCTTTTAGTTCCGATTATGCTAGTCATTTTAAAACTGCCAATACGTACAACGATAGCAACCTCTATCGCTATTACGTTCATTTCCTCAGTAGGGATTACGACTGGAAAAGTGATAACTGGGCAAGTAGTTGTAATGCCAGCTCTTATTATTGCGATTGCAAGCATCTTTGCTGCGCCGCTTGGAGCGCGAGTTGGGAAAAAGATCAATCAAAAAGCACTGCAATATATGTTATCGATTTTGATTGTAGGAACTGCTGTTAAGATGTGGATTGATATGATATCGAAATAAAAGGATGGCGCTGCTTGCAGCCCATCCTTTTATTTATGCCCAAATCACTTTCATTAAGTTCTTATATTCGTCATTTGCTAATCTATATAGCGCTAGAGTATGTTCAAAGACAAGCGCTGGATTAAAGTTTGGTTCTGAGAATGCAAGAGATGTTGAAATATCAATTGCATTTTGCTTGTTTAATGTGAATTTTGCAAATCGATAAGATGTGTTTAATTCATTAATAACGTGCAAAATATCATTTGTTGCTGTTGCATCGGGTACGTGAGCAACATTGAAGCAGTATATATCCACAGTAGGATCTTCATTTTGGAAAGCAGCGAGAAGTTGAATTTTTGCGCCAGCTTCTGTTTCTAATCCTACTGAAAAATGAACAGAACCATTATTTTCATCTATATTTTCTTCCATGTATATATCGTTTGACTTTAAGTAGTCTCTAAAATCTGAGATGTTATGTTTTACTGCAGCTTTCATATGTATGAACCCCCTGATAATTGGAATAGATTGCTACTATTTATTATAATTTAAAAATATTAAAAAAGATAGTTAGAAAGTTCTGATTTTTGATTGTGACGGAATAAAAAGAAGCAGTACTCTACCTCCATAGAGAACTGCTTCTTTATTATTCATTGTCGTTAGACGATGTTTCTGTATCTTCATTGCTATTTTTATTTTTCACTTCATTGTTACTTGATTCGCGTTCACTTGAATTTTCAGACTTAGATTCTTTTGTTTTCTCTGTACTTGTTTTTTTCGAATCAGAGTCTGTTTTTGTATATGCAGGTAATCCAAGGTGCGTACGAAGATCGTTTGTAACTTTTGCTAATTCTTTTTTATCTGGATTGTAGTAATACGTTCGGCCGCCACCAGCAGATTTGCTACAAGTATCATCACCTTTTGCCATGTAGCAGTCTTCACCTTGAATTTGTAATTTTTCAATTTCTGAATCCGATCCGTACTTATAGAATGAAAGCATATCATCGAATGTTAAGTTTGTAACGAATTGTCCGTTAATATCATCAATGATGTTACCAACTTTTGTTACAGATCCAACGCTTGTTAGTTTCTTTAAAATTGCTTCAATAACGAGCTGTTGACGTTGCCCACGCATTGCATCACTATCGATGTGGCGTGTTCTAGCAAGAGCAAGAGCTTCTTCACTATTTAGCTTTTGAACACCTTTCTTCAGGTGAATTGCATCAGCATTATCATTACTATCTTGTTCCGTAAATTCAACGGGTACATCAACTTCAATGCCGCCTAAATCGTCGACAATTTTCATAAATGATTTGAAGTTAAACTTTACAAAGTAATCAACAGGAACATTTAGTAATTTTTCAACTGCATCAATACTTGCTTGTGGTCCACCATCTTTTCCGTTTTTAGTAGAACCGTATGCATGAGCGTGTGTAATTTTATCTTTTTTCTTTTCCACTGGAATATACGTATATGTATCTCGTGGAATACTTAATAGTTTTACAGTTTTGCTATCTTTATTAAACGTTGCAAGTAATAGTGCATCCGTTCTTATAGCTTCACCATATTCTTTTCCTCGGACATCGCTTTCATCGACACCCATTACTAAGACAGAGACATTGTTTGTAATAGGTTTTACAACTTTATCACGTAAATCAGATTTATCACCGCGTGCTAAATCGTGTGCGGCATTTCGAACAGCAGAAGATGCTTTATTTACTAAAAACCAAGTATAACCGCCACCTACTATTAAAAAGAATAGAATAACGCTTATAATAATTTTTATTTTTTTCTTACTTTTTTTCGGTTTACTGCGTGTATTTTCTTGCAAAGATGGGTTTTGCTCCATTTCCTGTACTCCTTCATTTGGATTGAAATACGACACTCATATCCACTTATTATAATGAAATTTGACGAAAAAAAACATTACAAAACATTTACATTTCGTAAAAATTCAATATATTTATAAAAAGTCAGATATTCTATATTATATTTTTTAGATGTAAAATAAGTATAAGTTGTTTTAGTAGAAATGAAAATATGTATTGTGAGAAAGTGATAGAGAAGTAAGATTTGTTGAAATATAGCCAAGAAGAAGCGAGTAGGTTTACTTGTTTCTTCCATATAATAAAGAAGAATTTGACGGATAAAGGAGAGGGCGTAATGAATCATACATCATTCCGAGCAATTGTTGTGAACGAAACAGAAAGTAAGCAGTTTGTAAGAAACGTTGTAGCGAGAGAAGTAAGTAGTTTACCTGAAGGGGACGTATTCATACAGGTTCATTATTCTTCACTAAATTATAAAGACGCTCTTTCAGCCACTGGTAATAAAGGTGTTACGAGAACATATCCTCATACGCCAGGAATTGATGCAGCAGGAGTGGTTGTGAGTAGTGAAGATGCTACCATTAAGGTAGGAGATCAAGTCATTGTAACGGGATATGATTTAGGGATGAATACTTCTGGTGGTTTCGGAGAATATATTCGCGTGCCGGCATCTTGAATTGTCCCTTTACAGCCCTTTCCGAACGGGAAAGCCCATCGCCTTTAGGTATGGGATGAAAGTGAGGTTGGATACGGAGTACCACTAAAAATCGCTAAGTTTGTGGTACTTTAAGTATCCAAAATATTGGTATCTTTTGTGGTGTAGTTTAAAAGTAAAACTGATACAATGTGAATATGATAAATGATTATAGAAGAACCAAAACAACTGTGTCATTAATTAACTACCATTTTGTGTTTTGCCCGCGATACAGAAGAAAGATTTTTCTTAACACAAAAGTAGAAGAACGTTTCAAAGAGTTGGTTCAAGAAATATGCGGAGAAATGGATGTTGCTATTGTCGCAATGGAATGCGACAAAGACCACGTTCACTTGTTCTTAAATATACTACCAACACTTAGTCCTGCTGACACAATGGCGAAAATTAAAGGAGTGACATCGAAGCGTTTGAGAGGAGAGTTTCCTCATCTTCAACACTTGCCAAGTCTATGGACACGTTCCTATTTTGTTTCTACTGCTGGAAATGTATCGACTGAGACAATTAAACAGTATGTTGAAAATCAAAAGACGAGGGGGTGAAAATTGTGTCACAAACAATCACAGTCAAAGTTAAATTGCTTCCAACAAAAGAACAAATTCAGTTATTGGAACAAAGTAGCTATGAGTATATCAAAGTCATTAATACACTTGTATCTGAAATGGCTGAAGCGAAGAAGAGCACTAAGAAAAGTACAAAAGATGTTGAAGCTAATCTTCCAAGCGCAGTGAAGAACCAAGCAATTAAAGACGCTAAAAGTGTGTTTTCTACCAAGGTGAAAAAAAGTAAATACAAAGTTATTCCGATTCTAAAGAGACCTGTTTGTGTATGGAACAATCAAAACTATTCGTTTGACTTCACGCACATTTCAGTTCCACTCATGGTAAATGGAAAATCAACTCGCTTAAAGGTTCGTGCTTTATTAACTGATAAATATAATCGCAATTTTAATTTGTTAACACACAAGTTAGGTACACTTCGTATCACGAAGAAATCTAATAAGTGGATTGCTCAAATATCTGTCACGATTCCTACAAATGAAAAAACAGGAACGAAGATTTTAGGGGTAGATTTAGGTCTTAAAGTCCCTGCGGTAGCCATCACAGACGATGATAAAGTTCGTTTCTTCGGCAATGGTAGACAAAACAAATATATGAAACGTAAGTTTCGTAGTGTTCGTAAGAAGTTAGGTGAAAATAAGAAATTAAATGCCATTCGACAACTTGATGATAAAGAACAAAGATGGATGCAAGACCAAGACCACAAAGTAAGTCGTGAAATCATTGACTTTGCAACCGATAATAACATTTCTGTTATTCGTTTAGAACAACTAACGAATATTAGACAGACGGCAAGAACAAGCCGTAAAAACGAGAAAAATCTACACACTTGGTCATTCTATCGTTTAGCACAATTCATTGAATACAAAGCGAATTTAGTTGGTATTAAGGTAGAATATGTGAACCCTGCTTATACAAGTCAAACATGTCCGAAATGTTCTGAAAAGAACAAAGCACCAGACAGAAAATACAAGTGCCGATGTGGATTTGAGAAACATCGTGATATTGTTGGGGCGATGAATATTCGCTACGCAACTGTGATTGATGGTAACAGTCAATCAGCCTAAGATGCTATACGCACTGTCTTAGGAGGGGCAATGAGATGCCCTCATCTTGAAGTCTGTTCAAAACAGAAATGGACTGCGAACGTTTAGTCATTCAAGAATCCCACCCGTCAATCCGTAAGGATTAGGGCTTGCGACTTTAGTCGTGGGAGTCTCAACAGAGGGAATGTCATTAAAGGAAAGTATGATGTACGGGACGGCAGGTTTTACAGCCGCTTTATCAGTATATAAGCTTATTAGAGCAGGAGTAACGCCTAGTATGGGCGATGTTTTAGTAACGGGTGCTACAGGCGGTGTAGGAAGTGTAGCTGTAAGTATTTTAAGTAAGTTAGGGTTTAGCGTAGTAGGAGCGACAGGGAAAATGGAAGAGGAACAGATGCTACTACGTCTAGGAGCGAAAAAAGTGATGCATCGCGCGGAATTGAATGATGAATCAGGAAGACCAATGTTAAAAGGAATATACGCCGGGGTTATCGATACTGTAGGTGGATATATGTTAGAAACAGCTTTAAAAACGGTAAAGTATGGCGGGTGCGTAACGACATGCGGTAATGTGGCAGGCCAGCAATTACAAACAACGGTATATCCGTTTATTTTGCGAGGTATCAGCCTGTTAGGGATAGATTCAGTGCAATGCCCAGTGGATGTGAGAAGAGATGTGTGGACGCTCCTAGCCAATGAATGGGGAAATAAAGAGTTACGATTTTATACAGAAGAATGTGCATTAGAAGAATTAGATGAGAAGTTTACACTTATATTGCAAGGAAAGTTAAAAGGAAGAACGGTTGTAAATATGAAATGAAAAAAGAGACGCTCACGTTAGCGTCTCTTTTTTATTATAATGATTGTTTTAAATTGACTTTACCTTGTTCACCTAAAACACCATCAGCGATATTTACAGCGTGATCGCCAATACGCTCTAAGTTACTTACCATATCAACGAAGATGATACTTGCATCACCTGAACAGCTACGTTCGTTTAGACGTAATACGTGACGTTTACGAAGAACACGTTCCATTTGATCGATTTTACGTTCTTTTGCAATAACAGTTTGAGCTAGTTCAGTATCGAAGTTTGTTAAAGCTTCAACTGCGTCTTGTAATGTTGAAATTGTTAACTCAAGCATTTCATTTAGTTCAGCTAATGCTTCGCCTGATAGAGAAACACGATTTGAAATTTGGAAATCTACAAGTTCTACAAGATTTTCTACATGATCACCGACACGTTCAATATCTCCAACAACACCTGCTAGAACTGAATGCTTCTCAGAGTCTGTCGGTGAAAGTGGTTTTTCTGATAGTAAAACTAAATACTCGGTAATTTTTTTATCTAAATTGTTAATAGCTCCTTCTAATTGAGTAGCCATGTTCGCGTGTTTTTTGTCTTGTGTATTTAAAAATTGATTTGCTTCTTTTAATCCATGTAATGAAAACTCAGCCATACGAATAATCTCTTTTTGAGCTTCTGTTAAAGCGATAGCTGGAGATTGTTCAATAAAGATTGGATTTAAATGTTGCGGTTTGAAATCAATAGCAGCATCTTCACCACGAATAATTTTCGTTACAATCCATGCTAATACAGCGATGAATGGGAACTGAATAATTGTATTCGTTACGTTAAATGTTCCGTGTGCGAATGCAATTGTCATTTCTGGATTTAAGTTTAATGACGTTTGGAAATATTGGATTAAGCTTGTAAATGGTACTAATAAAATTGTAAAGATGATTGTACCGATAATATTAAAGATAACGTGAACCAATGCTGCACGTCTTGCAGCAATTGAAGTACCGATTGCTGCTAATACTGCTGTAATTGTTGTACCGATATTATCACCGAATAATACAGGAAGGGCAGCTTGTAAATCGATTGCACCTTGACCGAATAGTTCTTGTAAAATACCGATTGTTGCACTTGAACTTTGTACAATTAAAGTGAAGACTGTACCAACAACAATACCTAGAATTGGATTGTCACTCATGCTAACCGTTAATTCTTGGAATGATTCTAAAGAACGAAGAGGCTTCATACCTGCGCTCATTAATTCTAAACCGAAGAATAACATACCAAAACCGAATACAACTTGACCTATAGAATGTACTTTTTTATTTTTAAAGAAGAATAGTAAGATTGCTCCAACTGCCATAACTGGAAGTGCGTATTCTCCGATTTTAATTCCGATAATAAATGCAGTAACTGTCGTACCGATGTTCGCACCCATAATAACACCAATTGCTTGTCTTAATGTCATAAATCCGGCACTTACAAGACCGACTGTTAAAGCGGTTGTTCCTGAACTTGATTGGATTAATACAGTAACTAACATACCTGCTAGTACACCCATCAGTGGGTTTGTTGTAAAACGATCTAGAATATCGCGAAGACGATCTCCAGCTGCTTGTTGCAGTCCATCGCCCATGTATTTAATCCCGAATAAGAAAATACCTAATCCACCAATGAACTGGAAGATCATATCTTGAACATTATATTCCACGCATTCCACTCCTTAAATTTCATGTACGATGTAATTATTAACTGAACCGTGAGGCAGTGTAAACGGTTTGCTAGTAAAATTTACACTAAATTTACAAAGAGAAGAAAAGTTTACAATTACTTAAAGAAACAGCTGTATTTTATTGGTTTTCATCTTATATAAATCTTAATTTTGTAAAGAAATCACACTTTTTAGAATAGTATTGTTCGGTTGAATATCAAGGAAAGCGTCTGCGAGTTCATCGTATATTTTTTGATGAAAATTTAAAAAATATGTAGGAAAATGCATGTAGTTTTATAACATCAAAAATAAGATAAAAAAGCCACTGGAATTATCCAGCAGCTTTTTCTGTGTTTTTATTTCCATGCTTTTGTCTTCTTACACTTGTGATGTAAATGAATAGGAAAGCAATAAGTAATAGAGAGGAATAACGATATACAGTTGCGTAGTTTGTAAAATGTGCAATGAATCCAAAAATAATCGCGCCAGCACCAATTCCAAGGTCAAATGCTGAGAAGAATGTAGCTGTTGCGACTCCTCGTCGGTGCGGTGCTACTCGGTCAATCATCCACGCTTGTAGTGCAGGTTGAATCGCTCCGAAACCACTTCCGTAGCATGCTGCTGCAATAATTAAGCTTGGAATGGTAGTTGTATACGACAATAAAATAATCCCTGTAAACGTAATAATAACTCCTGGAATAATTACGAAGGAATGACCTTTCGCATCATATAACTTTCCGGAAAATGGACGAGTAACAGCGATTGCAAGTGCATTAAATAAGAAGAAGAGGCTTATATCAGCAATTCCGACTTCGGTAGCGAATAATGTAATAAAGCTCCCGATTCCTCCGTACATTAATGTAATACATAATATTAATAATGAAGGAAGTAAAGCTTTGCGCTCGATAAATCCGTCGAGGAAGGTACTAGATGCTTGCTTTGGTGGTTGCGGCGATTTTTTGATTTGAAGTAGTTTCGTTAATATTAATGAAACAATTGTACAGGAAAGTGCACATAAAAAAAGAATCGTGAAGTTATATGTTTGCATAAGCCAAAGTCCGATAAGTGGACCGAGCGCCATCGCAATCGTTCCAGAAAGACCGAAATATCCCATGCCTTCACCGCGGCGAGCTTGCGGAATTAAATCTGAAACGACAGTTCCATATGTAGTCGTTGTAATACCAAAACCAGCTCCGTGTAAAATTCGAACGGCAAGTAATAGGAAAACAGTTGAAGCGAAAAGATAACTACCCATAGCGAGTAAACAAATAGCAGTACCGATCATTAAAATGATTTTTTTGCTGAATTTTTGCAAGGCATTTCCAGTTAGCGGTCTAACAAAAAGTGCCGCAACAGTAAACATACCGACAACAAATCCAATATTGGAACTTGTACCTCCAATTTCTTTCACATAAACAGGTAAAGTCGGAATTAACATTTGAAATCCTAAAAACATACATAAGTTTGCTAGAATTAGCGCAACAAATTCTTTCGTCCATAACGGTTCTCGTTTTACGAGTATTGCTTCTCCCATATATTCATCCCCTATATAAAAATTTCTCTTTTCTTTCGAGTATATGTATTGGCCAATGAAACAGTCAAGGAAGGTGCCTTGAAAACGTACAACAATTTTCGAGGTGAAAAACTGACAAATTTGTGTAAAAGCTACACAACTATGAAAAAAAGTTGTAAAGTATAGATGTATAGACTGGTAGTTGGTATGAATGATAGAAACTATTTTTTCTTTAAAGAAAGCGGATTCAAAAAGTAGTGAATGAGAAGGGGATATATACTTTTTCACTACATATATTTGAAAAGGTTTACAAAACAATGAAGAAAGAGGCGTGTACATATGAGACGATTAGGTATTTCTATTTATCCAGAACATTCAACAGTAGAGAAAGATAAGGAATATTTAACATTAGCAAGTAAATACGGATTTACACGTGTATTCACATGCTTATTGTCTGTAGATGGAGAAAAAGAGAAAATTATAGAAGAGTTTAAAGAAACGATCTCTCATGCAAATGCATTAGGGTTCCAAGTATTAGTTGATATTAGTCCAGCTGTTTTTGAACAACTAGGTATTTCGTATAATGATTTATCATTCTTCCATGAACTAGGTGCGTACGGTATTCGTTTAGATGTTGGTTTCTCAGGATTAGAAGAATCAATTATGACTTACAATCCGTATGGCTTAAAAATTGAGATTAATATGAGTAACGGTACGAAGTATGTAGATAATATTATGAGCCATAGACCAAATCGCGAAAATTTAATTGGTTGCCATAATTTTTATCCGCATCGTTATTCCGGATTATCATATGATCATTTTATGAAATGCTCGAAACAATTTAAAGATTACGGTATGAGAACGGCTGCTTTTATTTCATCATTTGATGCAACATATGGACCTTGGCCCGTAACAGAAGGATTATGTACGTTAGAGCAGCATCGTGAATTACCAATGACAACACAAGCGAAGCATTTATTTGCAACAGAATTAATTGATGATGTTATTATTGCGAATGCTTATGCATCAGAAGTAGAATTACAAGCACTAGGTGCATTAAATAAAGAGAAACAAACATTTGATATAGAGTTATATGATACAACGACAGAACTAGAAAAAATTATCGTATTAGACGAACCTCATTTTTATCGCGGGGATGTATCTGAATATATGATTCGTTCGACACAAAGCCGTGTGAAATATAAAAAAGAAGAGTTTAAACCTCATAATACACGTGAAATTAAGCGCGGCGATCTTTTAATTGATAATGAGCAATATGGCCAATATAAAGGTGAATTGCAAATTGCATTAAAAGATATGGTGAATACAGGAAAAACAAATGTAGTTGGTCGAATTGTAGAAGAAGAGATTTTCTTACTAGACTATTTACAAGCATGGGATAAATTCGGATTTACATTAAAGAAATAGATAAATTAAAAAAGGAAAAAACTACTGACCTCAGCAGCTTTTTCCTTTTTATATATAAATTGCGAGAGGAAGAGCTATGACAAAGGTGCATCAGCGATTAGTTTCTATTTTAGAGGAGTTTTTAGAAGAGAAATCGATGTTAAATCGAGCTTTTTTAGCGAGCCGTTTACATGTATCAACGAAGACGATTCAAAAAGATATAAAATTATTAAATGATATATTGGAAGAAAACGGAGCGAAAATTGAATCGCAAAGAGGGACTGGATACGAACTAGAAATTATACAAGCGAAGAAGTTTGAAGAGTTTTGCGTGAGTCTATTTCAAAAACAGACAGAAAAAATCCCGACTTCTTATGAAGAAAGGATAGCGTACATTCTGCAACGTATTTTAACGACTGAGGGATATGTGAAGCTTTCACAGTTAGCAGAGGAGATTTATGTAAGTAAATCGACAGTAAATTTAATTATGAAAGATGTTACAGATATATGTGGTCGCTATCAATTACAAATTGAAAAGAGACCGTATTATGGTATACGTATTGTGGGAGAGGAGTTTCATATTCGTTCTTGTTTATCACAATACGGTTTACCGCGTTATGATCATACTCCGTTTCATGAGCAATTTGAGCAGAATGATACATGCTTATCGTTACCTCATATACCGCTTATCCGTTCGATTATATTAAAGTATATCGAAGGAGGAACGATATATTTATCAGATATAGAAATTGATAATTTAGTCATTCATATTGCAATTGCATTAAAGCGTTGTGAAGATCAACATTATATGAAAGGACTAAATGCGGAGCAATCAGAACTCATAATAAAGAAAGAATATGCAATTGCGAAAGAGATTTTAGGAGAGTTAGAGAAAGAGTTGCATTTTTCATTCCCAGAAGAAGAAGTTTTATATGTAACGATGCATTTATTAAGTACTGCTGTTACAGCGAAAGATCGTTATGAAAATGTGGAAGAATTATTAGGGAAAGATCTATATGCATTTATGCAACATATTCTTTTTAAAGTAGCGGAAGAACGGAATCTTATTTTTTATTATGATGAAGAATTATTATTTGGGTTTGGTGTTCATTTAAAAACGTTATTAAATCGTTTAAAGTATAAGTTAAATACGAGAAATCCTCTTTTGGCAGAAGTGAAAAAGAATTATCCGTATGCTTTTGAAATTGCGGTTCTCGTTGGAGATATAATTGGTGAATATACGGGAGAATCGATTCCGGAAAGTGAAATTGGTTATATTGCGATTCACTTCGGCGGAGCGATGAGTCGTTTACAGGAACAGAATCAAAAGAAAAGATGTTTATTAGTTTGTGCAACTGGTCAAGGAAGTGCCCAACTATTGAAATATAAAATTCTATCACAGTTCCGAGATAAATTAGAGATTGTGGGAATTACCGGTTATTATCAATTGAAAGTAGAAGACCTTTATAAAGATAAAATAGATTGTATTATTAGTACGATTCATATACCAAGTGGTTTACCTGTGCCTGTTATAAAAGTAAACTCAATATTTGATGATAAAGAGATTAAGTCAATTGGTCAGCAGTTATTTACGCATGTGAATACTAGTGTACAGCAATATATGAAGGAAGATTTAATCTTTTTAAATCACAGTGCTTCTACGAAGGAAGAGGTTATCCGATTTTTATGTGAGAAAGCTGCTGAGAAAAACTATGTACCAGAACACTTTTATGACTCTGTTATGGAAAGAGAGAATACATCCCCTACAGCGGTTGGGAATTTAGTTGCGATTCCACATCCGATGCAGTTATTAAGTGAGAAAACATTTTTAATGTTTTGTACACTTGAGAAGGCTGTTGATTGGGGAGATAAGAAAGTACAAGTTATTATTTTATTTAGTGTAAAGCGCAATAATAATGAAGATTTACAAAAGCTTTATGATTTTTTATATGATATTATGTCTAGTCAAAGTACGATAGAGAAATTAACTCATGCTGAAGGTATTGAAGATTTCCAAGAAGTATTATTATCTATATAAGAAAAGTATGTAAAAACTTCCGTTATACAACGGAAGTTTTTTATGTTTAATTGTATGCGTTTTCATAATAAGATGAAAATATAGAAAAAAGATAGCTTGGGGGAATTTAAAATGACTGATATGCAAACTCCATTTGCGTTAATTTTACATGGTGGCAACGCGAGAAGCGCGGCACTTGAAGCAATTGCTTTTGCAAGACAAAGAGATTTTGAGAGTGCGAGTGAAAAGATGACACTTGCTAGTGAAGAAATTTCAGCAGCTCATCGTATTCAAACGGACTTAATTCAAGAAGAAGCAAGAGGAAATCATGCAGAAATCAGTTTACTGTTAGTGCATGCACAAGATCATTTAATGAATGCAATTACAGTGAAAGAACTTGCGGAAGAATTTATCACTCTTCATAAACGAATAGAAGAGAAAGTGACAGTATAAGATGTACATTTTATTATGTTGTGCAGCAGGCATGTCAACGAGTATGGTTGTAAGAAAAATGCAAGAAGAGGCAATGAAACAAGGGAAGGATTATAAAATTAAAGCAGTTGATTCAGAACTTGTGAAACTGGAAATAAAAAATGCTGATGTTGTTTTAATTGGTCCGCAAGTGAAATATTTATTTCCAGCCGTAGAGTTTCTTGCAAATTCATACAATATACCAGTTGCGATTATAGACCAACGAGATTATGGCATGTGTGATGGTTTGAAAGTACTGAAACAAGCAGAACAATTAGTTTTAGCATAATTATATTTTTTTAAATATAAACATTATAATGTTATAACTTTATTTCATCCTTTCATAGAAAAGAGAAAGAGGAGGGGTTTTGATGAATGGTTTTATGAGTTTTATGGAACAAAAGATTATGCCAACAACACAAAAGATTGCCGGACAGCGACATTTATTAGCAATTCGAAACGGGGTTATTTCTACATTGCCGTTAACGATTGTCGGATCATTTTTCGTTATCTTTTTAAACTTACCAATTGATGCATATATGGAGTGGATTGCACCGTTTCGCCATATTTTAGATATTCCATTCCGATTTACAGTAGGACTAATGGCGTTATACGCAGCATTTGGGGTAGGGGCTTCACTCGCGAACTTTTATCAGCTCAATCAGTTAAGTGCAGGGTTATTATCTGTACTCGCCTTTTTACTAGCATCAGTTGAACCAATTCAAATTACGAAAGCCGTACCAGGTGTTATTGATGCAGGTAGATATATTTCAGTAGGAACATTAAGTGCCACATCTTTATTCGGCGCAATTGTTACAGCTTTAATTGCAGTAGAAATTTATCACTTTATGATTAAGCATAATATCTCAATTAAATTACCAGATAGTGTACCACCAGCAGTTTCAAATTCGTTTGCAGCATTAATTCCAACGTTAGCAGTTATTCTTTTATTCTGGGGCATTCGCTACGGTTTGAAATTTGATGTAAATACAACAATCACATATTTAATCGCACCACTAAAATCAGTATTAGTAGGAAATAATTTATTCGGCGGTTTATTAACAGTATTCTTAATCGTATTTTTCTGGTCATTCGGTATACATGGCCCTGCGATTTTAGGACCGATCATTCGTCCAATGTGGGATTCGGCAATTCTTGAAAATATGGAAGTATTCACAGCTACAGGAAATGCACATCAATTACCAAACTTATTTACAGAGCAATTTATTCAATGGTTCGTATGGATCGGTGGATCAGGATCAACGTTAGCTTTAGTTATTATGTTTATGTTCTCTAAATCTAAGTTCTTAAAAGAGTTAGGTAGATTATCATTCGTGCCAGGCTTATTCAATATTAACGAACCAATTATTTTCGGGGCACCAATTGTAATGAACCCAATCTTAATTATTCCGTTCGTTATTACACCGTTAGTGACAACGACAGTATCATATTTCGCAGTTGTTTCAGGTATGATTCCGATGATGATGGCGAAATTGCCATTTACGATGTTAGCACCAATTGCAGCGGTTATTAGTACGGACTGGACAATTATGGCCGGTGTACTTGTACTTGTTAACTTTGTTATCTCATTCGTTATTTACTATCCGTTCTTCAAAATGTATGAGAAACAACAATTAGCAGGAGAGGAGAAAGAAAAATGCTCGGAGCAATTATCATCTTAATTACATTTGTAGCGGGGCAGTGTATTGCACATTATTCAAAATGGGTACAAAGTAAATCTTTATTAGTTTTACTACTAGTATCAATTGTATTTATCGGTAGTTCAATGGGTGCCTATGTAATGCTAAGCTTACAATCACCGTACGTGATTATTGTACCAACGATTTTATGTGCAACATGTTTATCTGCAAAATATAGATTTACGAGCATGGCATTAATACAACGTGTGAAGGAGATGCAAAAGCATGGAGCGTAAATTAGGAATTTCACTTTATCCAGAACATTCAACGAAAGAAAAAGATATGGCATACATTTCGGCAGCGGCACGCCACGGTTTTTCAAGAATATTCACATGTCTATTATCTGTGAATCGTCCGAAAGAAGAAATTGTAGCTGAATTTAAAGAAATTATTCATCATGCAAAAGATAACAATATGGAAGTTATTTTAGATGTAGCTCCGGCAGTATTTGATCAACTTGGTATTAGCTATAGCGATCTATCATTCTTTGCAGAGTTAGGTGCAGATGGTATTCGTTTAGATTTAGGTTTTGACGGATTAACAGAAGCAAAAATGACGAATAATCCGTATGGCTTAAAAATTGAACTAAACGTAAGTAACGATATTGCATACTTAGAAAATATCCTTTCGCATCAGGCGAATAAGCCAGCTTTAATTGGTTGTCATAACTTCTATCCGCAAAAGTTCACTGGTCTTCCGTATGATTATTTCATTCGCTGTAGTGAACGTTTTAAAAAACACGGTATTCGCACGGCTGCCTTTATTACGTCACATGCAGCTGAAATCGGTCCATGGGATATTAATGACGGATTATGTACGTTAGAACAACATCGTAACTTACCGATTGAAGTACAAGCGAAGCATTTATGGGCAACAGGGCTTATTGATGATGTTATTATCGGAAATGCTTATGCGAGTGAAGAAGAGTTAGAGAAACTAGGAAACTTAAATCGTTACATGTTACAGCTAAAGGTACATTTTGTAGACGAAGTGACTGAAGTAGAGAAGAAAGCGACACTGCAAGAATTACACGTAAGACGCGGTGACATAACAGAATATATGGTACGTTCTACAGAAGTACGTAAAAAGTACAAAGACTATGACTTCCCAGTGCGCGAAAGTGTATTACAGGAAAGAGGGCAAGTTGTAATAGGTAACAACTCATTCGGAAAGTATAAAGGTGAACTACAAATCATTCTAAAAGAAATGCCGATAGATGAACGGAAAAATATTGTCGGTACAATTGCGGAAGAAGAGTTATTCTTACTAGATTATGTAGGAGCTTGGACACAGTTTACTTGTGTGGAATAGGGAAGAGAAGGAGAGGATGCTGTGGCATCCTCTTTTTTCTGTTGAAATGGTAGTCTATCGTATATAGAATCGGACGGGAGTGAAGGAGAAAGAATGTAAGAATCATAAAAAAAGAGTCAGCCTCATTGAGACCGACTCTTTTTTATACGAACTAGTTTAATACTTTAACTGTAACTGTTTTACGTCCCCAGTTACTTGATGTACCTTTATCAGGCATTAAAACATCAATTTTATTTCCTTTAATAGCCCCACCAGTATCACCAGCGATTGCTACTCCGTAACCTTCAACCCATACTTTTGAACCTAATGGAATGACACTTGGATCAACCGCGATTAGTTTCATGTTTGGATTAGCTGTTAAGTTGTGACCTAAAGCTGATTTTACTTGGTCGCCTGCTTTATAACCATTTTCAAGTGGATCTGCTGTATAAGCTGTTGCTACAACACGTAGTTCACGAGAAGATGATGGTGCACTTGTTTCAGTTTCTTTTGCGACAGGTTGTTGTGTAGCTGGTTTTTGAGCTTTAGCCGCTTCACGAGCTTTAGCCGCTTCACGAGCTTTAGCTGCCTCTTGAGCTTCAGCTTCTTCTTGAGCTTTAGCTGCTTCACGAGCTTTAGCTGCCTCTTGAGCTTTAGCTGCTTCACGAGCTTTAGCTGCCTCTTGAGCTTTAGCCGCTGCTTGAGCTTCAGCTTCTTCTTGAGCTTTAGCTGCTTCACGAGCTTTAGCTGCTTCCTGAGCTTTAACTGCTGCTTGAGCTTCAGCTTCTTCTTGAGCTTTAGCTTCTGCCTGAGCTTTAGCTGCCTCTTGAGCCTTAGCTGCTTCACGAGCTTTAGCCGCTGCTTGAGCTTCAGCTGCTTCGCGAGCTTTAGTTGCTTCCTCCGCTTTAGCTTTTGCTTGAGTTTCAGCTACTTCACGAGCTTTAGTTGTTGCCACGGCTTTAGCTGTATCTTGAACTGTAGTTGTTTTTTCAGCTTTAACTACTGGTTGAACTTTAACTGGAGCTTTACCTGTTAAGTAAGGAACGTGAACATAAGCTGTTTTTCCGTTATATTCAAATTGGATCCAACCATTTTCAACTTGGTGTGTTGTTTCGATTACGTCATCTTGTTTCAATTTACCAAGAATCTCTGAGTCTGTGTTTGCACCAGCACGTACGTTTAATACGTTAGCTGTTACGTAGTAAGTGTCTTTTGTGTAGTCAGCGCTAATGAAAGCTTCTTTACCGCTATTCAATTTCACTTTTGACCATCCGTTTTCTGTATGTAAAACGTTAACTTTATATCCATCTAATAATTTTCCTACAACTTTTGATTCAGTAGTTGGGTTTTCTCGTACATTTAGTACATCAGTCGTTACGATTGTTTCTGCTTTAGCAGATGTTGTGAAAATCCCAAGACCAAAAACCGCTGCTGTTGCTATACCCATAAATTTTTTCATAATAGCCTCCATTGCATTTGTTTTCGTTGACCTCATTATAGCAACCATTATTTTCTTATTTGCGAAAAACATAGAATTACAAAGCTTTCGTAACGGCTCATTAATATTCTGTAATAATTCCAGTAATATCCTAAAAGCGCTTTCTTATAGTTTTCAGGGGAGGTTTGAGCATGTGATACATAAAATAAAGAGTATTTCAATTTCTAATAGATTAATAATATTTCATATGTGTTACATAATTATTTCGTAGACATTACAAAAAAGGCGTATTTTGTTGTTGGAGCAGGTAACTAGTTATGTAAAAATAACTATTTCAGTTGTGGAGAAATAGAAATAAGGTGAAATTTAATAAAAAATCGCTATAATTGTTACAAAATAAGTCGAGGTATGGAAAAAATTACGCCTTGATTTTCGACTTTCAAATAGTATTTTTGCAATAATAGGATTCTATAATAGATTTAGTAGATTAAAATAATGAAAGATGTTTATAACGTGAAACATATATAATAGAAGAAACATGATTTAATAGATAAATAAAAAACGTAGGAGTGTAAACTCCTACGTTTTTGTTTATTCATATCGTAAACATTCAATTGGATCCAGTTTTGCAGCTTTGTTAGCTGGTAGTAAACCAAATAGTATACCGATTAACATAGATAGGGCAACAGAGATAAGTCCTAGCTTTAGTGAAACGACAAGTGGCCATCCTGCAAACATTGCGACAATCCATGCGAAGAAGATTCCAAGCATAAATCCGACAAAACCACCTAATGCTGTTAAAATACAAGCTTCAATTAAGAATTGCATTAATACTTTACCACGTGTTGCACCTAAAGCTTTACGAATACCAATTTCGCGTGTACGCTCTGTTACAGATACTAGCATAATGTTCATTACACCAATACCACCTACAAGTAAGGAAATAGCAGCAATACCACCGAATACGCTTTTTAATATACCTGTGAAGCTATCAATTTCTTTTAAGAATTCTTGTGGATCTGGTACTTCAAATTTACCTGAATGCTCTGGTTTTTTTGCTTCATTTAATGATTTTACAACTGCTTTTTGAACAGTTTCCTTATCTTGACCAGGAGCAATTTTTACCGTTACAGAATCGTAGTTATTTTTCCCGAATAGTACAGGCCAGTTTTCTGCTGAAATGACACCTTCTTTAAATGTCATGCCACCCATCATTGCTTTTACTGAATATACGCCAACTACTTTGTATGGTGTACCTTTTATATCTATATATAAGTTTGGTTCCCATGAAGAATATAATTTATCAAAAGCATCTGTATTTAATACAATTGTGTGTTCAGGTCTGTCTAAATCAGCTGCTGTTAAAAATCTGCCGTGCTCAAGTTTGAATTTAGATGTATCTTCAAAATAATCACCTTTTGCACCGGTAATATCAAGGTCTAATTCTTTTTTTCCTGCATATACTTTTTCTTTTCCTTTTACATCTGGATAAACTTCTTGCACACCAGAAATTTTGGATATATTTTCATACATGCTTGAGGAAATTTTTCCGTCCATATCTGAATAATCTTCTGTCTTATAATTTACAGAAAACTGATCTTTTTTTTCATTCCCGATTTGTTCGCGGAACTTTGCATTTGTTCCATCCCCAATCGAGATAATGGTAATGATGGCACTAACCCCAATAATAATACCTAACATCGTTAAGATAGAACGCATTTTATGGGCAAAGATAGAGGAAAGGGCCATGCGTATATTTTCACTCGTGTTCAAAATTAACCTCTCCAATCTTGGACGATATTTCCGTCACGAATTACAATTTGACGTGCTGCAGCTTCTCCAATTTCACGATCATGGGTAATCATAATGATTGTTGAGCCTTGTTTATTTAATTCGTAAAAGAGGTCCATAATTTGTGTACTTGTTTTCGTATCAAGTGCCCCCGTTGGTTCATCGGCTAAGATAAATTTCGGGTTATTTACGATTGCGCGTGCAACAGCGACACGCTGCTTTTGTCCACCTGATAATTCGTTCGGTAAGTGAGTGGCACGATCAGCTAAACCTACTTTTGTTAAAGCAGCTAATGAGCGCTCGCGTCTTTCTTTTTTATCGACTCCAGCGTAAATAAGAGGTAGTTCTACATTTTGAAGCGCTGTAAGTCTCGGTAATAACATGAAGTTTTGGAATACGAATCCGATCTCTTTATTACGTACGTGTGCAAGTTCTGTTTCAGTCATGTTTGAAATATTTTGACCGGCTAGTTCGTACGTACCTGTCGTCGGTTTATCTAAGCAACCGATAATGTTCATTAATGTTGATTTACCAGAACCAGAAGGTCCCATAATAGAAGTGAATTCTCCTTGGTTCAGTGTTACGTCAATTCCGTGTAATATTTGAACGGATTCTGCACCATTTTGGAAGGATTTCGTGATGCTTTTTAAGTTAATCACTGGGCGACAACCTCCATACCATCTTTTAAGTCTTTTTCAGGTTTAGAGATAATTTCCTCTCCTTTTTTCACTCCAGAAACTTTTGCTTCGCTATCAGTCTCGAATTCAACAGTAACTGCTTGTTCTTTCGCCTTACCGTCTTTTACAACGAAGACAACATTTTTGTCACCTTTTTTCACAATACTGCTTTTCGGAACAATTGTACCAGTTGCTTCGCCAGATTTACTTGTTACGTAAACGTGGAAACCGTTTTGTAATTCGTCACTATTATCTAATGTGACAGTGAATTGATAGTTAGAAACAGTTTTATTTTCATCCATGCTCTTTAATGGTGTAGAACCGATTTCTGTTACTTTTCCTGTCCAAGTCTTACCAGCGACAGTTTTTGATGAAACAGTTACTTCTTGCCCAACTTTCATACTAGCAAGCTCATATTCAGAAAGTTGACCTTTTACTTTAAATTGACCAGCGTGACGAAGAGTAATTCCGCTCATACCTGTTTTTTCGTCAGCAGTTTTCACGATATCATCAATTACGCCATCAGCAGGACTTGTTACAGAAAGAGTGTTTACTTTCTCTTTTGCTGCTTTAATCATTTCATCAGCTTTTTCAACTTCAAACTTTTTCATTTCAAGTTGTGATTCTAATTGCCCAACTTCAGCTTCTGATGCTTTTAATGCTTCAGCAGGAAGGCCTGCATTTTTATCTTTTTGTAATTTTTGTTTCGCCGCATCAATT
Organism: Bacillus cereus group sp. BcHK124; assembly: GCF_027712065.1. NCBI lineage: Bacteria > Bacillati > Bacillota > Bacilli > Caryophanales > Bacillaceae > Bacillus > Bacillus cereus group sp. BcHK124. Next base: position 92,216 of record NZ_JAQFPJ010000003.1, read on the forward strand.
TGTTTTTGGAACAACGTTACTTCTTTTTGTGCGATTTTCTTTTGCATTTCTGCTTCTGTTACACCTTGTTTAGCAGTCGGGTCATTGTATTTAAATAGAAGCTGACCTTTTTTCACTTCATCGCCTTTTTTTACAGCTAATTCATATGTTCCTTTTGTTGGATCGAATGAAATAGTTTCAATTCCATTTGGAATAACTTCGCCACCAAATTTTTGCGCGTTTTGGATTTGTTTTTCAGTTACTTTATATCCGCTATATGCCATTGCTACATCTGAACCGCCCCCAGCAAATGCAAAGTATGATCCAGCTGCAATTCCGATTGCTACTACACTAGTAATTAACACTTTATTTTTCTTTTTCATCTATTTATCACCTTTTCGTTCGTTTTAGTATCTACATTAAGTATAGAAGAGGTGAAGAATCTGACAAATCGTTTTAGCTTACAATAACCTTACAGTTTTGTAAGGTATGAATATGTAAATGTAAGGTAGAGCTTGTCCCAGTGTAAGCAAATGAATTGACTCGTTGTTTCTTTCTTACAATAATATTGTATGAAGGAGAGGAGGAAGGAAGATGGAAGCTTATTTTAGTGCGCATCCATTAAAACCGTTTATTCCCTACTCAAGGCAACATGCCATTATATTATTTATTCTGTTGGTGGGAATCGTTTTTTTATATCAATACCAAGATGTATTACGTCAAAATGAGTGGAATATAACGGTTCGATATGCGATTGCATTTTTATTTATAGGTAGTGAAATTGGGCTTCATATGTGGGAGTGGAAAGCGGGGATTTTTGAGCTAGCTACTTCATTACCGTTTGAGTTATGTACAATTAGTTTATTATTAGCGTCGATTATGATTGTAACGAAAAGTTATCGAATATATGAGATTGTATTTTTTACGGGAATTATTGGTGCATCACAAGCCATTTTAACGCCAAACTTGCAGTATGCTTTTCCGCATTTTAGGTTCATTGAATATTTTATCGCGCATATATTGCTCATTTGGGCGCCACTCTTTATGACTTGGGTGGAAGGATATCGTCCGACAGTACAATCTATTAAACGCACAATGATATTTTTAAACATATTGATTCCAATTGTTTCGTTTGTAAATTACAAAACAGGTGGTAATTATATGTTTTTAGCTCATAAGCCAGAAACAGCTTCATTACTTGATATGTTAGGACCACATCCTTACTATATTATTTCATTAGAACTCGCAGCGCTTATTGGATGTTTTATTTTATATATGCCATTTGCGAAAAGAGAAAAACAGTTACACAAAGAATCGTTAGGATCATAACCTAGCGATTTTTTATATATTAAATATTTACAATTCAGAAAATTAAGAATAAAATTAAGGGGTAAATTATAGAGAGAGAAGGGCGAAAATGGTCAAAAAGGTATTTTTGAATGGAATGGAAGTGACGGTTCAATTTCTTATTTCGATTTTGGGGATTATTATTTTAGGGGCTCTGCCGAAATTATTTTATGGATTTGAGCTGCATGCATCACAGTACATAAAGAGTTTACAAGAAGTGTTTGTGAATTTAATGGACATCTCCAATTTTAAATATGTGGGAGATAAATTTTTATTTCCGCAGTTGTTTGTCCATTATAAAGAAACAATTGTTATATTTTTAGCTGCTTTTTTCATTTCATTATTTGTAGCATTTTGTATTGTTTATGTAATTATGAGTAGTTCACCGCGTATACAACATCGAATTAAATCATTTCTTATCTTGCTAGAATCCATTCCAGATATCCTTCTTATTTTAGTATCACAAATTTTAGTTGTATGGTTTTTCAAACAAACAGGTTTTTTACCTTTTCAAATTGCTTCAATTGGAGGCGAGTCGATTAGGGGGTTGCCAATATTGTGTTTGAGCATCCCAACTACGATTATGTTTGTAAAAATGGTCGTGCTTCGTTTTGAAAATGAACTAGAAAAAGATTATGTACTATTTGCTAAGGCGAAAGGGCTGGGGCGCTTTCATATTTTAAATCGTCATATTTTACGAAATGTGTTGCTTAGTACATTATTCTTTGCGAAAACGAATATCTTTTTTATGTTATCTAATTTATATATTATAGAATGGATTTTTAATACGGGTGGTATTTTTATGTTTTTGAAATCGTATTTCGGTATTAGAGTTGAGGTTTTCATCGTTAGTGTGCTTCTTATATATATTCCGATTTTTATTTTATTTAAATTGTTTCATTATCTCATTCCGGCTGCGATGAAGGAGAGATTATAATATGTGGACGTATATAAAACGTGATAAAAGATTTTGGATAAGCATTGGGTTTCTTCTCCTATTAGTTCTTTTGAGCATCGGAAATACGTTATGGAATGATGGACATATTAGACAAGTTACATTGCAATATGATGTGGATGAAAATCCACAAGTGCCACCGTTTCCACCTTCATTACAATTTTTACTCGGGACAGACCGGAAAGGGTATGACCTGTTACATTTAGTCATTGAGGGCGCGAAGTGGACGATTGGTATATCTATTTTAATTGCGGCACTTAGAATGGTAATAGGTGTGTTTTTCGGTGTCGTACTCGGAACGTATATAAAAAGAGGATTTTCAAAAATTGAGGCTTTCTTTGATAGTTTTACAGTTATTCCGACAGTTATGATTGCGTATTTTTTTCTTCAATCTGCAAATACATTTGGAAGCGGAGAGGAGACAACAACCTTTTTTGAAAGGGCTTCGTTTCAAGTGGTATTACTTGTACTGCTTGTAATGCCAGTTATTGCACTGTATGTTGCGAAGGAAGTTCGTAAATTGCGAACGGAAGAATTTGTTGATGCCGCGCGCATATTAGGTGGATCGAGAAGACATATTGTTATAAAACATATTTTTCCGCATCTCTATATGCCGTTTATACTCGTATTTCTTCAGCAGTTTACGCAGACTCTTACTATTTTACTGCACTTAGGATTACTTGAAGTGTTCTTTGGTGGGACTGTAATGTTTGGTGGACAAATAAAAGAGGCGGAATCTTATACGCATGAATGGTCAGGTTTAATTGGAGTATACTTTAGGTCATTAACAGTGAATCCGTGGATCCCTCTCGTTCCGATTACATTTTTTGGACTTACTATTTTTTCAGGAAATATGATTGTAAAAAGTATCGAAGAGGCGATGATGAAAGTAAGATTAGGAGGAGAGCTAAAGAAGGATGTTGTAGAAGAGGAACAATCTGTTGTGCAGTCGAAAGAAGAGTTATTTACTTTTAAGCATACGATGTGAAAATAAAAAGAAGCAAGCATGTATTTCATGCTTGCTTCTTTTCTTTATTTTGTAGAAACTTCGCCTTCAGCTTCTGTTTGCGGAATAAAGTATCCGATTATACCACCAATTATTGCTGGAACGATCCAGCCGATTCCTAAGTTATAAAAAGGAATCGTGTGTACGATATTAGCGATAAAGTTTGGTATCATTCCCACATTATCAAGTGCATGAATACAGCTAATAATGAATGCTGCGATCATTGCTCCGATGTAGACAGAAGGTTTACGTTTCGTATATTTATCGATAAATGATACGAAAATTAAAATAATCGTAATTGGATATAAAATAATTAATACAGGTAATGTAATTTTGATTAATAAACTTAAACCTAAGTTTGAGATAACGAAGCTGAAAATGCAAACGTATAGTACGAGCTTTTTGTAAGAAACATTTGTTAGTACTGTTGCGAAATAGTTTGCGAATGCACTTACAACGCCGATTGCTGTTGTTAAACAAGCGAAGATAATGGCGATACTTAATAAAACATTCCCGCTTGTCCCAAAGAATTGGTACATAACAGTCGCTAATAGTTGACCACCGTTTTCGAATTGTCCTAGATTGCCGTTTGAAGCGCCGATATAACCGAGTAAGAAATAAACAATTGTTAAAAATAGAGCTGCGATGCTACCGCAAATAATTGTATATTTCGCAATCGATTTCTTCTCTTGTATACCGTTTTGGCGAATTGCATTTACAACAATCGTTGATAATACAAGTGCACCGATTGCATCTAACGTTAAAAACCCTTCAAGAAATCCTTTGAAAAATGGAATTTCTTTATAGTCACCAACAGGTTCTGCAAACGTTCCAGGTGAAAGAATTGCTTTTGTTGCCATAATTGCAATAATTCCAAGTAAAATTGGCGTTAATATTTTTCCGATATGATCTACTAATTTTGATGGATTTAATGATAAGAAGTAGACGACTGTAAAGAAAATCGCACTAAAAACTAACATAGAGTACCATTGGTCCGGGAAAAGTGGTGCAATCCCAATTTCGTAAGATACAGATCCAGTTCGTGGAATAACAAATAGTGGGCCGATTGAAAGATAAATAATGATAGCGAATACTGCTGCGAATTTTGGATGAACACGGCTTGCTAAAGTGTTGAAACTACCACCGGCAAGAGCAACAGCGACGATAGCTAGTAAAGATAAACCGACGTCTGTAATAATAAATCCTGTAATGGAAATCCACATATTTTCTCCGGAAGAAAGACCGAGAAGGGGCGGGAAAATCATATTACCAGCACCGAAGAAAACTGCGAATAGTAATAAACTAATCGAGAGTATTTGCGCTGGTTTTAAAGTTGTACGCATATAAAGAAAATCCTCCTAATGAGTGTTTTTGTCGAAAATTCAAACAATTTGTCGAGTAACTGTTATTATTTTAAAGGTCTGATGACTAGAAAGCAATAGGGAATTTTGAAAAAATTAAAAAATAATGCATTAAATCGAATAAATATACTATTTATATGTTTAATAGGAAGGATTTAACTTTAAACGTAAAAAAACACATACCGCTAGGATACGTGTTTTAAAAAAATATTTTTTTATCACGTTCTTCTTTTAAAATTTCTACCGCTTCTCGGAAACGTTGTGAATGAACGATTTCTCGTTCACGTAAGAAGCGTAGGCTGTCATTTATATCTGGGTCGTCTGATAAGTTAATGAGCCATTGATATGTTGCGCGTGCTTTTTCTTCAGCCGCAATATCTTCGTATAGGTCGGCAATTGGATCTCCTTTAGCTTGTATATAGGTTGCAGTAAATGGAACACCAGCAGCGTTATGGTAGTGGAGTGCACTATCATGATCAGCGTAATGAGGGTCAAGGCCAGCAGCTTTCATTTGTTCAGGAGTCGCATCTTTCGTCAGCTTATAAACCATCGTAGCGATCATTTCAAGGTGAGCAAATTCTTCTGTACCAATATCAGTAAGTAAGCCAATGACTTTATCAGGAATTGTATAACGTTGATTTAAGTAACGGAGTGCAGCAGCTAATTCTCCATCTGCACCGCCATATTGCTCAATTAATAATTTTGCAAGTGCTGGATTGCAAGTTCCTACTTTAACAGGGTACTGTAATTTTTTTTCATAAATCCACATAGTTTCTCTCCTTTATATTTGCCATGGCCAAGGACCTTTGCTCCATTCCCAAGGGGCATTCGAATAGCTGTTTCCAAACTGTTGGAGTGGCCCGTATTTTTCTTCCATCTTTTGTTTTAATACTCTTCGTTTATAGGAAAAGTCATTAAATTGATTAATAGCAGCAGTGTCATCTGGATGTGTATCTAAATAAAGAGTGAGTTCGACTAGTACAAAGTCTAGTTCTTGAAGCTCCAGTAACAGCTGATAATATTCTTCTGGTAGCGATTGAGTCACGTCAGTAGTCACCGCCCTTTTTTATAAGGATTTTCATAATAGTCATAAAAAACAGGCCATAAAGTCCCTTTTTGTAGCGCTTCTTTTGGCGTAAATTGTGGTAAGTTTGGCGGTTGAAAGCCTAAAAATAAATTAGGAGGAGTAGAATAATATTTTTTTCCGATAGGAGGGCAAGGATCTTGAGGACTATGATAGGGCACGAATGATCTCATATATTTATTCACGAATAAACCTCCTTACATGTTCATTACTACGTATTGTATTCAGACATAATGAGCATTTATGACACATATAAAAAAGTAATAGGTACGGGGGGAATGAATGTGGAGACTGTGAAACAATTCATTGTATTGGAAGTGAAAAACTTAAAGGAAACGTTATATTTTTACGAAGGGATTTTAGGAATTAAACCTAGTTTAGAAAGACCACAATTAGATGTAACGGGGGTTTGGTATGATGCCGATTCAACGAGAATTAGTTTTGTTATGAATCGCATGTTAGGTGGGCGGGAAAAAAGTGTTACAGATTCATGTGAGGATTTAACATTTACGATTTCTGACATAGAGAAATTGAAAAAGAAGCTAGCGTTTTATGAAATTTTATATACAGAAAATGAATGCGCGAGGAGTATTGTAGTACAAGACCCAGATGGATATAAACTTCAAGTAGTAGAGAAGGATGAATAGACGGAGGGGATTTGGTGGAGAGAAATTATGAAGAAAGTGCGTTGTTTGAGCATCAATTTTGGCTAAAGGTACTTACTGATCATGCGCAGTTTTTACTTGATGCATTAGCTCCAAAGGAAAAAGAAGATATAAAGAAAGCTACTTATTTTGTTGAAACATTTACGAATCTGTTAAATAAAGTTCGTAATGTGAATCTCGTGACATTTTCCAAAGAGGCAGAACAAGCCGCTAAGGAGATTCGGATGTTTAAATTAAATATTATACAGAAACAGTTGGAAGGAAAAATTACCATTCATTTTACGCCGACTTTTATTAATCATATGGTAAACGAAGTGGAAGAGTATATAACGGTTTTAGAGTTTTTAAAGAAAGGGGAAGTTCCGCCTGTTTTTCATGAATTACATTATCATCTCGTTTGGCTAACGGATGCGGCTGGTCATGCGGGTTCTATTTCTGGTGGGCTAGATCTTGTTGAAAAAGGATTAAAAGAGAAAAGCGAAGAATTTACGAAGCATTTTGAACAATTTTACTTAAAGGCAGTTGAGATGACTGGATATTTACGAACGGAGCTGCATCATTTTCCAGCATTAAAGAAGTTTACAAAAGATGTTTCACTTGAACTAAAATTATTTTCACATTTCTTACATGAAGTGGAAGAATTGGAGTTATCGAATGAAATATTAAGTGCATTATCAGCGAGAATGGCAGATCATATGGCAAGAGAGGAATGTTATTATTTATTAAAATTAGCTCAATCGTCTGGACTTGAAATGCCGAAGTGTAATCCGCTTTAAAGAAAAAGAGGTCAATTTTATTTGGCCTCTTTTTCTGTTTTATTGTTTCTTTTTATTTTTGCTTGTTCAATACTTGCCTGTAATGTCTCCATAATATTAATGATGTTTGGAGCTGGAGAGATTGTTTCCGTTTTTTCCTGTTGTTCAATTTTATTTTCGATTAATTCGGTAAGGGCTTCTTTATATTCATCTGTATATATTTCTTGTTCAAAAGGATTTGTAAGGTGGTGAATTAAATTAATAGCTGCGGTGAGTTCTTGTTTTTGGATAGGATAATTTTCATTACTTGGTAAGTTAGGTGTATTTGTTATATCGCGAATTTCATTAGGGTAGTGAATGGTTTGCAACATAAGTCCATCTTCAAAGTTACGGATAATAGCTAAATGTTGTTTTTTTCTAATGGAAATATGGATCAGACCAAGTTTATTCGTACGCTCAAGTGCTTCCTTTAATAATAAATACGATTTTTCATGTCCAGGGGTAGGGCCTATAAAATAAGAACGATCGTAGAGAACAGAATCAATTTCGTTATTTTGGATAAAAGATATAATACGAATGGATCGTGGTTCGTGAGCTTTTTGCAACGCAGCTAATTCTTTTTCATCCATAATAATGTATTTATGAGGTGCATATTCATAGGCTTTTACAATATCTTTATCATCAATTTCTTCATCCGTACAATCAGGAGCGAATTTTTTATATTTAATAGGTGTTAAGCATTCTTTATGGAGACTTAAAAATTTTATATCGTTTTCTTCTACGGCGCTATATAGTTTAATTCCCATATTTAATAGTCCAAGTGAAAGCGCACCTTTCCAGACGGTATGCAAATGAAACATCTCCTTTCGCTTAAAAATGATTATGTATATTATGAGATAGTAAGAAATTTCCTATACGTCTTTTGTTTTTTACGGAAGGGCTTGGGATATAAAATATGTTGACAAGCCCTCCAAAATATTTTAATGTGATTGTATAAAATTGTGTATATAAAGGGGAGTAACTTATTACAGTAAAGTCGTCATTACAGGGAGAAACCCTCGGCTTTATTGGCAACGTTTCGTTGTTAGTGAGACCTTTACCAGCAATGGTAAAGGCCCCTTATTGTCTTTTTTAGGACCCTTACCATATTTGGTAGGGTCCTTTTCGTATACAAGGAGAGGAGATATAAAAATGAAAAAATTGATTAGTAGATTAAGAGTTGTATTTCATGTTCGTCGTTTCGTTCCATTCCTATTTGACTTTTTTACTTCAAAAGAGGTTTCAATAAAGAAGAAAATCTTATCTATTGCTTTTTTAGTTGGTTATGTAGCGATGCCGCTTGATTTAATTCCAGACTTCTTACCGTTCATCGGTATTTTAGATGATATTGGGATTGTGTTATTTATTCTGAACCGAATTGTAAAAATGGCGCCAGTTCAATTACAAGAAAAGCATAACGTAAATGTAGGATAGGAGTTGGGCTAGAAAATATGGAGCAAATGATTTTAGATATAATCGAGTTTTTAAAGCAGTTTTCTTATTTTGGAGTTGTATTGGCTTTAACGTTTGAATTTATTCCAGCAGAAGTCGTTTTGCCTATGGTTGGATATTGGGTGTACGAGGGTGATATGAATTTTTGGCTAGCTGTATTAGCTGGAACGCTTGGCGGAACGACAGGACCGTTAACGTTATACGCACTTGGTTATTACGGTGGTCGTCCTCTATTAATAAAATACGGGAAATACTTCTTTATTAAAGAAGAACAAATTCAAAAAGCAGATGATTTCTTTGAGAAATATGGACCAGTTGTAGCATTTGTTGGACGCTTTGTACCGGGAGTTCGAACGCTTATTTCTGTTCCTTGTGGTATGGCAAAAATGAACATATGGAAATTTAGTATTTATACATTTGTAGCAATGTTCCCGTTAACGACTTTATATGTGTATTTTGGAATGAAATTAGGTCCGCATTGGGCAAAAGCGGCGGATGTTGTTGGACAATATATGCTACCGATATTAGGAGGCGTTCTTCTTATCGTGGCTAGTATTTTTGTCTATAAATATATGAAAAAAAGAAACAAAACGGAATCTATCTAGTCATATGAATATTTTTTGAAAATAGATGAATAGTACAGGCAAAAGACTCTGGGGGACATACACATATAGGGAATATAAAAGAGAGAGGGGAAACAACTATGTCTTGTGAGTGCTCAGGGTCAGCATTAACTTGTTGTCCAGATAAAAATTATGTGCAAGATAAAGTGTGTAGTCCGTGGTCAGGAACTGTAGTGGCGACTGCTATTACGAATGTACTGTACAACAATAATATTAATCAAAATATGATTGGAACAGGGTTTGTTCGATATGACGTCGGACCGGCTCCGATCACACTGACAGTTTTAGATGCAGCAGGAGCTACAATTGATACACAAACATTGAATCCAGGAACAAGTATAGCTTTTACGTACCGTCGTTTCGTGACAATTGAAGTAATTTTACCTGCTGCAACAGCTGGAACATATCAAGGGGAGTTTTGTATAACTACACGTTATCCACTTTCATAATAGAAAAGGAGAGGGCTAAGATGTACAATTCTAACTTATCATGCTGTTCCAGTAAAACACTTGTTCAAGATCAGGTATGTATAGATTGGGCTGCTACTGGTGCGGTAACTGAAACAGTGTATACGAATAATATTACGCAAGATTTATATGCATCAGGTTATGTGAAATATGATGTAGGTACAGCTCCAATTACGGTGAATTTTTTAGTAGGAGCAACAGTGGTGAATACAATTACTGTACAACCACAAAGCAGTGGATCATTTACAGTAAGATACTTTACTACAATTCAAATTGTAACGACAGGAACGGGAGTAAGCCAAGGACAATTATGTTTAACGGTACGTTATCCAATTTCATAAGAAAAAGCATACCAAAATGGTATGCTTTTTCTTATAGTTTGTAAGTTGAGGTCATAAATCACTTTAAAAGCAAAATGAGAATTGACAACAATATTTTCCTTCTATATACCGAATTGGATTATTTGGGAGATTAATAATTGCCACAGATTGTAATGATTGACCTGTATATGACATTGTGTTGCCAGGATAGACAGTAAAAGTATTTGTCACCTGTCCAATAATTTGAACCGTAACCGCTTCAGTACTACTAGTGCTATTATATACAGAAATATTACCCGATATTTTAAGTACACCATCTCCTTCCCATAAGATTAATGTAGAACTTTCAGAAGGCGGTGGAATTTCTTTTGTTATAAAAAAATTACCAGCGAATTCATTGTTGACTAATTCACAAGATGGTGGGTCAGGGGGAGTAGGTGGATCATAGGGAGGGCAAATGATAGATAAAGGGGCATAACAGCCGATATTTTTTTTACAAGCCATTAATAGCTCCTCCCTTCATAGTTTCTTTTTATTACTATTAAATGTTGCAAAACGATAGTTGTGTTAATAAAGGGGCAAAAAATTTCAGGAAAGTTTGTTTAATAGGCGTCCAACTCATAATCATGAATAAGAGTCTGTTAGACAAAAGATGGTTGTATAAGATAATACAAATAATGTTGGATGTTACAACAAATTGACTGTATATTTACAAAAATTAAATAAATTTTATTTGTAATTTATATGAAGTTAATATGTGTTCAGTACAATAATCATTGTAATTAATTGATTATATGAGGAGGATTCACGTGGAAAGAACAGCTTTACGCAAAGTAAAAGGACTTATTGGATTATTAATGTTTTTTGTATTAGCGTTCGTATCATTTCCGTGGAGTACATCAGTTAAAGCGGAAGAGAAAAAGCAAGAAAAGGCACCGAGTGAGAAGAAGATAGTTTTTCCAGTTGTAAGTGATGTACATATTAAGAATAGTGGAACGGATGATACGTTTCGCTGGAAACGAGCAATCGAGCAACTGAATACACTTGCACCTAAACAAGATGCGTTTGTAATTGTGGGAGATTTTACTGATTCAGGATCACTGCAACAATATGATCGTTTCATGCAAGTGTATAATGAAAATGCAAATAAAGATGCCGTGCGAATGAATTCTCTTGGTAACCATGATTATTGGAACGGTTTATCTGTAGAGGGCGCACAGAAGCGTTTCTTAGAAAAAACAGGAATGGAATCGATTTACTATCACAAAGTGGTAAAAGGGTATCATTTCCTTGTTATGTCTCCGGAAGATGGGACAACTCATGGATATTATTCAGACAAGCAAATTAATTGGTTAAAAGAAGAAATGGCAAAGGCACAAAAAGATGATCCGGAAAAACCAATTTTCGTATTTTTACACCAACATATTAAAGATACAGTATACGGTAGCCAAGAGTGGGGGACAAAAGATAGTGCGAAAATTAACGAGGTGTTAAAAGAATATCCACAAGTTATTACGTTTTCAGGTCATTCACATTATCCGTTAGATGACCCGAGATCGATTCATCAAAAAGACTTTACATCAGTTGGTACATCTTCAGTAAGTTATATGGAAGTTGAAGGTGGTAAAGTACAAGGGACGATCCCGCCAGGAGCTAGTACATTAAGCCAAGGCTTATTAGTAGAAGTAGACGATAAAGAAGTAACGATCAATCGCCGTGATTTCCATACAAATTCTTGGACAGGCGAGCCTTGGAAAATTAAATTACCAGCAAAGAAAGAAACATTTACACATGTAGAAGATCGTGATAAAGAAAAGCCTTACTTTGCTAAGGATGCAAAGCTTGCTGTATCAAATGTAACAGAAAATGCAGCAACAGTAACATTCCCACAAGCGCTGGATAACCTTCTTGTTCACTCTTATCGCGTACAAGCTAGAGATAAGCAAACGGGAGAAATAAAGAATAAATTGTTGGCATTCTCAGAGTTTTATCGTGATCCAGTGCCGAAAGAGCTCACATTTACACTGGCAGGGTTAGATGGTGGGAAAACATATACACTTGAAGTAGTTGCGATTGATTCATTTGGCAATGAAAGTGTACAACCATTAACGGCGGAAATTACTACGAAAAAAGATAATATTGACCCGAATGTGAAAGTACCAAAGGCTGATGTTTTCGATGTGAACTTTGCAGATGGTACATTTAAAGACAATTCACCATTTGGTACAAAAGGTGATGTGAAGGGCAATGTGACTATTGAATATGATAAAGCATTGAAAAAGAATGTTATGAAATTAAACGGAAAAGCAAACACATTTGGATACCTTCCATTTTCAGCAGCACAAAAAGAAAAAGTTGCAAATACGTTTACGTTAGAAACAGTATTTGCAATGAATGAAATTCGCGGACAAGGTATTTTGCAAAATACAGAGAGTGGCGGAATTGGTTTTGAATCTACAGGAAGTGGATATGTTGAATTATGGGCTCACATTGGTGGCAGTTATAAACGTGTTGGCGTTCAATTAGAAGCAAACAAAACATATCACTTAACAGGAACGTATAACGGAAGTGAAGTAGCTATTTATGTAGATGGTAAAAAAGTAAATAGCCAACCGGCTACAGGAAAAGTGTATCATCCAAATGTACCATTTGCACTTGGAGCGGATCCTGATAGCAATGGGAATGGTGGTATTCCGTTAAATGGACAAATCGCGCTTGCGAAATTATATAGTAAAGCGTTAAGTTCTTCAGAAGTATTAGCAGCGTACAATGAGTTTTATAACCGTACGAAGTTAGAGCAAGTAAATGCGTTATTTGAAGAACTTGGAAAAGTAAAAGAAGTGTTAGCTGGTACGTATGAGTTTGGGGATAAGCCAGGTCAATATTCAAAGGAAGCATTTCAAGAATTAGAGAAAAGCTATAATAATGCAAAACAAGTGTTTGAAAATGTAGCGAGTACGGGAGAACAAATTGTTCAAGCATATAATGAATTAAAAACTGCAAATCAAACATTTATACAATCTAAAGTAGTAGAACAACCGAAAACATTGAAAGAAAAATTACAAATGAATATTGAATCTGCAAAAGCAGTAGTGAAAAAAGCACAAGCTGCAAATGTAACAGACGGTTCAGTGAAATCATTGAGTCAAAAAATTACAGTGGCAGAATCTGTGTTAAAAGATGCGAAAGTAAAAGATACACAAGTAGAAACGATGAATCGTACGATGGAATATGCGATTTCACTCGTTGAAAAAAGCATAAACAAATAAGAGAGAAGAAAAGAAGCTTATCATGATAGGCTTCTTTTTTGTTATACTAAAAGTAGCATAGAATGAAGGAGCGAATAATTTGGAAGAGAAAAAGTTAAAAAGAATTCTTGAATATGTATGGATCGCGGTTGTGCTCCTTGTAGGATATTATTTCTTAAAAGAAAAAAGTATATGGGTTCTATTTTTAATGACGTTTTTATTAGCGGGTTTAGGCACGTTATTTATTAACTTCTTCTTTGATAGTTTAAATGCATGGAAGAAGAAAAAGAAGGGAACGAAGTAAAGGAGGGAATATATGCAAAAGTGGAAGCTTATATATCAGGTGATTATTTTTCTATTGCTTGTAAGTATTGGCGTTTTTAAATACTCAACACCAATAGGAAATTGGGCATCGTTTACAGCTTGCATCGGCATATTTTTCATTTTACAATCGTTAACGAAAAAATATAATAATACAGAAAGATAGCTCGCCGTTTTATTGGCGAGCTATTTTGTTATGCTTTTTTCTGTTCATCGTTTGCTTTTTCAGTAGCTAAATGACTATGTTTTCTAGAGTAGAAGAAATAGAAGCATAAACCGACTATAAGCCAAGCTATAAAGCTAATCCATGTCGTTTTAGATAAATTAGCCATTAAATATAAACAGCAAAGAATAGCGACAACTGGTAATACAGGTACGAAAGGTGTACGGAATCCGCGTTTCAAGTCAGGGTGTGTTTTTCGTAAAATAAGTACTGCACAGCAAACGAATGTGAAGGCTGTTAATGTACCGATATTTACTAAATTCGCTAATACGTGCAGATCTAAAAGTCCTGCTAATAAAGCGGCAACAACACCAGTAATCCACGTGTTTAATAAAGGGATTTTCACTCTTTTATTTACACGTGCTAACGCTTTTGGAAGTAAACCGTCACGGCTCATCGCATACGAAACGCGAACTTGTCCATACATAACGACTAAGAGAACGGTTGTCATTCCAGTCATCGCTCCAACAGCGAGTAGTCCTGCAATTGTATCCTCGCCAACGAAATGTAAGGCAAATGCAACTGGATCAGAAACATCTAATTGTGTATACGGAACCATACCTGTTAAAACGAAAGATACAATCATGTATAAAACAGTACAAATAAGAAGGGAACCGATAATGCCAATTGGTAAATCACGCTGTGGTTTTTTCGTTTCTTCCGCAGCGGTTGCGATTGCATCAAAGCCTAAGAAGGCGAAGAATACAGTAGCAGCTCCAGTAATAATACCGTCGTATCCGAATGGGATGAACGGTGTCCAATTTTCAGGTTTTACATATTTTGCACCTGCTACGATAAAGGCGATAATAACTGCTAACTTGATCAGAACCATAATATTATTAATGCGTGCGCTTTCACGTATACCAAAACTTAAAAGACCGGTAATGATGAGTAAAATACAAACAGCTGGTAAATCAATGAGACCACCTTTTCCTACGCCAGGTGCCGAGGCGATTATGGCGGGCAGATGGATGTTAAATCCTTGTAGTAAAGACTGTAAATAACCAGACCAACCGACAGCTACTGCTGCGACTGCCAGTAAATATTCGAGCATTAAACACCATCCGACGATGAAGGCGACGACTTCCCCGACTGTCATGTATGCGTAAGTATACACACTTCCTGAGACAGGAATAGAAGAAGCAAATTCGGCATAACAAAAGGCTACACAAGCACAAGTAAATGCAGCAATAAGAAATGATAACATAATACCAGGACCAGAATGTTTCGCTGCAACAATACCTGTTAATACAAAAATCCCTGTGCCAATTACGGCGCCAATTCCTAAAAACGTTAAATCAAGTGCGGTTAATGTTCTTTGTAGTTGTCGTGGTGATTCAGTAGTAATCGCCTTTTTTCGTAATAATGATTTCACTTTGGACTCTCCCCCCGTTTTTCATTTCCATAACTGCGAATGTAGTATGAGCCCACTAGAAAAGAGTATGTAAGGAAATCGAGGTACAGTTATGGTGCGTAGTTTTTTAAAATTGCTGGATTAATCTTAATATAATTCAGAATATTTTGTCAAATAAAAATATGACAAATAAAATGCGGATGAATAGGAGAAACTACTTGCAGGAATGGACGAGGGTTAACGACCCACTGATTAAAGTTAAAGTAGGAGAAGATGCTATGTTATTTTATTTTGAACTTGTCGTCATTTTACTTTGTACGAAATTAGCTGGTGATATTAGCGTAAGGCTTGGCCAGCCTTCTGTACTTGGTAAATTAATTATCGGTATTATTATCGGTCCAGCTGTACTTGGTATTATAAATAGTTCTGAACTGATTGATGAGCTGAGTGAGATTGGTGTTTTACTCCTTATGTTTATGGCTGGACTTGAAACAGATTTAGAAGAACTAAATCGGAATTTGAAATCATCATTTGCAGTAGCAGCTGGTGGAATTATTTTTCCTTTCATAGGTGGTTATGTAACAGGATTGCTGTTTGGATTAATACAATCTCATGCAATTTTTTTAGGGTTATTACTTTGCGCAACGTCAGTTAGTATTACGGTACAAACGCTAAGAGATTTAGGGAAAATGAATACGAGAGAAAGTACAACGATTTTAGGTGCTGCCGTATTTGACGATGTGATCGTCGTTATTTTATTAGCGTTTGTTATGAGTTTTTTAGGAACGCAAGATGTGAATATAACACTTGTTATCGTAAAGAAAATTATTTTCTTCGTCAGCATCGTTTTTATCGCATGGAAAGTTGTTCCGTGGATTATGAAAATGCTTGTACCACTTCGTGTAACAGAAGCTCTAATTAGTGCAGCTCTTATTATTTGTTTCTCTTTTTCGTATTATAGTGAAATGATGGGGATTGCAGGTATTATTGGCGCATTTGCAGCCGGAATTGCCATTTCTCAAACAGAGTATAAGCACGAGGTAGAACATAAAATTGAACCGATTGCGTATGCGATATTTGTGCCAGTGTTCTTTGTAAGTATTGGAATGGAAATTACATTTCAAGGTATCGGAAGCCAGCTTTGGTTCATTATCATTATGACGCTTATTGCGATTTTCACAAAGTTAATTGGATCAGGTTTAGGAGCAAGGCTAACAGGATTCAACCTTCAATCTTCTATTAGTATCGGAGCTGGGATGGTATCACGTGGTGAAGTAGCGCTTATCATCGCAGCGAATGGACTTACGGCAAATTTATTAGCGAAAGAAAATTTCACAGCGATTGTTATTGTTGTTATATTGACAACGATTATTACGCCGCCGCTTTTAAAGAAATATTTCGTGTAAAGAGGAAGAGCTTATCTGATGTAGGTAAGCTCTTTTTTTATTGGAAAAGCAATAGTCATGTGGCATGAAAGGTTTGTAATTATGGTAAAATCTATGTATGTGATATGACAAGGAGAAGGATGTGTTTGAGGATTACGAAGGGAAAGATTATAGGTGTAATTATACTTCTTTTATTGTGCATACCATTTACTGCATGGAAAGAATCAAAAGTGAAAGATTTTCCGGTTTCTATTTTCTCGGAAGAAGCAGATGGTGAGTACGACCAGAAGCTGAAATATACTGCTTTTTTACCTGATGTTGCGATTTGGATGAACGGTTGGGAAAAGAAGTGGACAGAAGGGGAAAGAACTGTTTACCAAAAAGGGAATCGCATTGTAAATGTGTTTCATCCTCCTGGCGATGATGGTTTTTACCTTCTTGAAGCAAGAGAAAATAAGTAAACGCAACCGTAAGAAGTGGAGGTTAAATAGTGAAAGCTTCAACATTACTATTTAAAATTGAAAGTAATATGGATCAATTTTCACCAGCTGAAAAGAAGGTTGCCATGTACATAACGGAGAATGCAGAGATTGTTCCGAACTTAACGACGAAAGAAGTGTCAACGAATGCGGGCGCAAGTGAGGCGAGTGTTGTTCGCTTTTGTAAGTCGATTGGAATCGGAAGTTTTAAAGCATTTAAAATCGCGCTCGTTCGCGAATTAACGATTGCTGATTATAATATTAACGATTTTTCAGTGATGAATACGGAAGATGGACCGTACGACTTGTTTAATAAAGTTACGTATGTGAATAAAGCTGCAATTGAGGCGAGCGTGACGGCGATAGATAAAAAAGAACTTGAAAAAGCTGCAGATCATATTGTAAATGCCGATAAAATTATTTTTTACGGGGTAGGCGGATCAGCTACTCCGGCGATGGACGGAGCTTATAAATTTACAAGGCTCGGATTTACAGCGATGATGCTATCTGATTTTCATATGATGTTGCCGCTTGTGACAAATTTAAAAGAAGGCGATATATTTGTGGCCATTTCAACATCTGGTCGTACGAAAGATGTACTTGAAATGGCGCAATATGCGAAGAGACAAGGTGCAACAGTTATTGCGATTACGAAGCTTGATCAATCATCACCGTTATATAAAGAGGCAGATATTCGTCTTTGTATGCCAGATGTAGAACGAGATCATCGCATTGCAAGTATTGCTTCGAGAATGACGCAATTGAATATGATTGATGCTTTATATGTCATTACGTTTAATCGTATTGGTAATAAAGTGCTGGATCAATTTATGGAGACAAGAGAAGAAGCTTTGCGATTACGGAAGCTAAAATGAGAAGATGGGGGAAACCCATCTTTTTTTGCATACGGACGGACATAAATTCGTCATGAAAAGAAATGAAATTTCATAAAATAATAAAGTAATATTGATTTTAAATTTCTTAAAGTTATAATAAAAGTATGAAATTAAATTTCAAAGTAGGTGGGAATATGTTAGAAAATTTATCGACAGAACACCGTAATGAGAAGACGATGAATTTAGATGAGATGAGCATAAAAGAAGTTCTGCAAAGTATGAATGAAGAAGATCGAACTGTTGCGTTAGCAGTTGAAAAAGAAATAGAACAGATTGAACAGGTTGTGCAAACTGTAATTCAATCATTTGAAAGAGAAGGGCGACTCATTTATATTGGGGCTGGTACAAGTGGTCGTTTAGGTATTTTAGACGCAGTGGAATGCCCGCCGACATTTGGCACAGATGATAAAATGGTGCAAGGATTTATAGCAGGTGGATTGAAAGCGTTTACTAAAGCGGTAGAAGGTGCCGAAGACCGCCAAGAGTTAGCGGGAGAAGATTTAAAAAGTATTGGATTAAACGAGAAAGATACTGTAATTGGAATTGCGGCAAGTGGTCGAACTCCTTATGTCATTGGCGGCTTGAAGTACGCGAATAGCGTAGGAGCGAGTACAGCTAGTATCTCCTGTAATAAAAATGCTGAAATAAGTAAATATGCAAAACTAAATGTGGAAGTAGAAACAGGCGCAGAAATTTTAACAGGTTCAACGCGGTTGAAGGCTGGTACAGCGCAAAAATTAGTACTGAATATGATTTCAACAGCTTCTATGATTGGTGTAGGGAAAGTATATAAAAACTTAATGGTAGATGTGCAATCTACGAATGAAAAGTTAGTAGAACGATCAAAACGAATTATTGTGGAAGCAACAGGGGTTAGTTATGAAGTAGCATCAGAGTATTATGAAAAAGCAGAACGTAACGTGAGAGCTGCGATTGTTATGGTGTTGTTGCAGTGTGAGTATGGGGAAGCACTAGAGAAACTAAAAGAAGCAAAAGGGTTTGTGAAGAAGGCACTATAAATAATAGGGAGGGGGATTCTATTATGAAGAAAGAAGAGAGAATGGCCAAAGAAATTTCGGAGCAACTTGGGGGAATAAAAAATATTCGTGGCATTGCGCATTGTATGACGAGACTACGATTAACACTTTATGATGAAAGTAAAGTAAACATGGACCTTTTGAAAAAGGTTGAAGGGGTTATGGGCATCATTGAAGATGAGACGCTTCAAGTTGTCGTTGGTCCGGGAACGGTAAATAAAGTAGCAGCTGAGATGGAAGGTTTAACGGGGCTCCGAATTGGTGAGGTGGCAGATCATCACCTTGAAGATCTTGGGCAAGAGATGAAGTCAGAGATAAAGAAGAAAAATAATACACCAGTGAAAAACTTTTTACGAAAAATAGGAAGTATTTTCATTCCATTAATTCCGGGTCTTGTTGCATCAGGTATTATAAATGGGGTCGCTAACTTTGCGAAAAATGCAGGTGCTGATCCGAATGCAACGTGGCTACAAATGTTGCTACTCATTGGCGGCGGTATCTTTACATTCTTAGGCATTTTAGTCGGCTGGAATACAGCGAAAGAGTTTGGCGGGACACCGGTTCTTGGGGCAATTGCTGGTATTTTAATTTTCAACCCGGCGATGGCGACTGTAAAATTATTTGGTGAAGCGCTCGTACCCGGACGGGGCGGATTGTTTGCAGTTATTTTTGCAGCGTGGCTTATGGTTGTAGTGGAAAGACAAGTTCGAAAAGCAGTGCCAAATGCAGTTGATATTATCGTGACACCACTTATTACTGTGTTAGTCGTAAGTATCGTAACGATGTTAGCCATTCAGCCGGTAGCAGGTTTCTTATCTGAAGGAATTACAAGCGGAATTAATGGTATTTTAAGTATTGGTGGCGCGTTTGCGGGAGCAGTACTTGCAGGAACATTTTTGCCGCTCGTTATGGTCGGATTACATCACGGTTTAACACCGATTCATATGGAGTTTATTAATCAAACGCACGTAACACCTTTATTACCAGTACTCGCAATGGCTGGAGCTGGGCAAGTAGGAGCTGCGATCGCCATCTATGTGAAAACAAAAAACAAACGACTTCGTAACGTAATTAAAGGGGCATTACCAGTTGGATTTTTAGGAATTGGCGAACCGTTATTATACGGGGTTACATTACCACTTGGGAAACCGTTTCTTACCGCTTGTTTAGGGGCAGCTGTCGGTGGTGCATTCCAAGCAGTTATGAAAACAGCTGCACTCGGAATTGGTGTATCCGGATTATCATTAATTCCGTTAATTGCTGATAATAAATATTTACTATATTTCCTTGGATTAGTCGTTGCATATACTTTCGGATTCATCTTTACGTACTTCTTCGGATTTAAAGAAGAAATGGCAGAAAACATATAGAGAAAGGGATTCCTTTCTCTTTTTTTATTCATAGAAAGGGAGATTCATATGCTAGGAGTATCAATTTATCTTTCAAAAGAGCGAGTAAAGAAACAAGAAGAATGGCTAAAAGTAGCGAAGAAAAACGGATTTTTATCTATTTTTACATCACTTCATATACCAGAAGATGATCCAAATACGTATAAAGAGTTAATTCAAATACTTGGGAAACAGGCTCTTGAAAATGAAATGGAATTAATGGTTGATGTTTCCCAAAAATCGCTACACCATTTAGGAATGACGTACGAAAATGTGGAAGAGTTAGTAGAGTGGGGAATTACTGGTTTACGAATGGACTATGGCATCACGCCAAAAGAAATCGCACGCGTATCTCACAAGATGAAAGTAGCTTTAAATGCGAGTACGATTACAGATTCATTTTGGAAAGAGTTAATTACTGAAAAGATACGGGTCGAGAATGTAGAAGCGTGGCATAATTTTTACCCACGCCCAGAAACAGGACTAGCAAAGTCCTTTTTACAAAAACAAAACGAATATTTACATGCGTGCGGAATAAAAACAATGGCATTTATTCCAGGAGATGCGGAAAAACGTGGTCCGTTATATGAAGGGTTACCAACGTTAGAAAAACATCGCAATATGCGCCCGCTTGAAGCGTATTTAGAACTTGTACAACATTGTGGTGTCGATAAGGTGTTAATCGGGGATATAAGCGGAAGTGTAGAAAGTGTACAAGAGATAGCGAGTGCGAGTAGAGGGGTTATTCCGCTGCGGTACAAAGCGTTTATAACTGATAAAGAAGTATTAAAAATAGTGGAACGAGTGCATACAAATAGGCTGGATCCAGCCCGTGATGTCATTCGGTCTGTAGAATCACGAGAAGAAAATAAAGTGATTTTACAGCCAATGAATGCAATTTTAAGAAAGAAAGGCAGCATTACAATTGATAATGAATTGTACGGTAGATATGCTGGAGAAATGCAAGTTGCCATACATGATTTGCCTGTAGATGAGAAAGTGAATGTTGTTGGAATGGTTGTGGAAGAGGACGTTTCTTTACTGCCTTATATTGGTGCTGGAAAAATGTTTCAACTTTTTCTATGCGATAGAATAAAAGCTTGAATTAACGCTACTTTGTAGGAAAACATTATCCGTAAAAGGGATAATGTTTTTTGTTTTCTTTAAAAAAGTATTTGACGAATGAAATGAAATACCGTATTGTTTTGACTTGTGAATAAAAGTTCACCATAACAAAACAAAAAGGAGAGTTCAAAATGAATCAATACATTGGTAACTTAATTATTCGTATCGTGTTAGGAGTAACGTTCTTTGCACATGGTTTAGCGAAGTTTCAATCAGGTATCGATAACGTAGCAGGCTGGTTTACAAGCATTGGCTTACCAGGTGGTCTTGCATATGGCGTAGCAACAGTTGAATTAGTTGGTGGTATATTATTAATTATCGGTTTAGGCGTACGATATGTAGGATTGCTATTCGCTCTTATTTTAGCTGGAGCAATCGTAAAGGTAAATGGAGCAGCAGGTTTATTAGGAGATGGAAAGAACCCAGGATATGAATTAGATCTTGCATTATTATCAATGGGTGCGTATTTATTCGTTGTAAAAGCAGAAGGATATGTAGATCGTTTCGTAAAAGAGAAAGTAATGAAAACGAAGTAAACTTATTTATAAATTGTTGACTTGAATCATCGTTGTAACTATAATGATTACAATGTGTAGAGTAAGAATAAAACAATTTAAATATTTTTACACACAGTGTAACAGTTTTGGTTACACTGTGTATAAAAAATAAATAAAACGGGAGGAAGTAACATGCCTAAATCAAATTTAGAAATTATTCGAAGTACATATGAAGGATCAGCTTCTTCGAATGCAAAACATTTAGCAGAAGCCCTCTCTGAAAAAGTAGAATGGACAGAGGCAGAAGGGTTCCCGTACGGGGGAACTTATATCGGTGTAGAAGCAATAATGGAAAATGTATTTAGCCGATTAGGATCAGAATGGGATGATTATAAAGCGAGTGTAAATACATATCATGAAGTAAGCGGAAAAGATGTAATTATTGCTGAAGGTATGTATTCAGGAGTTTATAAAGACACGGGAAAATCATTTGAAGCAGAATTTGTTCATGTATGGCAACTTGAGAACGGAAAAATTGTGAAGTTTAAGCAGTATGTAGATAGTCATCTTGTTAGAGAAGCGATGAAGAGATAATGCTTTTTAAATGGGGCGTAGGTATATGCATTACAATTATAGTAATTTTCTCGTCTATAGTTGGCGGAAAGAAATTGCTTGCATATGTGGAAAAAGAAAATAAAAATATTCAAACCCAGCAAGTGGCAAACGAAAAAGAGAAGAAAGTTGCAGAAGAATTTTCACAAGTTAGTGAAGGTGAAATTATTTCTACTATGCACAAAATGGTACACCAAAAGGTAAAATCCTCTGAAAAATGGGGTTTTGTAGAAATGACAAACAAGGAAATTTCTAATGTGAAAAGAGATATTGAAAATAGTACAGGTTTTCAATATAAAATGAAGTTATTTTCTATTATAAATAGATGGGAAAGAGGAGATTTTTCTCAAACTGTTGAGGAGCACAACTTTTTATGGAGCCTTCAAGGTGGAGATACTGGCAAGGCAACAGAACGTTTATCACCAGAAGAGGAAAAGCAGTATATAAAAGAAATGAAGAATAAATAAAAACATCGCCAACTCAGATGACGATGTTTTTTCATTACGAATGTTTTCGTATTAAAGCTCTAGTTGGCTGAACAGCAACTGTTTTGAAATGAGAAAATAAATAACATCCTGTCACAACGATTATTGTCCCTACAATTTGTATCCATGTTAGTTCTTCACCGAGGAACAGGAATGCTAAAATAGCGGTAAAAATGGGATTAAAGTTTAGAAAAATACCAGATGTAGTTGCTCCTAATTTTTGTACGCCAACATTCCAAAATACCATACAAAGAACTGTGGAAATGAGTCCTGTATATAAAAGTGATGTTATAAAAGAAGTGTTGATATTTGTAACAGTGAAGCTTCCAATGTTAAATGGCAGTAATAAAATAACGCCGAAAATACCAGAGTATAATGTGGCCATGAGTGGTGTCGTTGTTTTTGTTGCCCATTTACTACAAACAGAATACATTCCCCAAATACAAACTGCCGCAATCATCCATAAATCACCGCTATTAAAATGTAGTGAAAATAAAAGTGCAAAGTTACCTTTTAATAGGACGAGGATAACCCCGAAGAATGAAAGAATCATAGATAAAATTTGAAGTGTATTTACTTTTTCTTTTAGAAATAAGACAGAAAATAGTGCGATTGAAATCGCATTTAATGTAGAAATAAGCCCTACATTCGTTGCGGATGTTTTCTCTAGTGCTAGAAATTGAAAGATGTTAAAAAGAGCGACCCCTGAAATCCCCATTAGTATTAAAGGAAGTATGGCAGCACGAGGTGGAATGATTTTCTTTTCTTTAAACCATACCATTGGTAATAAACAAACGATCGCAATCATCCATCTTAAACTTGTAAGTGTCATTGGAGATGCGTGATCAACGAGTGATTTTCCAACGACGAAATTTCCTCCCCATAATAAGCTCGTTAGTAATAGTAAAAAGACATAAAAATAAGGCATATTAAAATCCCCTTTGTTGTAATCAATGTGAATTGTAAATAATTTTAGCATTTTTCTTTATTGTGTAATATATTATTTTGTATAATGGATAAAAGTTGATAAAATGTTTTGTTTTAGATAGTGTTTTGGAAATGATATTCAGTTTTATATAAGTTGTAAGGTGTTTTTTCGAATAATCATCGGTAAGAAAAAGGGGGAATTGTAATGGAGTCGTCAGTTATTAAAGTGTTGGATGATTTGGACGTACAAATTTTAGATATATTGCAGAAGGAGTCACAAGTAAGTAATGCAGAGCTTGCGCGACGTGTTAATTTATCACCAGCTGCGATGCATGCGAGAATAAAAAGATTAGATGGAGAAGGATTCATTGATAAGCAAGTAGCCATTTTAAATCAAGAAAAGCTTGGTTTTGATTTGTTATGCTTTATTTTTATGAGTACGAATATTCATCAATTTGACAAGTTGGAAGTGCTGGAAAAAGAATTAGAAGCGATGCCTGAAGTGTTAGAATGTCACTGCTTAACAGGAGAGTATGATTATTTATTAAAGGTTGCAAATCGTGATCGTAAAGAATTAGAGCAGTTTATTAGAAAGCTAAATAAGCTTGGTATTACAAAGATACAGACGAGTTTAGCACTTCGTGAAATTAAATATTCGACCGTATTACCGATACGAAATGAGGGACCGAGCATCGATTAGATCGCTTGGTTTTTTGTTTGTATAAAGTGATTGACGAGGAGAAAAGAGAGATGTATTATTATATAAAATTATGTATTAAAATTCATTTTAAATTATAAATATTAATATTAGGGGCAAGGGGATAGAATATGAAAATCTTTAATGCGGTTACGAGTGATGTGAAAGAAATTTATGGTCTCATTGAGATTTACGCAAAAGAGGGAGTGGTTTTACCGCGTTCTCTTTTATCTCTCTACCAATATTTACAGTGTTTGTATGTTGTGAAAGAAGAGGGGGAAATCGTCGGAGTTGCTGGTTTACATGTGTTAGGGGAGGACCTTGCAGAAGTCCGGTCGTTAGTCGTTTCGCATACATATGCAGGGAAAGGGATTGGACGTATGTTAGTAAACCATGTAATAAATGAGGCAGCGAAAATAAAAGTGAGTAGAGTTATTTCTTTAACATATGAAACGGAATTTTTTCAAAAGTGCGGGTTTGATTTTGTGAATAGAGATGCATTGCCAGAGAAAGTATGGATTGATTGTAGGCATTGTCCAAAGGTAGATTATTGTGATGAAGTAGCGATGATTCGGTATGTTGGGTGAAATAAATGTAAAGAAGAGCAGCTAGCAAAAGCTAACTGCTCTATTCAAGGGATCTCTCCAAGGGGGAGTGGAGAAAATATTATGTTACTAGCAGTATTGACAGATTATTAGGAAATATACAAACTGGAGGGAATAAATTTTAAATAAACTTTCGGCATTGACAGTTTTTAAAATATTCATGTACAATATACATGAATGACATTCAGTCATTTTCTGTGGAAGCGTGTAGTTAGTTTGAAAACGGAACAAATATAAATGGTAAATGAGGATGATAGTTGTTTATATAGTAGTGATGAAAGAGTATATTTTTTTAAAACAAAAATGACTGATAGTCAGTCATAAGAGGTGAGAGGTATGAAGAATAGAGCTTGGTTATATGTCATATTAACATGTATCTTTGAAATTTTTTGGGTGTTTGGTTTTAATACAGCCGATACTTGGTGGCATTGGATTATTATTTTAGGCGTTATCGCTGTTGATTTTCACTTCCTTTCTAAAGCGTGTGAGCATCTTGCAACAGGGACTGTATATGCTGTTTTCGCCGGAGCTGGTACGGTAGGTACTTTCTTAATGGATGTATTCCTTTTCGGCGGGAGTTTCAGTGTAGGGAAATTATTCTTTATCGTGATGGTTGTAGCCGGCGTTATCGGTTTAAAACTAGCTGATAATAAAGAAGAAACTGTGGAAGGAGCTGCTTAAAGATGGGTTGGTTTTTCGTATTTTGTGCTGCAATTAGTGAAATAGTCGGTGTGATCGGTCTTAAAATGTATAGTAAAGATAAAACGTTAGCAAATGGTGCACTTTATATAGGTGGGTTTGCTACATCCTTTGCATTCTTGTATACATCTTTCTTATTTTTACAAGTAAGTGTCGCGTATGCGGTTTGGATTGGTATTGGAACAGCAGGTGCCGTTTTATTAAACATGTTCCTGTTTGGTGAGTCGAAAAGTAAAGCACGTATCATTAGTGTAGCTCTTATTGTATGCGGCGTGACAGGGTTAAAGGCTCTTTCGTAAAGATATACTGTATCTCCTAACAAGTCGTTAGGAGATTTTTATCGTAAAAAGTACACGATAATTGACAGTATAGCTAGTTATTCTATAAAATGAGTGACAGTCATTCAATACGCGTGTGAAAGGGTTTAGATGATGAATAAAAAAGAGAAAATTGTCTATGCAGCTATTGAAGTGTTTCAGGAAAAGGGCGTTGAAAAAACGAAGATTTCTGATATCGTGAAATTGGCTGGCATTGCACAAGGAACTTTCTATTTATATTTTCCTTCTAAGTTATCTGTTATGCCTGCAATAGCAGAAGTGATGGTTGAGAAGATGATCCTTGCAGTGAAAGAAAAAGTGCAAAATGATGCGCCTTTTTCAAATAAAGTTACGCAAGTAATAGATGCGGTGTTTCACTTCATAGCGGAATATCGTGAAATACAAGCTTTAATGTATGCAGGTCTTGCATCTACGGAACATATAAAAGAATGGGAAGCTGTGTATGAGCCTCTTTATATGTGGTTAAGTGAATTTTTAAGTGGGGCGAAAGAAGCTGGTGAAATTCGTGATTCGGTTCACGCAGAGCGAACAGCGAAGTTATTTATCGCTCTAGTTGAATCAGCAGCGGAACAAGTGTATTTATATGATCATAAAGATGATGAGCAAGTGGAGCTACAAAAGGCAGAAGTACTAGATTTTTTAACACATGCATTACATATAAAGAAATAGTGAGATGAACCTGTCTGGAAAGGTAGGTTCATTTTTGAGGGAAAATGAATGATAGTCATTCACCTAATGCGTATGTATGTGTGGAAGGGTACAGTGAAATTCTAACGAGTAGGGGCATCTCTACTCATGATTAGCCCACAAATAGCAGGATAAAGAAAAAGCTTCTTGGGCATTATTTTTTTGAGGGGAGCTTACGGGAAGAGGTGTTGAAAGTGAAGAAACCGATAAAAGAACAAAAGATGGTATTGGTCATTCTTTTGAGTAATATATTTATCGCTTTTTTAGGGATTGGATTAATCATTCCGGTTATGCCGTCCTTTATGAATGATATGGGTTTAACAGGTAAGACAATGGGATATCTCGTTGCAGTGTTTGCAATGGCTCAGCTTATTGCTTCACCTATTACAGGCCGGTGGGTCGACCTTTATGGTAGGAAGAAAATGATCATCATTGGATTATTTATTTTTGGTGTTTCAGAGCTTCTCTTTGGATTAGGAACAGATGTGTGGATGCTTTATGCAGCGAGGGTGTTAGGCGGAATTAGTGCTGCGTTTATTATGCCTGGTGTTACGGCATATGTTGCGGATATTACATCTATACAGGAACGTCCAAAGGCGATGGGATATTTATCTGCTGCTATTAGTACCGGCTTTATTATAGGACCTGGAATCGGCGGATTTATTGCAGAATACGGTATACGTGTGCCGTTTTTCGTTGCAGCAGCAATTGCTTTTATAGCATGTGTAATTTCGATTTTTATTTTAAAAGAACCGTTAACGAAAGAGGAGCTTGCAGAGATTTCTTCTAATACGAAAGAATCAAGCTTTATTGGTGATTTAAAGAAATCATTACATCCAATGTATGCAATCGCATTTATAATCGTATTTGTACTTGCGTTTGGTTTATCAGCGTATGAAACTGTGTTTAGTCTGTTTTCTGATCATAAGTTTGGATTTACACCGAAAGATATTGCGGCAATTATTACAATTAGTTCAATCTTTGGGGTAGTTGTGCAAGTATTTATGTTTGGTAAATTGGTTGATATATTCGGTGAAAAAGTGTTAATTCAAATATGTTTAATTGTAGGTGCAGTATTAGCGTTCGTTTCAACGGTAGTCTTTAATTATTGGATTGTACTTCTCGTTACGTGCTTCATTTTCCTAGCATTTGATTTACTTCGTCCTGCTTTAACGACGTTTTTATCAAAAGCAGCTGGAAAAGAGCAAGGATTCGTTGCTGGTATGAACTCGACTTATACGAGTTTAGGAAATATCGCAGGACCAGCGATGGGCGGAATATTATTTGATATGAATATTCATTATCCATATGCCTTTTCAGGAGTTGTTTTAATAGTTGGTCTTGCTATTACATTTATGTGGAGAGAGAAACAGTTAGCTGAAAGTTTTGCGAAGTAATAAAACCCCTTACGACGGTAAGGGGTTTTTGTTTTATAAGCTTAATCCAAACCGTTTTAATTCAATAAATATCCCCTCTAATTGCTTTCCTTTATCCGTTAATGTGTACTCTACACGAGGCGGAACTTCTGGATATACTTTTCTCGTTATAATGCCTTGAGACTCTAATTCTTTTAGTCGAAGCGATAATGTTTTTGGACTAATACCATCCATTGATTTTTGTAAATCACTAAAGCGTAATGTTCCTTCGATAAGAAGATCACGAATGATTAAAAATGTCCATTTCGTACTAATTACATCAAGCGTTTTAGCGATAGGACAAGGTATGCCAGGTAAACCTTTCGTTAATTCAACTGGATCTATATTGTTCATGGAACTAGCCTCCATAAAATTTTTTTGATGAATTTGCTTTATAGTATCACAAAACTATACTTTTAGTAACTATATGAAAAAAATATCACTACTTCCATAAAGAAAGTTAGTGCATATACAATAGCAATACGAAACAAAAAGGATTTATATAAGGAGGTGGTGATTTCCATGGGGATAAAAAAGTTATTTGGATTTCTTAGTTTGTTTGTTGTTTGTATTGTACTTGTAGCATGCGGCGTCGAAGAAAAAACGGAAGTCCAGTTATTAAAAGAAATGCCAAAGCCAAAAGCGATGACAATTGATCCCTCACTAAGTCAAAAGGAAGCGACCGAAATGGTTCATGCAGCGCAGCGTTTTTATGCATTTTGGGATACAGGTAAAGAGGAGCTTATTCCGCAAACTGTTACTGAAAATTTTTTCGATCATACATTGCCGAAAGGGCGACCACAAGGCACGGAAGGATTAAAATTTGCGGCGCGAAATTTTCGTAAAATCGTTCCTAATATACATTGTGAGATTGAAGATTTATTAGTCGTTGGTGATAAAGTAACAGCTCGTCTTTCTTTTACAGGAACGCATAACGATAAAAAAATCGATTTTTTTGCAATTGATATTTTACATGTAAAAGACGGAAAGATTACAGAAGACTGGCATTTAGAAGATAATCTTACGCTGAAACAACAACTTGGGTTAATAGCTGAGGAGTAAATTATATAGGGGAGAGAAAAGTGATGAAAAATATATTTATTATAAATGGACATGAAAAATACGGTACGAAAGAAGGACGATTAAATAAAACGTTAGTTGATTATATGGTAACGGTATTAAGTGAGAAGCATCATGTGAAAACAACAACGATTCAAGATGGCTATAGTATTAAAGAAGAACAAGAGAAGTTTTTATGGGCTGATGTTGTGATTTATCAAACGCCGATTTATTGGTTTAGTGTACCGGGCTTATTTAAAACGTATATGGATGAAGTGTATGAATACGGTTTGTTCTTTAAAGGTGCAGATGAATATGGAACAGGTGGTTTATTAACAGAGAAAGAGTATATGTTCTCTACAACTTGGAATGCACCTGAAAATTCTTTTGGAGATAAGACGAAGTTCTTTGAAGGGGAAAGTCTAGAATCAACGCTTAGTCATTTACACCGCGTGCAGAAGTTTCTTGGTATGAGCCCGTTAAAGAGCTTTGCTTGTTATGATGTGGTGCAGAATCCGGATATTGAGCAGTATTTATTGAACTTGAAAGATCATTTAGATGGAGTAATTAAATAATAGTTTATACTTGTATGTGAAGAAGGTACTACTAAGGATGTAGTACCTTCTCCTTTTATAAAAACTCACACTTTAATACGTAGATGGCTGTATCCATAACTTCGCAAAATTTGCCCAGCCGAATGAATCAATTGTTACATTTTTTAAAGCAGAAGGATATGTTTTTCTTTTTAAAACGTGATAGTTAAATAAAATGATGTGTTCTGTTTGTAAAAATTCTTCGATCTCATACATGAGCTCATAGCGCTTCTCTTTATTTTCTTCTAATAAAAATGTATCAAGTAAACAGTTAATTTGTTTTTCATAGTGCGGGTCCATGAACCGGTTTACGAAGCAACTTTTATTTTTAAATACATTTAAGAATGCAAGTTCATGATCAGCAGCAAACACTTCTCCCATGAAAATAATATCGGCATGTTGATCGATAGAACGGTTCATATAATCTGAAACGAGAAAGGGGTGAAGCTCTACTTGTATACCTAAACTTTCACATCGTTCTTTTAGGAAATATGCATCATTTGCACTATCTTTAAATGCGAAGAAATAAATGTGTATCGCTTCTCCATTATAGGTGCTCTTCTTTAAATACTCTTTCGCTTTTTTTAAAGAGTAGGACCTTGTAGGACTTTTGCGGCTTCTTTCAGGGAAAAAGCTTGATGCAGCAATTGTCCGTCTTCCTTCTATGCTACGAAGTATCGTTTCAACGTCATATAGTTCTCTCCAAGCCTTTCGAAAGTAAATGTCGTGATGAGGACCAGATTTTGTAAAGTTGAAGCTAGCATAAATACAACCTATTTCTTCTATTTGTATATTATGCCTTTCATTTTTCTCTTCATTTGGTAGTTCATAATCAGCATCGATTTGTACATGATCAGGAATACCCCAAAATTCAATACGGTCTAATAAAGCGCGCTCTTTAAAATAATGAGTGAACGCTTCGAGCACGATATTATCTTCAGAGTAATGAGCAAGTTTGAAAGGTCCAGTACCTATGTAATGATGATTTTGGATACTCACATCACGCGGTAAAATTGCTAGTTGTATGGAACTTACATAGTGTAAGAAAAATAAATTTGGTTTTGCTAAATGAAATCGAATTTGCAGTGGTGATGGCGTTTCAATTTGAACAATTTCTTCTGTTAACCATTCAAAAGGAGAGTGAACTTCTTTTAGTCTTTCAAATGAAAATTGTACATCTTTAGAAGTTAAAACTGTTTCGTTATGAAAATGAATGTCCTTTCGTAAATAAAAAGTCCACGTCAGCCCGTCTTCACTTAATTCCCACGTATGCGCAATGTGTGGTTCCATTTTTTCCGTAACATCGTTATAAACGACTAACGTGTCAAAAATTTGACCCGTAAGATGGCTCTCTGTAGTTACAGCTACAAAAGCCGGATCTAATGGGAATAGCTTTCTCGATATAGGAATCTTTAATATGTCGTACATATCATTTGAAGGTTCGTATCCAAAATGATGATGTAGTTTATTTTCTATCTTTTTTTGAAGTGCAAGGGGTAGGGGTTCTTTTAAAAGAAGAAAGATATCTTTTAATTTTTCTTGCGCTAACAGTTCATCTGTATAGGACTCAATCGCTTCTACGAAATTATGTATAAATAGAATTTCCGTTTTATTCCCGCGGCCTCGCCCTGGAGTCCAGTGAATTAATTGCTCCTCGCTCATTTTCTTTAATAAAATCTTTACGTTTTTCGTACTGCAATATAAAACATCCGCTAATTCTTGTAAGCTATTTCGCATATGTTGTTGATCTTGTGCATGTAGTCTTAGTCTAATGTAATAGTCCATAATTTTCATATATACACTTCCTTCTATTATAAAAGGGGAAACTCTTTAGAATATTCTAACCTTTTTCTTCCTTTTTTTCAAAGTAAAATAAGTAAGCATAAGGAGGGGGAAACAATGGGATTTTGGAGTATGCATCGAAATATAAAAATTAGAATTATAACTTCGTTTTTAACACGTACTGTGTCCACGATGATTTTTCCATTTATGGCGATTTATTTTTCAATAAAGTTAGGTAGTGCGATTGCTGGTGCTTTACTACTCATTAATGTCATAGCTTCATTAGTAATTGGTTTATACGGTGGATATGTTGGAGACCGGCTTGGGCGTAAAAAGGTGATGATTATCGGTCAAAGTATACAAGTCATTTCCATTGCTTGTATGGGAGTTGCGAATTCGGATTATGTAGATTCACCGTGGTTAACATTTGTATTTATGCTAGTGAATAGTTTAGGATCTGGACTTATGAATCCTGCGACAGAGGCGATGTTAATTGATGTGAGTACACCTGAAAATCGAAAAGTGATGTACAGTATTAATTATTGGGCTATTAATTTATCCATTGCGATTGGAGCGATATTTGGAGGGCTACTATTTGAAAACTATAGATTACAATTGTTTATCGTATTAACAGTAGTTGCAATTATTACTTTATATGTGATGGCTGTATATATGGAAGAGGTGTATGTAGCTAGAAAAACAGTAGAAAAGAAAAATGTATTAAAAGATATGGCAGATAGTTATAAAGTCGTAATGAAAGATAGAGCGTTTTTAATTTTTTGTGCAGCAAGTATATGTACGTTATCTTTAGAGTTTCAGATTAATAATTATTTAGGAGTACGTTTGCAGAAGGAATTTGAAACGGTGCACTTTTTATTCGGGAATGGTGTTACGTTTGATTTAACAGGTATTCGCATGCTGAGCTGGATTTCTGCAGAGAACACCATTTTAGTTGTGTTATGTTCAGCACTTCTTATTAAAATGCTGAAAAGCTTCAACGATTTGAAAATCTTATATGTAGGTTTATTCATTTATACAATTGGATTTACAATACTCGGAACGAGCAATAGTTTATGGATTTTATTAATTGCAGGAC
Source organism: Bacillus cereus group sp. BcHK124 (assembly GCF_027712065.1). Taxonomy (NCBI): domain Bacteria; kingdom Bacillati; phylum Bacillota; class Bacilli; order Caryophanales; family Bacillaceae; genus Bacillus; species Bacillus cereus group sp. BcHK124. Next base: position 125,217 of record NZ_JAQFPJ010000003.1, read on the forward strand.
TTTTCCAAACGGTAGGCGAGATGATGTATGTGCCAGTGCGTCAATCTATTATGGCAGATATGGTGCCAAATGAGGCGAGAGGTTCATATATGGCGATTAACGGAATGGTCTTTCAAATGGCAAAAATGAACGGGGCATTAGGTGTTATGCTAGGTTCATTTCTTGCATCTTGGGGCATGAGTGCTCTGTACTTTATCGTTGGTATGAGCAGTATTTTATTATTTATGAAGGCGATTGGGAGAGAGAAGTATGAGGAGGAGGTTTCTCAAATTGGATAAAACGATATGAAAAGCGATGCTAGAAATCGCTTTTCATATGGCTTTTAAAACGGATCAACTTCAGCTAAATTTGGAGTGGTGCTCGGTTGTAGTAAAAGATTTTTTAACGTTCCTACTTCAGAAAGAGTGACTAATATGTAGCCACTAATCAGTACAATAAGTCCGATGACACGTAACGTTTGTAAGGTTACTTCATTAGTATTCGTTTCCGTTGGATTTGGGGGCGTTGAAGGTGGATTGTTATTCATAAATAAGGCTCCCATCTTTTGTATTTATATATGTGTAAAAGCATGATTTAACTTATGGATAGGAATGATATAGTCATTTTCACTATATGAGAACTGCCTATGAAAAGTGATTAGAAATTTGGGGACGAAGAAGGGGGGAATCCGTAGGTCATTAAAAATGACATTCCTTTTTATTTTTCATACAAATAAAAAGGTTAACCAAAGTAGCTAAACAGCTATTTTGGCTAACCTATAGTAACTATCCTAGTATACGCAACGATTCTTCAATAAACGCTGGGATGTCCTCCGGTTGTCTACTTGTTACTAGCTGATTTTGGCATACGACAACCTCTTTGTCATGAAAATTTCCGCCGGCATTTTTCAAGTCGACCTCAATGGATTTATATCCAGTTACATCACGTCCTTCAAGTGTTTGTGCAGTGATGAGTAGCTGAGGTCCATGACAAATAGCGAAAACAGGTTTTTTCGCATCCATAAATGATTTGCTAAAGCGAACAAACCGTTCATCTGCACGAAGTATATCTGGGGAAAATCCGCCTGGTATGAAGAGGGCATCAAAGTTCTCTGGAGAAACATCATCGATACCTTTATCAATTACAACTTCACTTTTTCCTTGTTTACCGTGTACCGTTTTACCTTTTTCTGCTTCAATAGTTGTTAATTCATATCCCTTTTGTTTAAAAGCTTCTGCTGGCTCTGTGTATTCTGTGTCCTCGAAATAATCCGTTATTAAAGTAGCAATTTTTTTACTCATTCTCATCCGCTCCTTATATTATATTATCGGTTCCAGAATCGTCTTTGAGCAATTCGTCGTATTGTCTATTTATTTAATCCCCCCAGTTCGTTTCCCTTGTTAATTTAATACATACCCTTTTTATTAGGACGTAAACATGTATTATCATTTTTTTATGTGAAAATCATAAAAATATCGATTGTGCCGGTGATTCTTGTTTGAGAAGGAAAAATAAAAAGCTAAGGAGAGAATTTATTCTCTCCTTAGCTTCTAAGATAATTCTTTTCGTTAAAACGAGGAAACGCGTTGCTTCGTTTTTGGTACAATAATAAATTTGATCCAAAGTAACCCGATAATCATAATGATAAGGCTATGTAAAAATTGACCTGTAGCAATGAGTATAACAATTGAAAATACAATGAGTTGAATGCTTAGCAATATAAAGATTAAGTGAAGAAATTGATTCATTCGTTTCTCAGTATGAATTGGATATAATGCTGCAATAATATTTCCCGAAAAATATTTCCATAGGGAACGGAGCTGCATAGAAATCATATATAGGACGATATATGCGATAGCGCCTTTTACGTAAATGTTTGGTATAAAATATAAGGCGAAGGCACCGATCAATCCTAAACGAATATATATACCGAAATAATCATTCCCGCGTAAAAATGCGAGTGTATGTAAATAGAAGAAAGTTGCTTGCTTTTTATGTAATAAAGGTTCAATCCAATTTGTAAGCCATTTTCTTTTACTTACTTGCTTATTCAGTTGCGGAACATCGGTGAATATGCTAGCAAATTGATAAAAACGAACGTTCATTTTTTCTTCTTGCTCGATTATGTAATCCCACGGTATTCGTTTTGTAGGCTGTTTTTGCGTATATAGAAGCAGGAAAGCAAGTAGTAAAAGTAATCCGCCTAATATGAGAATGTTTGCTGAGTAAAACAGCATGTAAATGATGAGTGCGTTACAAGTAATACGAATAATGAACCATATGCCGTTTTCATGACTATCACGCCACATCCAATGTATGTACATGTTCCAAGCTTTCGTAATCATTAAAACGATAAAGATTGTACATAAGAAAGGTACAGTTACTTGCAATGATTGTAGCGCAAGTGGAACGAGAATAAGGAACGTAAATAATAATGGGAAAAGCTGAATGATATAATTGTATAGAAGAGATTTTTTGAAATAAGATGTTAATTTCTCTTCTAGTGCTAGTAAATAGACAGCATCAGGTTTTTGAATAAATGTACGGATCGGGCATCTCGTTATAATGAATGTAAGTACAATCGTGATGAGTAGTAAAGATATTCCTTTAGAAGGAGATGCTTTTAGAAACTGAGCATAGTAGTATGCACCAACGCATGAAATAAAGATAAAGCTATATAGTAAACCGTTAATCATACGTGCAAAGTATGTAATGATATTTTGCATATGTTGTTGGAAGCGGCTGCTCCATAGTGATTCAATTGACATGTTTTTCACCTCTTTGTTCTATTATATATGTTTTACAAAAGAAAAAACGAGCAAATTGCGTTATGCAACTTGCCCGTTTTTCTTTTCGTTATTTTTTTTCTGATCACGATTCATTAATGGATAGAAAGCAAAGCCGATTACGAATAAACCAATTCCGAGAAGGAATGTTTTTATATCGGCTGCTCCTGTTTTAATAACCCATAATGCGTAGCAAAGTGCAATCACTGCGACTATGCCATCTGTAATTCTTGCCCGCATTTCATTTTTATACGTTTCACCAGTTGCGACTAGTTTTAACTGGAAGATTGGTGAAACGAGATATGGAATGAGGTAGGCCAGTGTTGATACGGTAATAACGAATGTATAAGCTTCCGCAATTGTTCCTGATAATGTTGAGAATAAGAACACTTGCGACATAATGTTTGTTAATCGTAATGAATAAATTGGACTTCCTTTTTTGTTTGTTTTTGTGAAGAAGGAAGGGAAGAAACCTTCTTTTGCTGCTTGATACGGTACTTCTGAGCTTAATAAAATCCAGCCTAAGATGGAACCGAATAGGGAAGTAAGAGCAAGTAATGCCATCAGTTTCCCTCCGCCATGACCCATTGCAGCGTTTAGTGCGTCTGCTAAAGGACGTTCAGAAGTTTGTAATTTATCAATGTGAAGTACACCCATTGTTAAAATTGTAATTCCTAAGTAAATCGCAACTGTAATAAGTAATCCCGCAACTGTTGCGCGTTTTACCGTTTTTGGAGAAACGGCACGGTTTGATAAAAGAACCGCTGATTCAATTCCGATAAATGCCCAAAGCGTCGTAAGAGCAGCTAAGTTTACTTGTGAAAGAAGGCCATGTGATACACCTGATTTATCGATCATCGGTGTGTACCATTGTCCAAACTTAGAAGCTTCGAATGCAAATAACGTAACGACGATGAATAATAGGAATCCAGTTACTTTCGTTGTTGTTGCTAAGAAGTTTAGCTTTCCAGCTCCGCTTACACCGTTTGTTAATATAATATGAGTTCCCCAAAGTAAGATGGAACAAATCGTAAATGTAATTAGTTTTCCGATTTCTACATTAAAAGAACCGATTGAAAATAGTAGTCGTGTATCTTTCATAATCGGGAAGAAGAGAGATAAATATCCCGCAAATGATGTAATGATGGCAACGTTACTTGCCCAGTTTGCAACCCAATATCCCCATACCATACTGAAACCAGCCATTTTTTTCTTTTTTGGTGTTGAGAATAAAGCATATGCATGACTTTGTGGTCCTGTCGTTAAATCAGGACGACGAATTGCTAAATTACCGAAAACAAGAGCTAGCATTAAAACACCAAACCCTGTTGTTAACCAAGCTAAAGTGACACCGAGAGGGCTTGCTGTTTGTGCCAACGTACTTGGCACCATGAAAATACCAGCGCCAACCATGTTACCGACAACGAAAGCTGTTAGTACCCAAAAGCCCCATTTTTTTTGTTGCATAGAAAATACCTCCAAAGTTAGTATAACCAAGTCAAGCGAGGAGATATGTATGTCTTCCTGAGTCAGGAAGAGAAGTCCCAAACAAAACAAAAAAAGCACGTAATTTGCCGCTACATGCTTTCTATCTTATAAGAAACCCACGACATACCTCTCGATAGCTCTCCACAAACGAAACGTTTGTGACAGTTCTGCACTTATTCAATGCAGACCCAGCAAGCGTGCATGGTGGACACGGGCTTACTTCGGCAATCATTCCTTTCTCATTCGTTCATCAATGCCACTACATCTCCTGAAATGATACTCTTAATGACTGCAACCTCTACCTCACCGAGATACGAATGAGGATTTAAATATTAATTTAACGTATTTAAGAGTAACAAATGAATTTTTATACGTCAATGGATATAGTAATAATCAGATTATAGAGAAGAGTTTGTGATTAAAAGTAAGAGGGATTATTATGTAATATTGAATTTTCATAATATAATAAATGTTATTAGCGCTAGATGATTGAAAAGGGGATGAAGTATATGTCTGTATGTCATAAACATTCAGTAATAGGTGTGTTAGATTCGGGAGTTGGGGGATTAACAGTTGCGAGAGAAATTATAAGACAATTGCCTAAAGAGAGCATTTATTATATTGGTGATAATGAGCGTTGTCCGTATGGGCCAAGAAGTGTAGAAGAGGTACAATCTTTCGTATTTGAAATGGTTGAGTTCCTCAAACAGTTTCCATTAAAAGCTCTAGTTGTAGCATGTAATACTGCTGCAGCGGCTGCATTGACCGCGCTGCAAGAAGCACTTTCTATTCCGGTTATTGGCGTTATACATCCAGGAGCAAGAGCGGCAATTAAAGTGACAAAGAAAGGGGAAATCGGAGTAATTGGAACTGTAGGTACGATAAAATCTAATATGTACGAAAAAGCATTGCATGAGCTTGATACATATTTGAAAGTGCATAGTCATGCGTGCCCGACTTTAGCTACAGTTGTAGAAAATCAATTAGAAGATACAGCATATGTAACCGAGCAAGTGAAACAAGCTTTACTGCCATTAACGAAAGAAGATATAGATACGCTAATTCTCGGATGTACGCATTATCCACTTTTAGAGTCCTATATTAAAAAGGAACTAGGAGAAGATGTAACGATTATTAGTTCTGCGGAAGAAACAGCGATAGAGTTAAGCACAATTTTGCAGCACAAAGGAATTCTGTCTGACAATTTGAATCCGGAGCATCAATTTTTTACAACAGGCTCTGTTTCATCATTTGAACATATTGCGGAGAGATGGCTAGGATATCAAATTTCTGTAAAATGTGTGAATTTACCTATGGAAAAACAACTAGTGAACTAATTTGTATAAAAAGAAGCTGATCTAATTTAAGATCAGCTTCTACATATAAGATTAAACTAAGTTTAATACAGTTACTTTTTCACGTGTCATAGACTCAAGGCTCTTACGAATACCTTGTGCGCCCATACCTGAACCTTTTACACCGATGAATGGGAAGTGGTCAGGGCCGCGCTCTGTGCGTCCGTTAATTTGAACAGAACCAGTTTCGATTTTGTTAGCAATTGCAAATGCTTTGTTAATGTCTTTAGTGAAGACACTTGCTTGCAGACCGAACTCTGATTTGTTAGCAATTTCAATTGCTTGCTCATCTGAAGAAACACGGATGATTGGAAGGATTGGGCCGAATGGCTCTTCCCAAGCAACTTTCATGTCTTCTGTTACGTGGTCGATTAATGTTGGGTAAATTAAGTTACGCTCACGTTTGTTACCGATAACGATCGTTGCACCCTTTTCTACAGCGTCGTCAACTAAACCTTGAACGAAATCAGCAGATTTGTCGTCGATTAATGGAACGATTGTGCTGTCTTGTTCTGGAGATCCAACTGATAGTTTAGCTACTTGCTCTTGTAATAAGTCAACAAGCTCGTCCGCTACGTTTTCGTGTACAAGTACGCGTTTAATAGCTGTACAACGTTGACCAGAGTAAGAAAATGCACCGCTTACGATATGGTTTGCAGCATCTTGTAAGTCAGCATCTTCACGAACGATACCAGGATCTTTACCACCAAGTTCTAATACAAGTGGAATCATGGAAGCTTTTTTCGCTAAATGTTTACCTGTGTTTGTACCACCTGTGAACGATACCATATTGATGCCTTCGTGTTCTACTAAGTAGTCACCAATTACAGAACCGCGTCCTGTCGCTACATTCACAAGACCTTTTGGAAGGCCAGCTTTATGAAGTGCTTCCACCATTTTAATACCGCTAATTGCACCTTGAGTTGCTGGTTTGAAAATAACAGCGTTACCCATAATTAATGCTGGCGCAAGTTTTGCAGCAGATAAGTTTACTGGGTAGTTAAACGGTGCGATTGCTAATACAACACCAAGTGGTGCACGTTGGATAATCGCAAGTTTAGATTTTGTACCGCCCGGGAAGCTATCGCCCATCATGCTTTCTCCGTGCATATGTAAAGCTTCTTCGATTGTGTAACGAATGAAGTCAGCTGTACGAACAACTTCTTTCTTAGCATCTTTATATCCTTTACCGACTTCTTTCATAATGATATCAGCAATTTCATCTTGCATATTTACGAGCTCATCAGCCCATTTATATAAGTATTTTGCGCGATCTTGTAGAGAAGCTTCCGCCCATGATTTTTGAGCTTCTTTTGCAGATGCAATTGCTTCATCTACTTCTCCGCGAGTAATGGCTTGTACTTGTCCAATTACTTCGTGTAAGTATGGAGATGGAATTTCGATTGTTTCTCCTGAAGAGCTTTCTCTCCATTCTCCGTTTAAATAAAATTTGTACGTATTGCTAGTTGTCATGATTAGTCCTCCTAAAATAGCAACTTGTAAGAGTGAGTATAAGGTGATTGTAGGGGGTTTGATAACATTTTTCAAATGAAATGTTTGTGAAAACGATTTCTTATTTCTTTTTTATTTTGTATGCCCTTTCTTGCAGAATATTCCCTTATTTCAAAATGATGTAGCGTATATTTTCATTCAGTCTGTAAAAAAGTAATTGACAGAATACTCAATAAAGTTGTAAGATTATAAATGGAAAATAAATGAAGGGGGTGTGCGTAATGATTGTAATCGTAAATGTAATGGGCTTAGCTCTGTTAAACGGCAGAAAACATTCATATCATTACGCAACCCGTACGGATATATAGGGCATCTTTGTCTTATAAAAAGCGTACGTTGCGTATATCGTAACGTACGCTTTTTATGCATTTTTGTGCATATCGTCAAGCGGCGGTATGCTTTTTTTGTTTATTTTCCATGTTACTAAATAAAATTTTGGAAGGTGGAAAAATGTGATGAGATTGTATGGGTTACGAAATGTAAATGTGATGGGTCTGGATAGTGGATAAAGAAACGAGAGGTAAACGAGAATGAGAAGGGAGAGGTTATATTGTTTTCAGTATTACTAAAGTTAAGATGGTTTTTTAAAGAACATTGGAAGAGATATAGTATCGCCATTGGTGCACTTTTAATTGTAAATATAGTTGAAGTTATTCCTCCGAAAGTACTCGGGGTTACGATTGATAATATAAAAACAGGAACGTTATCAAACGAAGCTATTATACAGTCTATTCTTATTTTAATTGGGGTTACGATCGTTGGATATGGCCTCACTTTCGTATGGCAGCATCAATTGTTTGGCGGTGCATTCGTACTTGAGAAAACGATGCGCTCTAAATTCATGGGGCATTTACTTAAGATGACGCCGACTTTTTATCAAAAAAATCGTACTGGCGATTTAATGGCGAGAGCGACAAATGATTTAAAAGCAATCGCTATGACAGCTGGTTTCGGTATATTAACGCTCGTGGATTCGAGTTTATATATGCTTACTATTGTCTTTATGATGGGATTTACAATTAGTTGGGAGCTTACATTTGCGGCACTTATACCGCTTCCGATTATGGCATATGCGATGAATATATATGGAAAGAAATTGCATGAAAGATTTACAGTTGCGCAAGATGCGTTCGGTGATATGAACGATAAAGTATTAGAATCGATCGCTGGTGTGCGCGTTATTCGCGCGTATGTACAAGAGAACGCAGATCAGGAAAGATTTCATCATTTAGGAGATGACGTCTACGAAAAGAATATGAAGGTAGCAAGAATCGATGCACTATTCCAACCAACTGTGAAAATGCTTGTTGGCCTTAGTTATTTAATTGGTTTAGTGTACGGTGCATATCTTGTATTTCAATCAAAGGTGACGCTTGGGGAACTCGTTTCATTTAACGTGTATTTAGGGATGATGATTTGGCCGATGTTCGCAATTGGCGAATTAATCAATGTTATGCAAAGAGGAAATGCTTCATTAGACCGTGTAAATGAAACGTTAGCGTATGAACCAGATGTAAAGGATCCGAAACATCCAAAGGTTGTACAAGAGCCGGATTATATTCAGTTTGATGATGTTACCTTTTCATATCCTTCATCAACTGAAACAAATTTAAAGAAGGTTTCGTTTACATTAAAACAAGGAGAAACGCTTGGTGTTGTCGGGAAAACAGGAAGCGGAAAGACGACGCTTGTCCGTCAGCTTCTTCGTCAATATCCGCTTGGAGATGGGGATATTGCAGTCTCTGATGTGAGGTTAGATAAAATGACGAATGAAAATGTACTCGGCTGGATTGGATATGTACCGCAGGAACATATTTTGTTCTCAAAAACAGCGAGAGAAAATATTTTATTCGGAAATAGGGAAGCGACGGAAGAAGAACTCGAGAAAGCGATTGAAATCGCGGCGTTTAAAAAGGATTTAGAGTTTTTACCAGAAGGGTTAGAAACGCTCGTTGGAGAGAAAGGTGTTTCTTTATCAGGAGGACAAAAACAAAGGATCTCGATTGCGCGAGCTGTTATTCAAAATCCAGAAATTTTAATCTTGGACGATTCTTTATCAGCTGTTGATGCTCGTACGGAAGCTGCGATCATTGACAATATAAGAACAGAAAGAAGCGGAAAGACGACGATTATTACGACGCATCGTTTATCTGCAGTTCAACATGCGGATTGGATTCTCGTTATGGATGACGGGCAAGTAATAGAAGAAGGTACACATGATCAGCTTGTTAAGAGTGGAGGCTGGTATGCTGAGCAGTTTGAAAGACAACAAGGGGAAAGTGAAAGTGCGGATAGTGGGGTGAAAATATGAGCGTTTCAAAACGATTGTTTCAATATGCGATGAAGGTGAAAGGGACGATTTTTGCAGCGATGCTAATGTTATTTATTTTCGTCATCGCAGAGCTTGCGGGTCCTTTCGTCGCGAAAACGATGATTGACGATCATATCGTTGGAATAGAGAAGCCTTGGTATGAAACAGAAAAGAGTGAAGAGGCTGTTTCGTATAATGGCGCCTTTTATAAGCGAAGCGATCGCTTCCAGGAAGGTGAGAAAAAAGGAAAAGAAGTACGCGTGATGCAGGTCGGTTTTCAATATTACTTTGTACCGAATAAAGTAAATCTGGAAGGGTCACGGACTGTAAAAGGTGATATGATTACCGTTCAAAACGGTAAGGCGGTGCAAGTGTATAAAGCGAAAGCATTGACGAAAGAAGAAGTGTTTGCGTTTTATAAACCAGAAATAAACCGTCTATTATTACTTGGTGGTGGATACTTCGCTTTATTAGTAGTCGTATCCTTGTTTGCATACGGAAAGCAGTTTTTCTTACAGAAGGCGGCGAACAAAATTATTCAAATTATGAGGGAAGATGTCTTTTCTCATATTCAAACGTTGCCGATTCGTTATTTTGATCATTTACCAGCAGGGAAAATTGTATCGCGTGTAACGAATGATACAGAAGCCATTCGTGATCTATACGTAACGGTACTTGCGACATTCGTTTCAAGTATCATCTATATTATTGGGATATTTGCCGCGCTATTTTTACTTGATGTAAAATTGGCGACGTTATGTTTACTCATTATCCCGATTTTAATCGTTTGGGCCATTCTTTATAGAAAGTATGCGTCTGTATACAATCATAAAATGCGTTCGCGTTTATCTGATATTAACGGAACAGTGAATGAATCCATTCAAGGAATGCCAATTATTCAAGCGTTTCGTCAAGAGCGTGAAACGAAAAAAGAGTTTGAAGAATTAAATGGCGATTATTTTAAGTATCAAAATAAAATTTTGAATTTAAATGCAGCAACTTCTCATAATTTAGTATCCGTATTAAGAAATATCGCTTTCACAGGTGTGATTTGGTATTTCGGTGGAGCTTCATTAAGTGCTACAGGCGTCATTTCTCTAGGGATACTGTATGCGTTCGTTGATTATTTAACACGATTGTTCTCACCGATTACAAATATGGTGAATCAGCTTGCTAACTTGGAACAATCGCGTGTTGCATCAGAGCGTGTTTTTGAATTGTTAGAGGAAAAAGGAGAAACAGTAGAAGAAGAACGTATGCCTCGCTTACAAGGAAATGTAAAGTTTGATAATGTATCGTTTTCTTATAATGGAAAAGATGAAGTGTTAAAAAATATTTCTTTTGAAGCGAAACAAGGCGAGACGGTAGCACTTGTCGGTCATACTGGATCAGGAAAAAGTTCCATTATGAATGTACTTTTTCAGTTTTACGAGTTTGAAAAAGGAAAGCTTACGATTGATGGTCATGATGTAAAAGAGATGCCGAAACAAGCAACTCGTGAACATATGGGAATTGTACTGCAAGATCCGTTTTTATTTAGCGGAACAGTAGCATCTAATGTAAGTTTAGAAAATGAAAACATTTCAAAAGAGCGCATTGTAAAAGCGTTGCGTGATGTTGGTGCTGAAAGATTTGCGAACAATATAAATGAAGGAATTACGGAGAAAGGAAGTACACTTTCAACCGGAGAACGTCAGCTTATATCGTTTGCTAGAGCACTTGCATTTGATCCAGCCATTTTAATTTTAGATGAAGCGACGTCTAGTATTGATACAGAGACGGAAGCGATGATTCAACAAGCGTTAGAAGTTGTGAAAAAAGGAAGAACGACATTTATTATCGCTCACCGACTTTCAACGATTAAAAGCGCAGATCAAATTATCGTGCTTGATAGAGGGACGATTTTAGAAAAAGGCTCTCATGATGAACTAATGAAAAAGCGCGGGCGTTATTACGATATGTACAAAACGCAAATGGAAGGAAACCAGAGCGCTTAATAGGTACGGGGGAGAACTTGCGATTTTCGCAAGTTCTTTTTTTAGTGAATCGCGGCAGTTAAATAAGAAGTATTATTTTACCTTTCCTACAATAAATGCTATATTAAAAAATGTTACTTATTTTTTGTATGTAGCGTTATTTTTCCCTTTTGTTTGATTATGAAGAAAAAGGATAAACTAAATAAGAACATTTTCATTGAAAAATTGTTCAAGATTGCATACAATCAATATAGTTTTTAAATTCCTATCAGAATACTTGGAGGATTATCATCATGAAAAAATTATTTTCAGTACTTGCAGTAACTACATTAGCAATCGGGATTGTAGCGGGCTGCGGTAAAGAAGAGAAAAAAGATACAGCTAGTCAAGACGCGTTACAAAAGATTAAACAAAGCGGTGAACTTGTAATTGGTACAGAAGGTACATATCCACCATTTACGTTCCACGATTCAAGTAATAAATTAACTGGATTTGACGTTGAATTAGCAAAAGAAGTTGCAAAACGTTTAGGAGTAAAACCTGTATTTAAAGAAACACAATGGGATAGCTTACTTGCTGGTTTAGATGCAAAACGTTTCGATATGGTTGCAAACGAAGTTGGTATTCGTGAAGACCGTCAAAAGAAATATGACTTCTCTAAACCGTATGTTTCATCTTCAGCGGCATTAGTTATTGCAAAAGATAAAGATAAACCTGCTACATTTGCTGATGTAAAAGGATTAAAAGGAGCACAATCTTTAACAAGTAACTATGCAGATATTGCTAAGAAAAATGGTGCGGAAATCGTTGGTGTAGAAGGATTTAGCCAAGCGGCAGAATTATTAGCTTCAGGACGCGTGGATTTTACAATTAATGATAAATTATCAGTGTTAAACTATTTAGAAACGAAAAAAGATGCAAAAATTAAAATTGTAGATACAGAAAAAGAAGCTTCAGAAAGTGGATTTTTATTCCGTAAAGGTAGCACTAAGCTTGTACAAGAAGTAGATAAAGCGTTAGAAGATATGAAAAAAGATGGTACGTATGACAAAATAGCGAAAAAATGGTTCGGTGAAAATGTATCTAAGTAGTGCATTAGTTTCAGATCGATTGTCTACTTGGATGGATATTATGCAGTCTTCCTTCATGCCTATGCTGAAGGAAGCTGTTTTTACGACAATTCCATTAACGCTAATTACATTTATTATCGGCCTTATACTTGCGACGTTAACGGCGCTTGCACGTATTTCAGGTAGTCGTATTTTACAATGGATTGCTCGTATCTATGTATCTATCATTCGCGGAACGCCACTTCTTGTACAGTTATTTATTATTTTCTATGGTCTTCCAACTCTTAATGTTGAAGTTGAGCCATATACAGCAGCAGTTGTTGGATTTTCATTAAATGTCGGTGCCTATGCATCTGAAATTATTCGAGCTTCCATCCTTTCCATTCCGAAAGGGCAGTGGGAAGCTGCTTATACAATTGGGATGACATACCCACAAGCGTTAAAACGTGTTATTTTACCGCAAGCAACGCGCGTATCAATCCCGCCGCTTTCGAATACATTTATTAGCTTAGTGAAAGATACTTCATTAGCATCGTTAATTTTAGTAACAGAAATGTTCCGAAAGGCGCAGGAAATTGCGGCAATGAACTACGAATTTTTAATTGTTTATTTCGAAGCAGGTCTTATTTATTGGGTTATTTGTTTCTTATTATCAATCGTACAACAGATGTTAGAAAAGCGTTCAGAACGCTACACATTAAAATAATCCTTTTACAAAAGGAGTTTTTGTTTTTATGATTTCAATTCAGAACTTACAAAAAAGTTTCGGAGATAATACCGTACTAAAGCATATAGATTTAACAGTTGAGAAGGGCGAAGTTGTTGTTATTATCGGGCCGTCTGGATCTGGTAAAACGACATTCTTACGTTGTCTTAACGTGTTAGAAACGCCAAACGCTGGTCATATTCGTATCGGTAATAAAGAGCTTAACTTCTCTCAAAAAGTAACGAAGAAAGATATTGTCAATCTTCGTACGCAAACAGGTATGGTATTCCAGCACCATAATCTATTCCCGCATTTAACAGCACTTCAAAATGTAATGGAAGGGCTCGTTACAGTGAAAAAGATGGGGAAAGAAGAAGCGAAGAAAAAAGCAAACTATTTCCTTGAAAAAGTTGGTCTTGCGGATAAAGTAGACTTATATCCGTTCCAACTATCAGGCGGACAACAACAGCGCGTTGGAATTGCTCGCGCGCTTGCGATGGAGCCGGAAGTGTTACTATTTGATGAGCCGACGTCAGCACTTGATCCTGAACTCGTTCAAGAAGTTCTGAAAGTAATGAAAGAACTTGCTAAAGAAGGCATGACGATGGTCATTGTAACGCACGAAATGCGCTTTGCACATCAAATTGCAAACCGCGTTATTTTCATGGATGGCGGTGTCGTTGTCGAACAAGGTACACCAGAAGAAGTATTTACAAATCCAAAAGAAGAACGTACGAAGAAGTTTTTACAAATGTTGCAATAAATGAAGGAAGGTCTCAAGGCATATGCCTTGAGACCTTTTTGCCATATATATTTATTTGTGGAATCCGCCAAGGCTTTGCTCAGCCATTGCAACTAGACGTTTTGTGATTTCGCCACCAACAGAACCGTTAGCACGAGCTGTAGAATCTGCTCCTAATTGTACACCAAATTCTTGAGCGATTTCGTACTTCATTTGGTCGATTGCAGCTGTTGCTCCTGGTACTACTAATTGATTTGAAGAATTTTGGTTTGCCATAGGAATATATCCTCCTTAGAGTTATAAAAATTTTTTGGTTGGACTAGCTGGAGTTGAACCAGATTATCGCCCCGTTTGGCGCTAATCCATCGGTAATTAAGTTTGTACTCATAGTATGGATGTTACCTAGAAAGATATACGAAATAATAATTTGTAAATTTTGTAAAAAAATCTTAGTGATTTCGTAAATTATGAAATAAGAGTAATCGTTTTATTTTTTAGAAAGAAGGTAAAACTAAGAGCGATATGAAATATATTTTTCTTTTTGTATCCTGCTATTTTGAGGAGAATGTAAGTAAGAATGGGGCAAGCTGCTCCTATACGTAGCTAGATACAATTATATGGAGGAATCGTGATGGGAATTTGTCCGCTTTGTAACGCATTAGAATCACAAACATATTCTTGTCAAAATTGCCAAAGTATACTCCAAGATTATGGGAAGGCTGTAGATTACATAGACGATTATAGTGCGTATATGGACCAAGAATTGTTGAGTGCAGTAGATGGATTAACACATAATAATTCAAATAAATATTGCAATCATATTTTTTATTGCGGAGTATGTAACGTGGAAACAGAGGTTGTCGTAAAACTTGTGTAAATAGAAAACTTCCACCTTATGAATGAGGTGGAAGTTTTTGTTTTTGTATTTGTGAGTGAATCATAGGGGATGGGATATGCTCGTTGTTTGAGGAAGCCTCTGATTTTATTTGAGACATTTTTTCTTTTGTATCGCGCAAAGAATGTTCAGTTAAGTAGATGGCATATTCGTAAAATAATTGGCGCGTTAGTTCACTCTGTTCTTTTAACTTGGCATCTTGGAATACAGTTCGCCCTGGTTTAGAGTTTGCTTCAAAGAGCCACGGGTTTTCCTGCGTGTCTAAACCGATATCAAAACCGATTTCTCCAATATTTCCAGTTACTTGTTCATCGAGCGCGTAACTAATTTGTAAGGCGGTATGTTTTAACTTATTTTCAATTTGAATTTGTTTCGTTGAATCTGGAAAAAGTTCTTGTAGCAATTTCGTATCGCCACCGCTATTTACATGCGTTGTTAAGCTACCTTTGCCAGCAATTTTTGCGACGATTGCACTGACCATCCATTGGCCGAAATGATTTTTATTTGTATGAATGCGGAAATCAACAGGTTGCCCATCGAAGCGTAGCAAGGAGATACCTTGTTGTACGATAAACTTTTTTAAATCATGTCCTTTTAACACATGGTTCAGAAGTGTTTCTAATGATTGGTACTTTCTTAGTTTATTTTCTTCATTTTCGCGATAACGACAGTAGTAGCAATTCTCTGTTTGGGAATAAAATATTTGATGAATGTTTCTACCGAAGCTACCATGAATCGGTTTCATGTAAATGGATTTATACGTTCCGAGAAACCGTTCCACTTGTTCGAAGTGCTGAAATGTTTCTGTGTTTGGTAATAACGGCATAATGGATTCATCTTTCATAAGAAGTTGATGCACTTCCCATTTATTAAAAAAACCTGGATTAAACCATGGAATCGCATAGTCATGCTCTAACTTTCTTTTTGCTCTTACAATCGGTTTATAACTTTCGGCTTTCCGATTTGGTAATCGATCGTAAATGACATTCGGTAAAGGGACTTTTTTCTTTATCCACTTTTCCTCTTGAAAGAAATACCCTTCAATTGTTTCGTCTTCCCAGTCTATATGTTGCACACCAAAAACGAATACAAATGGTCGTAAGGTGAATGGTGGCGTTAGTAACTCGCCAAGAGAAATTGAACGGTTCCCTAAAGGATTAGAAGCGCCATCGTTAAAACCAGTTGTGAAAATCCCGATTAATGGTCCGAAAATAATCGTTTGGTTTTGTGTGAATGCATGGATAGTAGTGGAATGAGGAAGTAAAAGTTTCTCTGCAATTTGTTTTCCAATAATGATTTCGCGAGTAAAGGAATAATGAATTTTTACCTCTTCACTTGCAACATGGCGTAGGCCGAAGGAAAGGGATGTAATTGGTGGTGTGATGGAAAAAATATAAGGTAAAGTAATACTATTTGGATGCTCATCTGAAATATTTAATGTATATATGTGCTCTTTCAAAATAGACTTACCCCCTTTCTTTATGGTGTAAAGCGACTAAATTGTAATGGTCCGTGATATATTTTTTCAGCTAATGAATCACTATGGCGAATGTAATGTTCGTAAGGGGGAATCGTGTTGACATACATAAGCCAAATTGCCCCTTTTTGATCCATAATAGTGGAAAGCTCTAGCTCGAATAACGAAGAATAAGATTGATCTAGTGTTTGAAATACTTCATTTATAATGTCTTGTAAAGCGTCCTGTAATAATTGTACACCGGTACTAGAGAGTACGTATTTAATTTTTGAAAATGCATGCAGAGAGGAATCATCGGTTACCGAAAGTAAAAGTTGATTCGGAAATGAACTTTTTTGTATAAACTGACCGATAACGTTCCACTTCTGTTCTTTATTTTTTTGCAAAATGGTCCGAATATGGAGCGGGTATGTTAATTGATTTGGTGGTTGCAGCATTATATGGGTGATGTAACGTGCTGATCGTATATTAGATTTGTACCAAGAAATAAATTCATCGGTCCGTTTAATGGGAGTAGAAATATGATAGGCATCATTTATCGTATCAATATGAAATGTTTTATTTTTATAAACGATCCGGTACAGACTTTCATTGGAATGTGCGTTAGTAGGACGTATAATAATATCTTTTGTTTTTAATAACAGTTTGAAAACGTTGTGTATCGTTGCTATTTCAAATTTTGGTATATAAGGTGATAATTTTTTATTCGTGAGAAATACATCATGTAGTTCGCTTAAGTCAATGAGTGTGTTATTTAAAAAGGTAGTGGAAGGACGGTTGTGTAGTGAGTGAATAATTGATTTTGCCTTGTCGAAGTCCGTTTCCTCGTTAAAAGAAGAACGGTCATATATATAAGAAGGAATAGGGAATGTTTGCTCTTTCCATTTTCCTGTATCTGTATCATAAATCAGACCAGAAATAAGATCTGTTTTAGGATCAATACAAAATGGCGTAAACTGTGCAACGACATTATGATAAAGCCGAGCGCGTTTAGCGATTTCGGTGTAATACGTTTGCTCATAATGAGGCTGAGAAGTTAAAATACCGAGAACCAACGAAATCACTCCTTTACTAACAAAATGTTGACATAATAGGCGAAGCTATATATTGCAAATACGTTTTTATACCATTATACTTTTGTCCGTATGATGATATGCTATAGTTTTGGAGAAGCGAAAGGTTGATTGTAATGAATATATGGTTAAGTATGTTAACGACGACAGGGCTCGGAGCAATTATTGGAGGGTTCACAAATCATTTAGCAATAAAAATGTTATTTCGTCCTCATCGCCCTATGTATATTGGGAAGTTTCAAGTGCCATTTACACCAGGATTAATTCCGAAGCGCCGTGATGAGCTTGCTGTTCAATTAGGGAAAATGGTTGTAGAGCATTTGTTAACGCCGGAAGGAATCGGAAAGAAGTTAACGAATGAAGAGTTTCAAAAAGGTTTAATCCACTGGGCACAAGTAGAAGTGGATAAAGTAATGACGAATGAACAATCACTGCGAAATATGTTAGAAAAATGGAACGTAGCGCATGTAGAAAAAGAAGTAACTGAGAAAATCGAACAGGTAATTACAGAAAAGATTCAGGCATTTTTAGAAGAGTACTATACATATACATGGGAACAAGCTTTACCTCATTATGTTCACGAGAAAATAGAGAGTGCGATTCCAAATGTTTCGGCATTTATTTTAGGGCGAGCAACTCAGTTTTTTGAGAGTGAAGAAGGTAAAGCACGTCTTTCAAAAATGATTGATGATTTCTTTGCTTCTAGGGGAACGCTACTTAACTTAGTCGGAATGTTTTTAGGGAATGTAAGTGTAGCGGATCGTGTGCAGCCTGAGGTTATTAAGTTTTTAGGGCAAGATGGCACAAAGAAGCTTTTAACTGAAGTACTGCAAAAAGAGTGGGAAAAGTTAAAAGGAAGAGATGTAAAAGAAGTAGAAACGTTTGTAGAAAAAGAAATGATTGTAAGCTCCATATTGTCTGCAGTTAAAGTGGAGGAAACAGTGAGTAAGTTTTTAAATCAATCTGTGCAGCAAGTATGTGAACCGGTTCGAGAAACAATGATAGAAAAGGTAGTCCCGAGTGCAGTAACGAAAGGCTTGAAGTGGGGAGCAAAAAACGTAGAAAGTATACTAAATAATCTCCACTTGGCGGAAATTGTCCAGCAAGAGGTATCTACATTTTCAACGGAGAGACTAGAAGATTTAGTGCTGTCCATTACAAAAAATGAACTAAAAATGATTACGTATTTAGGTGCCTTATTAGGCGGTATGATTGGAATTGTGCAAGGATTATTACTGTTGTTTCTTAAATAATAAGATATGTACATACAAATAAAAGTGAAATTTCTTCACATCTCTTGCATAGTTTGATATGGTAAGAAGAGGTGCGTATGTAAATGCACGTAAAAGGCAGTGCGTATGATAAGCGCTAGCCTTCTAAAGGAGGAAAAATAAAATGACAAAAAACATTCATGATGTAGCATATGAATTACAAAAAGCAATCGCTGAAAACGATGACTTCAAAACGTTAAAAGAGAGCTACGCAGCAGTTCAAGCTGATGCTGCTTCAAAGAACTTATTCGATGAGTTCCGTACAATGCAACTTAGCCTACAACAAAAAATGATGCAAGGCCAAGAAATCACTGAAGAAGACAACCAACAAGCACAAGAAGTTGTAGCTCGCATTCAACAAGATGCTAAAATCACAAAGTTAATGGAAACTGAGCAACGCCTAAACGTTGTAATCGGCGACGTTAACAAAATTATCATGAAGCCACTTGAAGAGTTATATAGCGCGCAACAACAAGCGTAATGAGAGAAGACGCCCCTTGGATGGGCGTCTTTTTTGTTTGTTATTTGTGGAAATACTCCGTCTCAATCTCCTTCTCCTTCAAAAACTTTTCAATTTCTTTTTGCTTCCTACCATTAACTTTCTCAAAGCGTTTTGTAAAAGAAAAATCAGTCTTGAACAAGTTGCCATCTTCAGCGAGTTTGTCTAATTCTTGCTCTAGTTCTACTGAAAGTGCCGTAGACGATGAAATGTAATCATGAATTTCCTTCGAAGGCTGTTTGTAATCAGCAGGAATCGTATTGTTACTAATAAAATGATGGAAGTTCGCATCGTTTTGTTGCGCTAAATCTATTAGTTTTTGTAATTTCTCTCGGTCGGATTCAGTAACCTTCTCGTCAGACATGGCTGACGAAAGTGGAACGATGTTTTCGTATAACTCCCCGCTGTAATCTAAATAAGTTTTTATATTTTGTTTCATCTCGTCTTCATTAATCATTTCATTTTTCTTTGAGGAAGTGAATATCGTTTCTGGAATTTTAACTGTAACATCTTTAATAGATTGTACATCGTCTAATTTATTATATTGTGTATCATTTGCTTCATTAGATTGTGTATCATGTGAACAAGCTGGTAGCAATAAAATTGTAAGTGACATGAGTGGGTATAACATATACTTTTTCATCTTAATCTCCTTTTGCATTAGTGTCTTTGTAAAATAGCTATATTCCATTTCAAATACTTTACTAAAAGTGCATATAGATGTTTGATCATTTGATAACTTATGACGGATATGAGTAAACCGACGCAAAAAGCGATAAACACATTATAAACATCGGAGTAACTAATTTGATGAAACCCTTTAAAAAATCCTAACCCTATTAATAAAATAGGTGAAATAATTAATACTGGAGTAGCAATGATAAGCGCTAGAATAATCGGTAATAAAAAGAGTAGTACGAAAAAGGCGATAAAGATAAAGGCAAAGTTTAAAACACTTAAGCTCATAACAGAAAATAGTGCAGTTATCATATTTTTGAAGCTGCGTTTCTTGTCAGCATTGCTTATTGCATAGGAAACATTCAGTTCTTTCGCGATCGTTTTAGGGTTTCCTAGTTTTCTAGCAATTTCTTCTTCACATTTTCCGTCTTGTTTACCACTAATAAAATGAGTTTCGTACTCTAAAATAATATCTTTCTTTTCTTCATTAGGCATATTCCGCAGGGAAGAACTAAGTTGTTCTAAAAATTCACTTTTGTTCATAATAATCACTTTCCTTTATAGAATGATGAATGAAAGCTGAGAATCGTATCTTTTGAAAAGGGGGTTGCGAATTACAATTAATGGGTATTCCATTATTTACAAATATATCATTTAGTATTATTCTTTGCAAGGTACTGATATTTTTTTAATACTGTGATGAGGTGGAGGTTTTTTTAGCTTTTTTCGAGGAGATATAAAAATATTATTTTAAGATAAACAAAGGGTTGTAAGCGTATTCCTTATTGTTTGTCAAAATAATGTCAAATTCATATTGTTGGAAAAATAATGCATTTGTAATATAATGATAAATAATACTTCACCACATTAATTAACTAGGTGAAATTCAAAATCTTTATTACACAAATTATGAAACAAAGGAATGATTAGTTTGAGTACAGGTGTAAAAGCAAACGACGTGAAGACAAAAACAAAAGGAGCAGATCTTGTTGTTGATTGTTTAATTAAACAAGGTGTTACACATGTTTTCGGTATTCCAGGAGCAAAGATTGACTCTGTATTTGATGTACTGCAAGAAAGAGGACCAGAGTTAATTGTTTGTCGTCATGAACAAAATGCAGCATTTATGGCAGCTGCGATTGGTAGATTAACAGGAAAACCGGGCGTATGTCTTGTAACTTCAGGACCAGGGACATCAAATTTAGCGACAGGTCTTGTTACTGCGAATGCGGAGAGTGATCCCGTTGTTGCTTTAGCTGGTGCAGTTCCGCGTACAGATCGATTAAAACGTACGCACCAATCTATGGATAATGCTGCACTATTCGAACCAATCACAAAATATAGCGTAGAAGTAGAGCATCCTGATAATGTGCCAGAAGCATTATCAAATGCATTCCGAAGTGCGACTTCTACAAATCCAGGTGCTACTTTAGTCAGTCTGCCGCAAGACGTTATGACTGCGGAAACGACTGTAGAGTCTATCGGTGCGCTTTCTAAGCCACAGCTTGGAATCGCTCCCACACATGATATTACATACGTAGTAGAAAAAATAAAAGCAGCGAAATTACCGGTTATTTTACTCGGTATGAGAGCAAGCACAAATGAAGTGACGAAAGCCGTTCGTGAATTAATTGCGGATACAGAACTTCCTGTCGTTGAAACATATCAAGCAGCTGGTGCGATTTCACGTGAGTTAGAAGATCATTTCTTCGGCCGCGTTGGACTATTCCGTAACCAACCAGGTGATATTTTACTAGAAGAAGCAGACCTTGTTATTTCTATCGGTTATGACCCAATTGAGTATGATCCGAAATTCTGGAATAAACTTGGAGACAGAACGATTATTCATCTTGATGACCATCAAGCAGATATCGACCATGATTACCAACCAGAGCGTGAATTAATTGGTGATATCGCTTTAACTGTAAATAGCATCGCGGAGAAATTACCGAGACTTGTATTAAGTACGAAATCAGAAGCGGTGTTAGAACAATTACGCGAGAAATTATCAGAACAAGCAGAAATTCCAAATCGTCCTTCAGAAGGTGTTACGCATCCACTTCAAGTCATTCGTACACTTCGTTCTTTAATTAGTGACGACACAACCGTTACATGTGACATCGGTTCCCATTCTATTTGGATGGCGAGATGTTTCCGTTCTTATGAACCACGTAGATTATTATTTAGTAACGGTATGCAGACGTTAGGTGTTGCACTTCCTTGGGCAATTGCTGCTACTTTAGTAGAACCAGGTAAAAAAGTAGTTTCCGTATCAGGTGACGGTGGTTTCTTATTCTCAGCGATGGAGTTAGAAACGGCGGTACGTTTAAATTCTCCAATCGTCCATCTCGTTTGGAGAGACGGCACATATGATATGGTTGCATTCCAACAAATGATGAAATACGGCAGAACATCCGCTACAGAGTTTGGCGATGTTGATCTTGTGAAATATGCGGAAAGTTTCGGGGCGTTAGGTCTTCGTGTTAACACGCCTGATGAATTAGAAGGTGTATTAAAAGAAGCACTAGCAGCAGACGGCCCTGTCATTATTGATATTCCAATCGATTACCGTGATAACATTAAATTAAGCGAAAAATTATTACCAAACCAATTAAACTAATGGAGGCAGATTTGAGATGACTGTTGCGCAATTAATCGATATTGATGCAAAAAAAACGAAAATGAGTAATGAAGTATATCAAACATCTACAATGCTTGCGCTATTAGATGGTATATATGATGGTGTGATTAGCTTTGAGGAACTAAAAGAACGCGGTGATTTCGGCATCGGCACATTTGATCAATTAGATGGTGAAATGATTGCATTTGATAATGAATTTTATCATTTACGTTCAGACGGTTCAGCGGAAAAAGTAGAGCCAGAAGAAACAACACCATTTGCGACTGTAACGTTTTTTGAAAAAGAAATGAGTTATACGATAGAGCATCCGATGAATCGTGAAGAAGTGGAAGCATTATTACATGAATTAATGCCGAGTAAAAACTTATTTTATGGTATTCGAATGGACGGTACGTTCCGCGAAGTAAGAACGAGAACTGTTCCAAAACAAGAAAAACCGTATACACCGCTCGTTGAAGTGACGAAATCACAACCAATCTTCTCATTTAAAAATACAGAAGGTACGCTAGCTGGATTTTGGACGCCAGATTATGCGCAAGGTATTGGTGTAGCTGGATTCCATTTACATTACATTGATGATGAAAGAAGCGGAGGCGGACATGTTTTCGACTATGTTGTTGAAAACTGTACAATCCAAATTTGTCAAAAAGCTCATATGCATTTAGCACTTCCAGAAACAGCTGACTTTATGGCGGCTGAATTATCAAGAGAAAACTTAGAGGATAATATTGCGACTGCGGAAGGTGCGGAGTAAAAAGAGAAGCCGATTCGGCTTCTCTTTTATTTTGGGTTACTCCCGATATGTGGAACAATGCTCATCAGAAATAGAATAGTTCTCTTTACCAGTTAAGGCTGATACTTCTACTAATTGATGCCCAAGTCCATCCCATACGGTAACAGTATATAAGGAGGGCCATTTAATATTCCCACGAGCTAGTCGGAAAGAATAATAATCGTTGTCTGTTGTTACTAAAATTTTGTTATAAATAATATTTTTCGTTTTTCTATTTTGCAAAATAAGAACAAAGTCTAGTTTATCTTCTTCTTTTGGAATTTGTAGTATTCTTGCTACAAACATTCCATTTGGATTTTTCTTCGTTTTATATACTTTTTCTAATTCTATTTTTAGTTCAGGTTTACCCCTCATAGTCTCTCCCTTTACATATGTTTATTTCTTTGAAACAAACCGATGTCCCTCATAATAAAAACGCCACGGATAATGTACAGCTTCTTCTGCATAGTCGATATTAATACGAGGACCTGCTGTTATTTTATATTGTGATGATATGTGTTCTTCTTCTCGGACGAGTTCAATATGTAATGTGTCACTTTGTAATGAGACGCCTCGTTCTTCTAAAGTAATTCCGAGTGCACGGCATAGTTTGCCAGGTCCGTTCGTTAAATTTTTATACTGCGCCTTTGTAATGTCGGTTTTGTTGTAGCGCGCTAGTTTTATTTCTTCAATCCCGTCTACCGGTTCCAGGGCTCGAATGAGCACTCCTTGTGGGGTACCAACTGGCGCTGTAATGACGTTAAAACAATGATACATACCATAAATCAAATATACGTAAGCATGTCCCGGTGCACCAAACATGACTTCTGTACGGTCCGTTCGTCTACCTCCGTAACTATGTGCTGCTTTATCATCGGGACCTTTGTATGCTTCTACTTCAACAATGATTCCACTTCGCTTTATTCCGTCTACAATATGAACAAGTTTCTGTCCGAGTAATTTTTTTGCGACTTCTAACGTATCGCCTTCATAAAAGGAAGGAGGTGCCTGCATTGTACTATCTCCTTTACTGAGTGTATATGTATATAGTAAACCAAATTTTCAGTAGAAATTCTAACTCGTTCTATTTGCTACATTTATTTCATAAATTATGGATAGAGTACAACAGCGAAGAGGGGGAGTGCGACATGATTTATCGCTTACTAGCTCTTAACATAGATGGGACACTACTATACAACAACGGAAAAATTGCAAAAGGGCTACGAGAAACAATTGACTTTGTGAAAAGAAAAGACGTATACGTTACATTATTTACGAGCCGGAATTTTCAGTCCGCTCATAAAGTAGCAAAGGCGTTAAAATTAGATTCTATATTAGTGACACATGGCGGTGCTTTCGTTTCAGCAACGTTAGATAAACCGTACGTTCAAAGAAGATTATCAGAAGAGAAGACGTTTAACATTGTGCAAGTGTTAGAGCACTTTGATTGTAACGTCCGCATTTCTCATGAACGGTTTTCAATCGGAAATCGTGAGAGAAATACACCAAACTTAATTGCGCGTACTGTGTTATCAAGTGCTGATCCGTTATTTTATCCAGTTCAATTTGTAGATTCGTTAGGTGATGCGCTTCGTGATCATCCAGTCGCGGCGCCAAAAATTGATGTTCTTTTCCAAACGAAAGGTGAAAAAGAAAGAGGACTGAATACATTAAGAAAAGCGTTTCAAGATGTAGAGTATGTTGAGTGTGATTCAAAACGAATAGAAATTTTGCCACAAAATGTATCAAAATTACGTGGATTACAATTGCTTGGAGAGCATTTAAATATTTCGCTAAACGAAATGGTTGCCATTGGAGATAGCATGGAAGATTTAGAGGTTATTGAAAATGTGGGTCTCGGGGTAGCGATGGGGAACGCGCCTGTAGAGGTAAAACAAGCGGCCGACTGGATTACACGTTCAAATAGTGAGAACGGCGTAGAGTATATGATTAAAGAGCATTTCCGTAAGCAATTCCCGCTTCCGTTTTTGAAGAATCATAAAAATACGCCGAAACGATAAAGGAAAAACGTAGCTTTTGGCTACGTTTTTTTGTTGAACGTATTAAAAGGAATGAAAACGTTTTAGATTGTGAATTGTGTATGAAATCTATACAATTCACTTGAATACTCTGTAAAACTATTGTAGAGTGAATGATGTTGCCAAAATAGTTACACCATGTGAAATATTCTCCAGGTTAATTTTGTTGAGCTCCATATGCAAAAATACTTCCGCATGATAGTTTCGTTCACGTATTATCTCAAAAATGAATTGTAGTAATTTTATTGATCAGTTGTAGAGTTTCTTGTTTTTATTTAAATGGATGATTTTAAGTTATTGTGAGTAAGCCTTGGTACATATGAAAGATGCTTTTTGTTTGGTTTTAGGAAGTTTAAAAGGGGGAATGAATTTCTTGAGGAAATCATTTAATCAAAAAATAAAAAAATTAAGTAGTAGTTTTATAGTTGTGTTACTAGTATGTATGAATTTTTTAATCCATTTACCATATAAAGCAGAGGCAGCTACAACAGAATTAAACGGTTTAGGTGATGTATCTTATTACAATGCAATCATTTTTGGAGATCATAGTGCAACGAGTGCGGATATTGAGGGTGCGATGGCTGTTCAAAAAAATATGAATGCATCAAGTTATACAGTCGTAGCGGCTGCAACGGGAGCGAATAATTTAGCTGGAGCGACATGGGTAGATGAAGGATATCCGTCATTATTACTAGGTGGTCAATTTACGAAGGCGGGGACAGGACAAGTAATTATCCAAGATGGAACAGTGGCTATGACAAAAGATGGTGACCCAGAAGGTGCAATGAAATCATCATATGACCGTATCTCTTATAAAGAGCAAGCAGAGATTGATGCTAAGTTTAAAGAATTTAGAAAAGACGTTGATGGTGTAATTGAGGATGCGGGCCAATTACATACTGATAAACCAAAGTCGGGTATGACCTTTGGAATCGGTGAAGATGTAAATAATCCTAATATTTACGTTTCTTCAGGATTAGAAGAACAAGAACCATTCAATGTAAAGGATGTTTATCTTCCAAATGTAAGTAACAAAGATTTTATTGTTATTTATTCAGATGCAGAAGAAGTGAATTTTGGTGGCGGCGCAATCTTGTATGATACAACAGATAAGGGCGGGTTCACATTAGTTAATACATCTCAAGCATATGACCCTAATTCCTTTTTTACTGAGTTAGCTAGTAAAGTCATTTGGGTGTTCCCTAATGCTAAAAAGATAACAACTAAAGGATATGGTGTAGTAGGAAGTGTATTTGCGCCTAATGCAGTTGTAGAGACAAAGGGTGGATCTATTAACGGACAAGCCTTTGTTGGTGGATTACACCAAAGAGATGGATTTGAGGTTCATAATTTTAAATTTAACTGGCCAAAGTGGAAAAAGCCGGCAGCTGAAAAAGGAAATTTACAGATTAAAAAAGTTGATGAAAACGATGAAAACATTGTTTTAAAAGACGCAAAATTTGATGTTATAGACAAAGATAATAATGTTGTGGCTACTGTTACAACAAACGAAAAGGGTATTGCGGAAGTTAAAGATTTACCATTTGGTGATTATTTTGTAAAAGAAATTAGTGCACCAGAAGGATATATAAAAGTTGATACACCAAAAAAAGTAACAATTGATAATACAAACATAATTGAATTTGTTATGAAGAATACGAAAAAAGTAGAAAATGGTCAATTTAAATTATTGAAAAAAGATAGTGAATCTGGTCAACTTTTACCAGGTGCAAAATTTGATGTTATAGATAAAGATGGGAACGTTGTCGAAACAATTATTACAGATGGTAAAGGTGAAGCTTTATCAAAACAACTTCCAGTTGGAACATATACATTAAAAGAAGTTGAAGCACCAAAAGGTTACGAACTATCATCTAGCTTAGTTCATGTTGATGTAGATGCAAATAAAACAGTGACTGTAGATGTGTTGAATAAAAAGATTGTTGAAAAAGCTACAGGTCAATTTGAAATCGTAAAAGTGGATGCAGAAGATAAAGCGAAAGTATTATCAGATGCAGAATTTGAAGTGTACAAAGATGGCAAAAAAGTAGAGACATTACGAACAGATAAAACAGGTAAAGTAATCTCTCAGAAATTAGAGCCAGGAAAGTACACATTAAAAGAAACGAAAGCACCACAAGGATATAAGTTGTTAAAAGAAGAAATTGAAGTCGTTGTGGAAGCAAACAAAGTAGTGCAAGTACAAGTAGAAAATGCAAAAGAACTAGGAAGCTTACAAGTAATCAAAAAGGATGCAGAGAGTGGAAAAGTTCTATCAGACGCAGAATTTAGACTAAAGAACGAAAATGGTCAAGTAGTTGGGGAAACGAAAACAACGAATAAAGACGGCGTTGTGAAATTCGAAAACTTAGTGCCAGGAAAATATACGTTAGAAGAAACGAAAGCGCCAGAAGGCTACAAAGCAGTCGAAGTAACAGTCGAAGTAAACGTAGTAGCGAATGAAGTAGTAAAACAAGAAGTTATGAACGAAAAGTTAACAGGTCAATTTGAAATCGTAAAAGTAGATGCAGAAGATAAAGCGAAAGTATTATCAGATGCAGAATTTGAAGTGTACAAAGATGGTAAAAAAGTAGAGACGTTACGAACAGATAAAACTGGTAAAGTAATCTCTCAGAAATTAGAACCAGGAACATACACATTAAAAGAAACGAAAGCACCGCAAGGATATAAGTTGTTAAAAGAAGAAATTGAAGTCGTTGTGGAAGCAAACAAAGTAGTAGAAGTACAAGTAGAAAACGCAAAAGAACTAGGAAGCTTACAAGTAATCAAAAAGGATGCAGAGAGTGGAAAGGTTCTAGAAGGTGCAGAATTTAAGCTAAAAAATGAAACTGGTCAAGTAGTTGGAGAAACGAAAACAACGAATAAAGACGGTGTTGTGAAATTCGAAAACTTAGTGCCAGGAAAGTATACGTTAGAAGAAACGAAAGCGCCAGAAGGTTATAAAGCAGTAGAAGTAACAGTCGAAGTAAACGTAGTAGCAAATGAAGTAGTAAAACAAGAAGTTATGAATGAAAAAGTAACAGGTCAATTTGAGATTATAAAAGTAGATGCGAATGATAAAGCGAAAGTATTATCAGATGCAGAATTTACAGTATATAAAGATGGTAAAAAGGTAGCGGAACTGAAAACAGATGAGAGTGGAAAAGTGATGTCACCAAAATTACCATTAGGTGAATATACAGTGAAAGAAACGAAAGCACCAGAAGGTTACAAGCTTTCAAATAAAGAATGGAAAGTAACAATACAAAACGAGAAAGAAGTAGTAAAAGTAGAGGCGGAAAACGAAAGAATCTTAGGTTCTCTACAAATTATTAAGACGGATGATAAAGATCAAGCGAAACGTTTATCGGGCGCAGAATTCACATTGAAAGATGCGCAAGGGAATGTTGTAAAAGAAGGAATTACAACAGATAAGTCTGGAATTGTTAAAGTAGATGGACTAGTGCCTGGTGAATATACGTTAGAAGAAACAAAAGCGCCAGAAGGTTATGAGTTAACAAAACAAGTAATTCATGTAACAGTTGACGGTGAAAAAATTGTTGATGTAAAAGTAACGAATAGTAAGAGTCTTGGTCAATTCGAAATCGTAAAAGTAGATGCAGAAGATAAAGCGAAAGTATTATCAGACGCAGAATTCGAAGTGTATAAAGATGGTAAAAAAGTAGAGACATTACGAACAGATAAAACAGGTAAAGTAATCTCTCAGAAATTAGAACCAGGAACATACACATTAAAAGAAACGAAAGCACCACAAGGGTATAAATTGCTGAAAGAAGAAATTGAAGTCGTTGTGGAAGCAAACAAAGTAGTGCAAGTACAAGTAGAAAATGCAAAAGAACTAGGAAGCTTACAAGTAATCAAAAAGGATGCAGAGAGCGGAAAAGTTCTAGAGGGTGCAGAATTTAAGCTGAAAAATGAAACTGGTCAAGTAGTTGGAGAAACGAAAACAACGAATAAAGACGGTGTTGTGAAATTCGAAAACTTAGTGCCAGGAAAGTATACGTTAGAAGAAACGAAAGCACCGGAAGGTTATAAAGCGTTAGAAGTGACGGTAGAAGTAAATGTTGTTGCAAATACAGTAATAAAGCAAGAAGTATTAAATGAAAAAGTGAAAGAAAAAATTAAAGGTCAAGTAGAAATTACAAAGGTAGATGCTACTGATACAAATAAAAAATTAGCAGGCGCAGTGTTTGAAATTTTGAAAGATGGAACAAAAATAGACACATTAACAACAGATAAAAATGGTAAAGCAACTTCGAAAGAACTAGAGCCAGGAGATTATATTTTAAAAGAAGTTCAAGCGCCAGAAGGTTATGAGTTATCTGATAAGGAAATTGAATTTACGATTTCTAATCAAAAAATTGAAGTAGTAAAACTTCAAATTACAAATGAAAAAGAAACAAGCAAAGGTCCAGAGAATCCAGGTGGAGAAACAGAAACACCAGGTGGAGAAACAGAAACACCAGGTGGAGAAACAGAAACACCAGGCGAAGAAATAGAGAAACCAGGTGAAGAAACAGAAAAGCCAGGTGAGGAAACAGAAAAGCCAGGCGAAGAGACAGGAAAACCGGGTGAAGAAACAGAGAAACCAGGTGAAGAGACAGGAAAACCGGGTGAAGAAATAGAGAAACCAGGTGAAGAGACAGGAACATCAGGTGAAGAAACAGAGAAGCCAGGTGAAGAGACAGGAACATCAGGTGAAGAAACAGAGAAGCCAGGTGGAGAGACAGGAACACCAAGTGAAGGAATGGAAAACGTAGATAAAGAAAAACCTACCTTACCAGAAAAAGGACAAGGTGCGTCTCATGCACAACTTCCAGCTACAGGACATGATATGAATTATCTACCATTCATTGGTTTTGCTCTTGTTTTATTAGGAATACGTCTTAGATTTATGATTAAAAATAGTTAATAGTTTTATAAAAGGCATAAGAGATAACATTTCTCTTATGCCTTTTAGTTTTGTTGTTTAAGCTTCAATAACCTTAAGCATTCGATTTAAAAATGCGGCTGCTTCAGCACGTGTTGCTGTGCCTTTTGGTACGAATTCATTTCGTTCGTTACCTTTTACGATTCCGTATGCGTAAACATTTTGTAATGCCTTTTTATCGTATGCTAAATCTTGGTCAGTGAATGGTAATTTCACTTCTTTTCTATAAATCCAGTTATATTCTAATGCACGGTCAATCATAATAACAGCTTCATCACGCTTTATTGTAGCGGTTGGATCAAATTTATTATTCCCACGGCCACTAATGATACCTGCGCTAGCAGCACGGTTAATTCCGTCTACTAAAGATGGGTGGGCTTCGTTTAAGTCTGTAAATTTAGCGTTTCCAGCAGGTAAATTTAAAGCTCGCGACATTAAATTTGCAAACTCAGCTCGTGTCACGAGGCGGTTTGGCCAGTAAGAACCATTGCCGTCACCGAACATGATTTTTCTAGCAGCTAATTGACGAATGTCTTGTTCATACCAACCACCTGTAATGTCGTCTTTTTCATGAGGGACTTCTGGCGGCGGCATAACATCTTTACGATGTTCATTATAGTAAGCGTTCGTGCCCTTTAAGAAAGCATCCCATTGTCCGCGCTGAATCATAAATGCAGGGCAGTTTTTTCCGCTCCAAAATTGATGCTTTTGAACGTGATCTAGAGATATGTTTAATTCATTCATTAAAAAAGCAGCTAACTTGCGCGCATTTTCTACCGCTTTCGTATAATTTCCATCACTATTCACAGCAATTTCAATTCCGATAGATTCATAGTTTCCAGTTTTATTTCCGGCATGCCACCCAACTTCATTTAGCGGAAGATGTTGATAAATTTCTTTGTCATCTACTGTAAAATGCCAAGACGCTGAACGATCAGTATTTCCGCGAGCTTGATTATCTAAGTACTTCGCATGGTTTAAAGCGTTCGCACCTTTACTTGTATTAGCAGTTTCATGAATTGTAATGTATTTCGGTTCCATTGCGTAGCCAGGACGAATATTTTCATTCCCTTTTGGAACAATCATTTCTTTAAATGTAACACCATAAACGTTATTTGTAGGTAAATGAGATGGTGTTTTGAAGAAAGTTGCGCTTCTCTTTTCGACAGCACTTGTTTTTTCAAATAATGATGCTTTCGTACCGTCGAATGTAGCTGAAGGAGCATAAATCCATTTCTCAGTTCCGTTCATTTGAATGTTAAACCAATTCCCAGCTTGTTCAGTAGGAGTTACTGTTTGTGGCTGTAATTTCGTTTCTTCTTTAAACGATTGGAAAGGGAAGGAATATAATGATGCTTCTTCTGTTACAATTAGTTTTTGATTTGAGAGTTTATGAATCTCTTGTACTTCTAAACTATTATTTCCCTTATTAACCCAGCCAGCACCAGATGTAGTTTGTACGTAATAGGCATTGTTTTTTTTCTTTGTTGCCTTTACTACTGGTTCAGTAATTTCAATATTTGTTTTCGTTTTTAAGTCATTTGAATCGTATAGTGGAAGTTTTGTTGATAAGTGGAGAAGATATTCACCTGAGATTTCAAGGTCGTTTTCTTCGTCATGTCTATGCTGTTTTGCATGTTCTTCAATGCTTTTTAAAGCTTGCTCATCCGTAGACAATTCCGCAGTTTTCTCTATGCTTTCCGCGAATGAATGGATAGGTGCTACAAATGTTTGTAATGCTAAAGATAGTGCTAAAATATTGTAAAACTTTTTTTTCATAGTTGTTTTAACACGTGATAGTCTTTATGTCGTGTTAAGAGTCCTCCTTTATATGTATTTAAATTAGTAGCAAGTACTAATACGTTCTAGATTGTAACAAGAGTATATTCTAATGTCTATACAACTAGGGAAAGTTCGTTAAAAATTAATATTCAGTTTGTTTTAAATAGGATATGAAAATAAGGTAAAACCTTCTGTATTGACCTGCAAACGCCCTTCAAGTAAACTAAAGAGAGTTTGCAAATGAAAAGGTGATAATGTTGTTAATTTCAATTAAAACGTTACAAGATGATCGTTTTTTACGTCCGCTGCAAAATATTAGCGGCTTATTTTTTGAAGATAGTACGATTGGATTTGAACAAGAGGAAGCAAATCTTATCGTTGATATACACATTGAAGAGAATGTGAAAGCATCAGCTCGTTTAACAGATGTTGCGACTGGAAATGTGTATGAAGAAACATTCGCAAAAGATTTATCTGCTTTTACAGATGAAAAAGAGCGTATGAAGCAAGTGAAGCACGTTGTTTCTTATGTATATCTTTCTGTTCTTCAGCAGTTAACTGGCATTGAACAAAGCTGGGGTATTTTAACTGGAGTTCGTCCAACGAAACTTCTTCATAAAATGCTTCAAAACGGTATGTCAAAAGAAGAAGCACACCAAGAACTTCGTGAAAGTTATTTAATTCATGAAGAGAAAATTGAACTTCTTCAACGTATTGTTGACTGCCAATTAGCGGTAGTTCCGGATTTATATCGTTTGAAAGAGGAAGTAAGTATTTATATCGGTATTCCATTCTGCCCAACAAAATGTGCATATTGTACATTCCCGGCGTATGCAATTAACGGACGTCAAGGTTCTGTTGATTCATTCTTAGGTGGTTTACATTATGAAGTTCGTGAAATTGGTAAGTTTTTAAAAGAAAAAGGTGTAAAAGTTACGACGATTTATTACGGCGGCGGTACACCGACAAGTATTACAGCAGAAGAGATGGATATGCTGTATGAAGAAATGTATGAAGCGTTCCCAGATGTGAAAAATGTGCGTGAAGTAACAGTTGAGGCAGGTCGCCCAGATACAATTACGCCAGCGAAGCTAGAAGTGTTAAATAAATGGAATATTGACCGTATTAGTATCAATCCGCAGTCATACCATCAAGAAACATTAAAAGCAATTGGACGTCATCATACTGTAGAAGAAACAATTGAGAAGTATCATTTAGCTCGTGAAATGGGAATGAATAATATTAATATGGATTTAATTATTGGTCTTCCTGGTGAAGGGTTAGATATCTTCAAGCACACGTTAGATGAAACAGAAAAGTTAATGCCAGAATCATTAACAGTTCATACGTTATCATTTAAACGTGCTTCTGAAATGACGCAAAACAAACGTAAATATAAAGTAGCAGGTCGCGAAGAAATTACAGCGATGATGCACGAAGCAGAAGAGTGGACGCAAAAGCATAATTACGTACCATATTACCTATATCGTCAAAAGAATATTTTAGGTAATTTAGAGAACGTTGGTTATGCAATGCCGACGCAAGAAAGTATTTACAACATTGTCATTATGGAAGAAGTACAATCAATTATCGGACTTGGTTGTGGTGCATCAAGTAAATTTGTTCATCCGAAAACGGGAGCAATTACGCACTTTGCGAATCCGAAAGATCCAAAATCATATAACGATGGCTTCGTAAAATATACAGAAGATAAACTGAAAATTTTAGAAGAGCTATTTGCATAAGAAGAAGGGGCTGTTCCAAATCGGGACAGCTTCTTTTTTATATTGTCAGTTTTTGTCGGTAAGTCGATATATTCGAAAAATCGCTGATATAAATTGAGTTGCGGTCGATATATTTGAAAAATCGCCGATATATTTCAAGTTACGGTCGATATATCTGGAAAATCGCCGATATAATTTCATTTACCGAGAAGTGGATCAAAAACAATTTCATTTGTAAAACTATGTCGATAATAATCAGAAAAATTAGTCAAATCATTAAAGGACAATGTCTACTTATGGACGAAATGATAGATTTATGAAAGAGAAAAGGGGGAAATTGTTGGCATGTACATGACGAT
This sequence comes from Bacillus cereus group sp. BcHK124, assembly GCF_027712065.1. Classification (NCBI taxonomy): domain Bacteria; kingdom Bacillati; phylum Bacillota; class Bacilli; order Caryophanales; family Bacillaceae; genus Bacillus; species Bacillus cereus group sp. BcHK124. The sequence goes on from NZ_JAQFPJ010000003.1 coordinate 159,303, forward strand.
AGGGAGAATATTTGATTTATCTGTTGGTAAGTATCCGACTAAAGAGGCATTAGTGGAACCAGAAAAAAATATTCGTTGGACGTATAAAGAGTGGGATGAGCAAATAAATAAAACGGCGCATGCTCTATTAGAAGAAGGGGTAAGAAAGGGAGATACTGTATCTGTTTACTTATATAATTGCCGTGAATTTGTAAACGTTTACTTAGCCTGTGCGAAAATTGGTGCAATCTTTAACCCGATCAATTTCCGCTTAAAAGCAAAAGAAGTATCTTATATTCTCCAGGACGCATCCTCGAAAGTAGTTGTTTTTGAAAAAGCAGTTGAGCCAACCGTGGCTATCGTTGAACGAGATTTTCCGAATTCGTCTTTTTGGTATGTAGAAGACGATACACCTTCTTATGCTAGTTCCTACCATGAAAAAGTAAATGCGGCATCTTCTGAAAAAATAGATATTGAAATAGGTGAAATGGATTATTGTTCTATGCTGTATACGAGCGGTACGACAGGTCATCCGAAAGGTGTATTACATCGTCATCGCGAAATGGCTGAGCATAGTATGATTTGTACGTATTTCCTAAAATATAATCGAGATAGTATTGGGCTTGTTGTAGCGCCGTTATATCATTGCGGTGAGTTGAATGCTGGAATTATACCGCGCATTCAAGTTGGTGGAAAGAATGTTATTTTACATCATTTTGACACAGAAACAGTATTACATACAATTCAAGAAGAGAAGATTACGACGTTTTTTGCAGCGCCGACGATGTGGAATATGCTGTTGCAAAAAGATTTAACGAAGTACGATTTAACTTCGATGAAGATTGGTATATACGGCGGAGCAGCGATGGCTCCAGCGTTAGTGAAGGAATGTAAAGAACGTCTTTATATTGATCTTGTACAAATTTATGGAATGACAGAAATGGGACCTGTTGTTGCGTTTCTCGTAGAAGAGGACCAAATTACGAAAGCAGGTTCAGCAGGAACACCGTGCTTTAGTCATGAAATTCGAATTGTGAAACCAAGTGAAGATGCACCGGCAGAACCAAATGATGTATTGCCTCCTTATGAAGTAGGGGAGATTATTTTGCGCGGTCCAACTATGATGGCTGGTTATCATAACCGAGAAGAGGCAAATGCAAAATCGATGTATAAAGGGTGGTATCACTCGGGTGATTTAGGTTATTTCGATAAAGATGGCTATTTATTCGTTGCAGATCGAGTAGATGATATGGTAATTAGTGGCGGCGTTAATATTTATCCACGTGAAATTGAAGATTTCCTCCATAGTCATCCTGGTATATTAGATGTTGCCGTGCTTGGTGAGCCCGATGAATTATGGGGAGAACGTGTTGTGGCAGTCGTTGTAAAGAAAGATGAACATATTACAGAGGCTGATTTAGAAACGTATTGTAAAGAAAGTGATGAATTAGCAGATTATAAACGTCCACGTCATTATTTATTTGTGGATGAACTTCCTCGTAATGCAAGTGGAAAATTACAGAAGTTTGTGCTTAGGGAGTCTTTGAAAGGCGCAAAAAAATAGAAAGTGTCGGATGCACTATACCTATGTGATTTTCGCCTATTTTTAAATAGACGAAGCAATATCTTTGTTCTTTTGTAGAGGTAGAGAATTAAGTGAAGATCAATTGGTCTTCACTTAATTCTCGTTTCTTTGTAAAGAAGAGTAATTCGTGCATTTGAAACAATGTGAAAGAACTAAAGTGATGTAATGTACAAAAAAAGACACCCTAAGGTGCCTCTTTCCGACTTGAACCATTTTCATTTCATACGAATCTATCCGTATTACCCCTTTGTTATAAGTGTAAACACATACTATAAAACAGAATCGTCTATATACACTAATTGTTAGTTTAAAAAATACAAGAGATTTAAACTTAGTATTGGAGTAACGCCACATCCCCTATAATGATTGATATGTTACGCCTTTTAAAAGAATCTGCTTTATAGAACGTGTCCACAAGTTGTATTTTACTACATGTAATATTCATTTAGTTTATTTTTTGTGAATATGTATAATTACATAAACTTCATAAGAAAAAGGGAGTATACTTTGTTATTTTGTAATAAAGGTAAAGCCCGCCTAAAAATAGGGGGCTTTTCTTATTTTTTATAAATATTTATTCCAATTATATTATCAGATGAATCTAAACGAACATACACGTCATCTGACAAAAGGTGGGCATTATATATTCTTTGTTTATACGTTGATATCTCGAAGCGTTTTCCATTTGATTCACATTCCAAAATAATCATATCTCCATGTTCTTTCCAATTTACTAATCTAGCAGTTGTATTCATTTTTAATCCTCCTCTAAATCATTTTATGAAAATTAATAGAGATAGTGTGAGGAAGGAGTTTATATAGTCAAAAAGAAAGGTGAAGAGATTGTAAAATAGTAAATTTTTTGAAAAAATCATTTAATTATATCGATAATAAGATTAATTTAATGTATTAACCTAACAGAAGGGAGGAATAGCCATGCAATTAGTTTGTTTTAAAATAGTAAGTGGTCAATACTTCTTATTTGTAGAAGGTATTCAAATTCCTGTACCAATTCCAGCAGCAGCTGCAGCTCTATTAATTGGTTTAGGAATAATTCCACTTTGTTCTTAATGTAAGAACTTTCAGCAGTTCTACTTTTTAATTGAAAAACCCTCAAGTATATGAATGCTTGAGGGTTTTTATTGTTATAAAAAATCGTTGAATGAAATGGGGTTCGCAACATTGTTTGATGCTCATGTTGGGATACCCACTTTCTATTTTTATTTACGTGAAAATCCTTCTTCATCAAGGTATTCCGCAGCTTCTGGATAAGAGTTGAATGTACCGTCTAAATTTACACCAGCGTACACGTTCCACATATCGTCCTCTGAGATAAGAGTAAGGATATGACCGTCTTCGTTCTGCCATTCTTCTTCTTTTGCAGGTTCTGCAGGAACTACGATTTCTTCTTGTGATAATAGTTCAATTGATTGCTCAATTACTGAGCGTAACTCATCTGCTGAAAACTCACGGATGTTAACCATACCTTTATCATCCGTTTTGTAACCTTTAATCCCACTTGCATATACAAATCCGTTTCCATTTGGATGTAAATGATATACAACGTTCTTTTTATCTAAACGACTTTCTTCAAAGTGAAAGTTCACACGTTTTAATGATACGTTTTTTCTTTCTAATTCTGGGAAAGATTCAATGATCGATAATTTTTCTTCAAAAGTTAGCATAGTGCCTCCAAATATATAATAAAAGATTTAATTTATCCATTATATCATAGTTATAATAGTTTCCAAAGATGCGATAGGAGCTTACAATTGAATGCGTTTACGTCACGATACTGTAAAAAGTGGACTAACGAATGTATCCTTTTAGGTGTACAATGGAAAATGGACTTTATACAAAGGTGGTTATTATATGTTTCAAAAAATAGCAAAGGAATGTTTAGCAGGTTTTACTGTTGCGATTGTTGCATTGCCACTTGCCATTGCATTTGGTATTGCTGCAACGGGAACGTCTGAGGGAGCACTAGTCGGATTGTATGGTGCAATTTTTGCAGGCTTATTTGCGGCGTTATTTGGTGGTACACCTGGGCAGGTTACGGGACCAACTGGACCGATTACGGTTATTGCAACAGGGATTATTGCGACGCACGGATTAGAGGCGAGTTTTATAGCATTTATGATGGCGGGACTGTTTCAAATTTTATTCGGTGTATGTAAGCTTGGATCTTACGTGCGGTACATTCCCTATCCTGTCGTATCAGGATTTATGAACGGTATCGCATTAATTATTATTTTAGGTGAAATGAAGCATGTGCAAAATAGTTTTCTACTCGTCGTATTAACGATTATTGTCATGATTGTTTCTGGAAAGTGGATTAAGGCTATTCCATCTAGTTTAGTCGCATTAGTAGGTGTGACAGCTATGCTTCCTTTATTTTCTTCTGCGTTAGAAGGGCTTACAGTGAAGTTACCGGTTATCGGAAATTTGTCATTAAATAAGGTAATTGAAAAGATTGGGACGATTCCAGAAGCGATGCCAACGCTTCATATTCCATCTTTAAGTGGAACAGGTATAGCAGAACTTATTTTACCAGCGCTTAGTATTGCTTTATTAGGATCGATTGACTCGTTGTTAACATCGGTTGTAATGGATAACGTGACGGGGACACGTCATAAAAGTAATAAAGAACTGGTCGGACAAGGTATAGGTAATGTGATGAGCGGATTGTTTGGCGGATTAGCAGGGGCAGGTGCGACTGTACGATCTATCGTTAATATAAGAAGTGGCGGTAAAACGGCGCTTTCAGCAAGTATGCATAGTGTTATATTATTTATTTTCATTATGGGACTTGGATCAGTCGTACAATACATTCCACTTGCTGTATTATCAGGTATTTTAATTTTAACTGGTATTGGCATGTTTGATTGGGAGAGCATGAAGAAAATGCATGTAGCGCCAAAAGGTGATGTCGTTGTTATGCTCGTAACGATGATTGTCACAGTGAAGTTTGATTTAATGATCGCTGTTGCGTTCGGTATTATTCTTTCGTTTATTATATACATGGTGAAATGTAAAGAACGTAAATCTTCTATTGTAAAAGAAAAAGAAGCGACATATAAAATTAAAGGCCCACTTTCGTTTTTAACAGTGGATCGTGTTTTTTATGCTTTACAAGACGTAAAATCTCCGGTTGTTTTACGTATGAAAGATGCACGCTATATGGATGTATCAGGAGCTATGGCGTTATTGAATTTCATTGAGCAGTCGGATAAGTCAGGATTGAGTGTAACGCTAGAGCAAGTGCCTGCTCATATTAAAAAGACATTAGTAGCGATGGCGAGTAATGAGCAGAAAGATAAATTACTATTTGTAAAAACGGAAACTATATGAAGAGACACCCTTATATAAGGGTGTTTTTTTGTTTTTAACATCTGAATATCAAGATGTTATACGTCTGTTGACATTTATTCATCTTAGCAGTATAGTAACATTCTAGATTAGGTATGTGATATTATAGTAATGTATATGAATTTTGAGATTCCTTTTTTGTCAGAAGGAAGAGCTTTAAGCTGGAGGGAATAATTGATGTACAAACAGTTACCACACGGAGTGAAGATTGGTATTACACGCTCAATTGTTGTTTCTTTTGAGAAGTATATGAAAGAAATTGAATGGAACGAAGAAAAGTTTGATATGCAACAATTTGTTGAACAGTGGAAACAGTATTTATACACAAAATCAACTTGGATCAATAAAGTAGATGACGAGTTGAAAGGACATCCAGATTTCCATCAAGCGTTAGCAATGAAAGTAAATGAAAAAATTAACGAGCTTATTAATGAAAAACCGAGCGAAGAACAAGTGGAGCAATTAAAAAGAAATAAAGTAAAGCATGCAGATGAAATGTGCAAACTAGAAGCTGAATATCATATTGAACGTTTATTCGTAACGAAATAAATTTTACATAAAGAAAAAGCCTGTCCAAAGAGGTGTGATGACCATCTTTTTTGAGCAGGCTTTTTGTATGAAAAAAAGTAAGAGAGGCGAGCCTCTCTATGATTAGTCTTGTGGTACAAGTGCTTTCCAAGAAGATAGGTCCATATCTTCTTTTAATATAGATGAAGCAGGGAAGACAAATGACCACGGTTTTGTAGTGTTCGCTTTAATTTCAAGGTTCGGTAATGTGAAAGCACCTTTAACAACAACTGCACCTGTGGCATCTTCAATATGAAGAGGAAGTTGCTCTAGTTGAATGTTGTCTTTACAACCGTTACGAATAAGAAGCGTTGTATGTAAATCGCCGTTTTCTTTTCGTGCAGCTTGCAGACCTAGGAAGTTAATTTCACCATCATTTGGAGGTGTTAAATTGTCTACGAAATTACGTAAAGCTTCTTTGCTTGCTTCAGGTAACTGAGCTTCCCAAGATGGATCTAAATCTAATACATGCTTACTTTCAAGTTCGAACGCTAATTCCCAATCCGTTTGCGATAATTCAGCATCTGTAATTGTTTCTTGCTCAAATGTAAAGATAAACGGCATATTTACATTTGCAGGAATATCTCCTAATGCAGAAAGGTTAAATGTTTTTCGCGCGCATAATTTTTTCTCTTTATTTAGAAGAATTAATGTAACTTCTTCGAAAGAAATTGGTTTCGGAACAGTGCTGCGAATAAATACAGCTACGTCATAACCGCTATCACGCTTTTCAATCTCAATTCCAGATAAAGAAATTTGATATTCTTCTAAACGTGGTAGTTCTTTATGTAAAAATTGATAAATGTATTTTTGTTCTTGTCCTACTGCACCCCAGCTAGGGTGGAAGTAAAGCGTTGGTTTTACAGTTTTATTTTCAGTATTTGTGCTTTCTTGTCCGAATAGTTGATTACTAGAGACAGTCGTATCTTTTCCGTTTTTCTTAGCTTTTTTTAGGAATGATAACATAATCTTTCACCTCGTTATTGTACGTTTTCAGGAACACCTAAATGTCTTGCAACATAGCGGCACATTTCTTTTTCGAAATTACCATATGTGTATAAAAAGATATCTAAAGCTTCTTTTTGATAAAGACGAGTAGGGTCTTCTTGTTGATATTGTCTTAGCCCGATGCCTTCTTTTAAGTGGGTCATTGCATCTAAGTGATTGACCCAGTTCTGATCTAGGAAATGAAGGGCAACATATCGTAGCGACTGTTGTAAATCAGTATGGCTATCTAGCTCATTTACGCGCTCTTTATAAAGAGATAATGTTTCTTTTAAAACGGATTGTAAATCTTCCGGTGAATGTACATTATTCGCTGATAGTGATGGCATGTTTTCTACTGATAAAATTTCGTTTAGACTTGCTGTTAAACTAGCAAAATCCCATTCTTCTGGAAGCATACCTTCTACAAGATATTGCTTAGAAATGGCTTCTACAGCATGATCAATCATTGGAATAATAATTTCAATCATATTTGTATCTTCTTGTAATAAGTTATTACGTAATTTATAAATAACGTTACGTTGGTCATTTATTACATCGTCTAACTTTAAATTGTACTCACGCATTGAGAAATGGCTACCTTCACAAATTAATTGTGTACGGTTCACAAAATCATGGACTTTAGAAGTTAGAATAAGTCCCGTTTCATCTGTTTTCAGTGATTTCATTAATTTCTCGACTTCTTCTTGTGCGAAACGTTTTAGCATTTCATCTTCTAAAGAAAGGAAGAATTGAGAGCTACCTGGGTCACCTTGGCGACCAGCACGACCTTTTAGCTGATTGTCAACGCGTCGCGATTCATGGCGTTCTGTCCCGATTACATGTAATCCACCAAGTTCGTGAACACCCTCACCTAGTAAAATATCAGTACCTCGTCCGGCCATATTCGTCGCAATTGTAATTTGTCCTTTTTGTCCAGCAGTTGCGATTAAATCAGCTTCTTGTTCTGCGCTTTTTGCATTTAATAATTGATATGTAATATTTGCTTCATCTAAGTAACGAGCAACGGTTTCTGATTGTAAAATAGACATTGTCCCAATTAAAATCGGGCGTCCTTGTTTATTGTGTTTTAGAACATCTTCACGTACAGCTTTATATTTAGCATCGGCTGTTGCGTATACGACGTCCTTTTTGTCTTCACGAATGATCGGACGGTTTGTCGGAATCGGCATAACTTCCATGTTATATACACGGTTAAATTCTTTTTCTTCCGTTTTTGCTGTACCTGTCATACCAGATAGTGCTGGATACATACGGAAGAAGTTTTGAATTGTAATGGACGCTTGTGTTTGATTTTCTTCAGTGATTTCTAAGCCTTCTTTTGCTTCAAGAGCTTGGTGTAAACCGTCACTTAAAGAGCGACCATCCATAACACGACCCGTGAAAATATCTACAAGTAGAATTTTTTCATCGTGTACAATATAGTCAACATCACATTGGAAAGCGACATGAGCTCGTAATGCTTGAATCATATAATGATATAAAGTTTGATGTTCTAAATCATATAGGTTATCGATATCAAATAAATCTTCTATTTTTGTAATACCGTCTTCTGTAAAACTAGCAGATTTCGATTCTGCATCGTATGTGTAATGAAGAGTATCCTGGAATGATTTAATAACTTTTGCACATAAATAGTGTAAATCGGAGCTGCTTGATTTCTTACCAGCGATAATAAGAGGTGTCTTTGCTTCGTCAATTAAAACGCTATCAATCTCATCGATAATAGCAAAATGATAAGGACGTTGTACCTGTTCATTTTTTGAAGAGGCCATATTATCACGTAGATAGTCAAAGCCAAATTCTGTTCCAATACCGTATGTAATATCAGCTTCGTAAGCAAGTTTCTTTTCGGCAGGATCGATTTGAGGAATATTTAATCCAACCTTTAAACCTAGAAATTCATGAACTTGGCCAATTAATTCTTTATCTCGTTTTGCTAAATAGTCGTTTACAGTAATAACGTGAACGCCTTTTCCTTCAAGAGCACGTACGTATGTTGGAAGAGAAGAAACTAATGTTTTTCCTTCACCAGTTGGCATCTCTGCAATATTACCTTCTAATAGTACAAGGCCACCAATTAACTGCACATCGTAGTGACGTAATCCAAGTACACGTTTTGCTGCTTCACGTACAACAGCGAACGCTTCAACTTTAATATCATCCACTGTTTTTCCGTCACGAAGCATGTTTTTAAATGTGATCGTTTTATGACGCAATTCTTCATCAGATAAATCAGATATTTTTTCTTCCAGATTATTAATTTCTTGAACAAGTTGTTCATATTTTTTTAGTTTTCTCTTTTGAGAATCTCCTAACAGCTTTTTTACCGAATTCAGCATGTTGTAAACACTCCTCTTACTGACAATAGCTACATTATAGCACATGTTTATCCCGAATAAGTAGAAGTAGTAAATTGAAGAAATAACTGGATATAAATAAGGTGTTATTGTACATACTATATTTAAAACATAGAAAGAAAGAGAGTATTCAATGTATAAGAAATTTGGTATGATAGCTAAATGAGATAAAGTGAAATTTTTCAAAAAAGAGAAGAATATAGCTATCTCGTTTTATGTTGTAATATGTATGGAAATTATATATTGAAAGAAAAGAGCTAGAAGATGAATAATAAGTTTGTGAAAGGCGCTGCGATTTTAACGATTACAACGTTTCTATCGAAAGTGTTGGGAAGTTTTTTTCAAATCCCATTACAAAATATAGCAGGAGATGAAGTACTGGGGATTTTTCGCCTTGTTTTTCCTGTGTATATGATAGCTTTAACTTTATCAGTAGCGGGAGTACCGCTAGCTATATCAAAATTAATCGCTGAACTTCATGAGAAGAATGACCAGAACGGAATTGCCAAACTATTTACTTCAGCATCTATTATTGGAGTAATATTTGGAGTGCTTGGATTTTCAGTTATTATGATTGGATCAAGTATGTTTGCAAATATGCTTGGTGGACAAGATACAAGACTTCCATTAATCGTAACTTCGTTTGCGTTATTAATCGCACCATATATGGCGGTATATCGAGGATATTTCCAAGGTTTTGGAGATATGATTCCTACCGGGGTGTCACAAGTAATTGAGCAGTTCATTCGTGTTTTCTTTATGTTAGCAATTGCATTTTTATTTGTATATTGGAATAAAGAGAGTGATGTTGTAACAGGCGGCGCAATGATTGGTTCTTGCCTTGGAGTAATTACGTCACTTATCTATTTGAGAATGAAGTATGTAAAAAGTATATATCGTTATAAAAGTAATACATATTCACTACAAGATTTTAAAGATAATGCAAAAAAGATACTTCAGGTTTCGATTCCAATTGCAGTTGGAGCATTATCGATGCCGGTGTTAAATTTAGTTGATTCTGTAACGATTCCACATATGTTGCATGAATCCACTACAACGATTCAAGAACAATTTGGTATATATAGTCGTGGATTCGCGTTTACACAATTAATTGTCGTGTTTGCAAGTGCGATGGTATTTCCGTTAATCCCGTTGTTAACTGCTGCATTAACAAAGAAAGATAGAGCGTTAGCAAAACAAACAATTGAACGGACAAATGAGCTTGCTCATGTTTTAACAACGCCGATAACAATCTGGCTCATGGCACTTACAATCCCGTTAAATGTTGGATTGTTTACAGATGCGAAAGGGAGCGGAATGTTAGCTATTTTAATTGGTAGTTCGTATTTTACGTCACTTATGGTATTATCAATAGGAATTTTGCAAGGAATTAACCGTTCTAAGCAAGCGGCGTGGATAGTTGTTGGAGCGAGTTTTGTAAAAGTCATATTAAATATAGTACTTGTAAGTCAATTTGGCATAACTGGTGCGGCTTATAGCACACTTATCATATATATCATGATTTGTATCGTAAACTATATATACATTCGAAAAGAATTGGCTTATTCGATTCACATGGGGAGATTTTTTGCTGTAATTGGGGTATCTAGTATAGTAGGTATAGGATTATATTTCACATCTACTTTCATAAATGTGGTAGATTCTAGACTTATTGCAATAATATATAGTGGTGTAGCGTTTTGTGTGGCCTTGTTCATATATGGCATATGCGCATTAAAGCTGAACTGGATATCCAAAAAGCAAATCCCATTTTTACGTAAGTAAATGAGTCCATAAATGAGTATGGCTATTTATATGTTTGTGAAAGAAATCAATTTGAAGTTATCCAACTTTTCTTATTAAAGAGTTGATAGCGATTTGTTGAATGACAAAAAGTTGATTGCGAAATGTTGGAGGAGATTAAGAGTGCGGTTAGTTTTATCAGGATATTATGGTTTTTATAATGTTGGGGACGAAGCAATTTTGCAATCAATTATTAAAGCGCTATATGAAGAGGATCCTACTCTTGAGCTTGTTGTACTTTCGAATGACCCCGACTATACAAGAAAAATGTACGGTGTAGAGGCAGTAAATCGCTGGGATATAAGAGCAATTTATAAGGAAATAAAGAGAAGTAATGGCTTAATTAGCGGAGGAGGAAGCCTCCTTCAAGATAAAACGAGTATTAAAAGTATTTTGTACTATACGGGTATTATGCGAATTGCTCGTTTTTTGAAGAAGCCGTATTATATTTATGCGCAAGGAATTGGTCCAATTACGAAAAGACAAAATCGTTTATTAGTGAAATGGCAAGTATCAAAAGCGGAATATATATCAGTTCGTGATGAAGATTCATTTTTGTATTTAAAAGAAATTGGTATTAAGAAGGATATCGAACTAGTTCCAGATCCAGTATTGGCATGTCAACCAGAAGGAATGAAGTCGGAGTGGTTGCAAAAACATGCGATTCAAGGGAAAGTAATTGCAGTTAGTGTGAGGTATTGGGACGCGAAAGAAGATTATATGAAGAAGCTAGCAGATACGCTGAAAAAATTTAAGCGTGATGGATACCATATTTTATTCGTACCAATGCATGGACCATTTGATCAAAATGCATCACGCGATATTATTAATTTAATGGGAGAAGAAGCTCATATGCTTCCGTATAAGCTCGATATTCATGAGAAAATTTCAATTTTGTCGGAATGTTCGCTTCTAATCGGTATGAGACTTCATGCGCTCATACTATCTGCGGTTGCTAATATTCCTATGGTCGGTATTTCATATGATCCAAAGATCGATTCATTTTTACAACAAATAAATCAGCCGATTATCGGAAACGTAGATGGTGATTGGACGTCTGAAACTTTGTATAATGTCGCAACGAAGCAACTAGAACAAAAAGAATATGTACAAGAAACATTGGAACAAAGAGTAGTAGAATTACGAGAGCAAATTTCAACAGCGTCTCGATACATCATAAGTGACTTGAATTCCAAAGAGTGCAAAAAAAGAGGAATGGGATCTTAATTTAAGAGGACATCCTCTTTTTTATTTTTTGAAAAAAATAAAATGTCGAAAGAAAAAATAAATTTGTAGAAAAATGTCGAATTACGTAAGTGATTGCAAATTTATACTCATAAAAAAAGAAGTTTGAGAGATAAGATGTATGTTTAAAAATCCTAACATTAATATATAATGAATGTTAGGATTTAACGTTTTATTTAGTAAATGATAAGAAAATAGGTATGGTAATTTTGAAAAATCTGATGGTAATAAAAATGTCGAATCATAGAAAAGTAAGCTGTCGATTAATGTCGTAATATCTCTATAGTTAGATATTGTAATCAGAAAGCTTTTTCTGTTATAGTTGTAAATGGTTATAAGAAGTTTGTTATAAATGTAATTCTGACGCGTTTTTCTATTCATTTGAAATATTTTGATTTTTTGATCTAGATCCTTTAAAATGAAAGTCGAAAAATAATCGTTTAGAATTGTGAAAATTAACTTTTTTGTCGAATTTAAGGTTTTAAATTGGATGGAAAGGGTGTACGATTTCTTTGTGATTCTGTAATACTGGATATCCTATTATTCTGTATAATGAATACTTTAACCACATTTATATCTACTAGTTTCAAAAATAAGTAGAATATCTATTTAAAACAGTATGGAACTAGTATTACATTCCTAAGGAGGAAATATATAAAATGGCAAAGACTAACTCTTACAAAAAAGTAATCGCAGGTACAATGACAGCAGCAATGGTAGCAGGTGTTGTATCTCCAGTAGCAGCAGCAGGTAAAACATTCCCAGACGTAGATGGTCACTGGTCTAAAGAATCAGTTTACTACCTAGTAGAAAAAGGCGCTATCGCAGGTAACGACGATGGTACATTCGCTCCTGATCGTGAAATCACTCGTGCAGAAGCAGCTACAATGATGGCTAAAATTTTAAACTTACCAATCGAAAAAGGTGCTAAACCATCTTACGCTGATTCTCAAAACCACTGGGCTTCTGCAATCATCGCAGCAGTTGAAAAAGCTGGCGTTGTTAAAGGTAAAGGCGACGGCACATTCGATCCAGACGGAAAAATCGACCGCGTTTCTATGGCATCTCTTCTTGTAGAAGCTTACAAATTAGATACTAAAGTAAACGGTCCTTTAGAAACTAAATTCGATGATTTAAAAGATAGCTGGGGTAAAGATAAAGCTAACATCCTAGTTAAATTAGGAATCTCTGTTGGTACTGGCGACAAATGGGAACCAAATAAATCTGTAACGAAAGCAGAAGCAGCTCAATTTATTGCTAAAACTGACAAGCAGTTCGGTGGGCAAAAAGAAGAAGCTAAAGTTGAGTCTATTAAAGCAATCAATGCTAAAGAAATCGAAGTTAAACTTGGCGCTACAGTGAAAGAAGGAGATGTGGAGAAAGCGACATTCACAATTTCTCAAGGCGAAAATCCAGTAAAAGTTGCAGCAAAAATTGGTGAAGACAAAAAATCTGTAATCTTAACTTTAGAAGATGCTAACAAGCTTAAAAAGAACAATGCTTATGTTGTAACTGCTGAAGGCTTAAAAACTGCTGACGGTAAAGAAATTCCAAAAGCATTAGAAGTTATCTTCTTTAACGACGAAGTAGCTCCAACTGTATCCACAGTTTCTACTCCAGATGGAGATGTTAAAGTAGTATTTAGTGAAAAACTAAATGAAAACGAAAAAGTTACTGTTGTTATTAACGGTACAAAATTCGTAGTTAACCCTAAAGGTAATACAGTTACATTACCAAAAGCTGATGTTGCATCTGTAGTTAAAAACGGTGAAGCATTTAATGTAATCGTAACAGGTGCTAAAGATTTAGTTGATAACACAATGGAAATGTACGAAGGTAAAGCTACTTATAAAGTAGAAAAAGACGTTACAGCTCCAGAAGTTAAAGATGTTAAAGTGAAAGAAATTACTAAAGAAGATGCTACATTAGAAGTTACATTCTCAGAAGAGATGACTAACGAGAACTTAGGTACTGTAACAGTTAAAAAAGGTAAAGATCCTTTAACAGCTACAATCACTGTTGATCCTCAAGACAAAACAAAAGCAATTGTTGAAGTAAAAGGCGCTCTTAAAGCAGAGGAAACAGCTACAAATCTTACAATTGAGTTTGTTGGTTACAAAGATGTAGCTAACAACGTAGGTCAAAAAGTATCTAAAGAAGTAAAAGTTACAAAAGACGTTGTAGCTCCTAACTTCGTAAAAGTTGTAGCAGAGAAAGATCAAAAAGCTACATTTACATTTGATAAAGAAGTAAATGCTGAAACAGCTACATTTGATAAAAAAGTTGTTCGTATCATTAATCAAGATACAAGCGAAGATGTAACAACAAATGTGACAGTAGAAGCTGCGAAAGATAATAAAAAAGGTATCACTGTAAAATTCCCAGCTGCAGGTAACTATAAAGTTTCTGCTTCAAAAGGATTTATTCAAGATAAAGCTGGTAATAATTCAGCTGCATTTACTACAGATGTAAAAATTGACAAGAACAAAGAAGAAGTAGTAGTTGATAAAGAAGCTCCAAAGGTAACAGATAAAGCGTTCAATAAGGATGAAAATACTATTACAGTAAAATTTGATAAAGTTGTTAAAGGTGGCCAAGGTGCAGAGTCAGCTGCTAACGTAAACAACTACACATTAGCAGGCGCTAAATTACCAGAAGGTACACTAATCACTTTATCTGGTGATACAGCTACAATCGAATTACCAAAAACATTCACTTTCGAAAAATCAGAAACAGTGAAATTCACAGTTTCTAATGTTGCAAATGCATCTGGTGTGAAAATGGGTACAACAAACCTATTATTAGATGTTAAAGATACAAAAGCTCCTGAATTCAAATCAGCTAAAGTTTCAAATGTAGAGAAGAAAGAAGTAACTCTTACATTCTCTGAAGCTGTAAAAGTTGATGCAACTGATCTTGTATTTGACTTAAATGGTGTGCCATTCACAGTAGCGGCAGACTCTGCTAAAGCAGCAAAAGAAACTGCTTCTAAAGAAGTAGTACTTAAGTTAGAAACTGCAGAGAATGTTAACTTTGCAACTGGTACATTAACTCTTAAAGCTAAAGAGCTTAAAGATAATGCAACTTTAAATACAGTTGACACAGAAAATAACAAACTTGTTGCTTTCAAACCAGTAACAGTAACTCGCTAATTGAAATTTATTTCAATGGAAAGAGTCCACATTATGTGGGCTCTTTTTTTATGTTTAATTTTTATATAAAACGATTTCTAAAAAATTGATCATATTTTGCAAATTAATAGTTAGTTTTATTGAGAAACAAATCAAAAGCGCTTTCAAAAATAGAAGAATACCTCATTAATATGTAAATTTTTTGTAAATTAACACCTTTTTCTGTTAAAAAAACATTCGAAAAGAAGAAAATAATGTCGAAATAAAATAGTTTCAGTCGAATGTAGTCTGAAAATTGTATTTATTGTAAAAAATATTTAGGTGATGAAGTGGAAATATGTGCTATAATTCCAATTGTGTATTCGATATGAAAAATATACGAAGCGCATTGAGAGTGGTTTATAGGAAAACAGTTTATTCATTTCTATATTTAAGTATTATCAATATCCTAATAGCACGATTAAAAGACTGAATTATCAGAATGTGTCGAATTTTCTTTTGAGAAAGTTCTTGATAACGAATGGTTTTGTATAGTATGATGAACTTGTTTCAGAAAATGGTATTTAAACCTTATATTTACATTTAACGGTTTGTATCATTTTTTATGTGAACTACTTTTCATTATAGTGTTTTTGTTTATGTTTTTATTGTTTTATGGCTTTTCTAACTAGCTAGTTTTCAAATTTAATATGATGTGAAACTAGTAGCATATTCCTGAAGGAGGAAATTTATAAAATGGCAAAGACTAACTCTTACAAAAAAGTAATCGCAGGTACAATGACAGCAGCAATGGTAGCAGGTGTTGTATCTCCAGTAGCAGCAGCAGGTAAATCATTCCCAGACGTTCCAGCTGGACATTGGGCAGAAGATTCTATTAACTACTTAGTAGATAAAGGTGCAATTGTAGGTAAGCCAGACGGTACATATGGTCCAGCCGAATCAATCGATCGTGCTTCGGCAGCTGTAATCTTCACTAAAATTTTAAATTTACCAGTTGATGAAAATGCTCAACCTTCTTTCAAAGATGCTAAAAATACATGGGCTGCTAAATATATCGCAGCAGTTGAAAAAGCTGGTATCGTTAAAGGTGACGGCAAAGAAAACTTCTATCCAGAAGGAAAGATTGACCGTGCTTCATTTGCTTCTATGTTAGTAAGTGCTTATAACTTAAAAGATAAAGTTAATGGCGAGTTAGTTACAACATTTGATGATTTAAGAAAACATTGGGGTGAAGAAAAAGCAAACATCCTAATTAACCTTGGAATCTCTGTAGGTACTGGTACGAAATGGGAGCCAAATAAAACTGTAACTCGTGCAGAAGCAGCTCAATTTATCGCATTAACAGATAAAAAGTATGGTAAAAAAGATAATGAACAAGCATATGTAACAGATGTGAAAATTTCTGAACCAGCGAAATTAACATTAACAGGTACTGGTTTAGATAAACTTTCTGCTGATGATGTAACTCTTGAAGGAGATAAAGCTGTTGCGATTGAAGCAAGCGCTGATGGTACTTCTGCTGTAGTAACACTTGGTGGCAAAGTAGCTCCTAATAAAGACTTAAGCATTAAAGTTAAAAATCAATCATTCGTAGCGAAATTCGTATACGAAGTGAAAAAATTAGCTGTAGAAAAACTTACATTTGATGATGATCGTGCTGGTCAAGCAATTGTCTTCAAATTAAACGACGAAAAAGGTAACGCTGATGTTGAGTACTTAAACTTAGCAAACCATGACGTCAAATTTGTAGCAAATAACTTAGACGGTTCACCAGCAAACATTTTTGAGGGTGGAAAGTCAACTTCTTCTACAGGTAAACTTGGTGTTGGCCTTTCTCACGGTGATTACAAAGTAGAGGTTCAAGTTACAAAACGCGGTGGTTTAACGGTTTCTAACACTGGTATTATTACAGTGAAAAACCTTGATACACCAGCTTCTGCAATTAAGAGTACTGTATTTGCGGTAGATGCAGATAAAAACGGTGTAGTATACGGTAATAAATTGACTGGAAAAGACTTCAAACTAAACAGCCAAACGTTAGTGGTTGGTGAAAAAGCACAAATCCATAACGTAGTTGCTACAATTGCTGGAGAAGATAAAGTAGTTGATCCAAACTCAATTAGCATTAAATCTTCAAACAGCGGTATTATCTCTGTAGTAAACAACTACATTACAGCTGAAGCTGCTGGTGAAGCTACACTTACTATTAAAGTAGGCGACGTTACAAAAGACGTTAAATTCAAAGTAACGACTGGTTCTCGTACGTTAAAATCAGTAAAAGCTAATCCAGATAAATTACAAGTTGTTCAAGGTAAAACATTACCTGTTACATTCGTAACAACTGACCAATATGGCGATCCATTTGGTGCTAACACAGCTGCAATTAAAGAAGTTCTTCCAAAAACTGGTGTAGTGGAAGCTTTAGATGTAACAACAACTGATGCTGGCTCAATCGGTACAAAAACAATTGGTGTTACAGGTAATGAAGTAGGCGAAGGTACAGTTCACTTCCAAAATGCTAACGGTGAAACTTTAGGTTCATTATATGTGAACGTAACAGAAGGTAACGTTGCATTCAAAAACTTCGAACTTGTATCTAAAGTAGGTAAATACGGTGAATCACCTGATTCAAAACTTGACTTAAATGTGGCTAACACAGTTGAGTATCAATTATCTAAGTACACTTCAGATCGCGTATACTCTGATCCTGAGAACTTAGAAGGTTAT
The DNA here is from genome assembly GCF_027712065.1 of Bacillus cereus group sp. BcHK124. Taxonomy (NCBI): domain Bacteria; kingdom Bacillati; phylum Bacillota; class Bacilli; order Caryophanales; family Bacillaceae; genus Bacillus; species Bacillus cereus group sp. BcHK124. The sequence continues at coordinate 177,074 of NZ_JAQFPJ010000003.1, forward strand.
GTAGTTGAATCTAAAAATCCAGCAGTAGCTGAAGCGAAAATTGTTGGAAATAAAGTTGTTGTTAAAGGTTTAAAACCAGGTAAAGTTGATATCCACTTAACGAAAAATGGTGCAACTGCTGGTAAAGCGACATTAGAAATCGTTCAAGAGAAAATCGCTATTAAATCTGTAGACTTCAAACCAGTTCAAACAGAAAACTTCGTGGAGAAGAAAATTAACATCGGTACTGTATTAGAACTTGAGAAGAGTAACCTTGATGATATCGTAAAAGGTATTAACTTAACGAAAGAAACACAACATAAAGTACGTGTTGTGAAGTCTGGCAAAGATAAAGGAACTCTTTACCTTGATACAAATGGTAATGCTCATTATGACATCTTTGACCAAAAACTTGGTGATGTAACAGTAACAGCATCAAGTGATTCAGTATTCAACAACTTTAAAGCAGACATTTATGATGCTTTAACTACGAAGTACACTGACAAAGGTACATTAGTGTTCAAAGTATTAGGCGATAAGAATGTTGTAACAAGTGAAATTGGTTCACAAGCTGTACAAGTGAACGTTCTTAACAACCCAAATCTATAAGTCGATTATAGATAAAGTAAAAAATCAGTGGGGATTCATCCCCACTGATTTTTTAATAGAAAGAAGGCTCTTGTAAATTTACAAGAGCCTTCTTTCTATTTCTTAAACTTAAACATATCTCCGCTCAAATTCGAATCACTATACACGAACAATACCATGTTAATGTTGTTGTCTTGAATGTATTGATGTACATCTTTTTCGTGATAGTGACGTAGGTCGAGGATAGATGTGTGTTTGAAACTTTGTGCTAAGTGTGGCACGATTGCGTTTGCGAATGAGTCTTTTAGGACTAGGGCGCGTACTTCATTTTGTGCATTGTTATTTTCGATGACGATTTCTGGATAGTCATCTGTGTAATAACCTGCGTATGATGTTGTATCTTTTTGTTTTTCTACGCCGTATATTTCATCTAATTTTTGGTGAATAGTACCTTGCACATCTTTTGCGGTTACGCTTGTGAAGTTGAAACCGTCTTTCGGTGTGTAGTAGCATAATTTTTCACCCGTTGCATCGATGAGTTGGTATAGTTGGTTGTTGAAGCTACCGACTAAATGTTTATTTTGCGCACATGTCCGAGTGTAGTCTTCTTTTTTTATTTCTTTTCCTTTATATATAGAAGATTGTTGCTCGATTGTGTTCATTATATATTGGTAACCTAAGAAGGCACCGTCCATATTCCAATGATGATCTGTTTTGAAATACATGTCTTGTATTTCTTCGTTTGTATAGTTCTGTTTAAAGTGTTCCATAAGCTTTATTGGCTTTACGTCTGCTGGAAGCTTCTTTAGAAAGTAATTTAAATTTTCCTGTGCATATGTGTGAATATGAGAAGGTAATTTAAATGATAATGCATTCGTTTTTGACGGTGGTAAAGCAAAGTAAAACTCAACGTTTTGTTCTTTTAAAAACTGAGACAAATCGTTTATAGCGGGCATGGATTGGTCAATTTCATTATATTTTTTTGTCCACGCCGGGTTTTTCAGGAGCCATTTATCATCAGTTAAAATAATGTCGTTAATGAGAGATTTGCCCATATTAATTTGAGCAATTGTATAGTTTTTAATAAGCTCATCTCGTCCAATTAGTTGATCATTTGTGTATGTTTCGAAATCTTTAAAGAAGCTACCAGTTAGGAGAGCTTCTTTCGTAAGTGCTGGTTTTTGAGCGAGCGGCCGATTTTCAACTGGTGAAATGTCTCGGTCTGTTTTGAGTAACGATAATATGCCAAATGAAAAGATAATGGTGAGAAAACCGATAAACAGGATGAGGTTCCCCAATTTTTTCATAATAACGTTTCCTTCCTACATCAGTTAAAACCTGAAATAAATAAATGGATTATATGTTGAGTTAATCAAGTACATAACCGAAATCATAAATAATGTTAGTAATAATATAGGACGTACAAATTGCATTGTGAACATATACGTTTTTGGCGCAAGTTCTAGTATGTTTTTCATTCTTTTTAAAATTGGTGTCGCTGCGATAAAGGCAATGAGAAATACGATAATGTATTCATGTACGTATAACATCGTATTGTCATCGATGAAAGATTGGCCGCTTATGCCGAACATCGCTTTTAAATATTGGAACGAGTAAGCGAAGTTGTCAGCTCGGAAGAAGACCCAACCGATCATAACGATTAGTAATACGTATGCATGTTGCAGCGGCTTCCATAGTTTGTTTAATATTTTTTCGAATCCAGCTTTTTCAATTGAAATAATAAAGCCGTAATATAAGCCCCAGGCGATAAATGTCCAGCTCGCCCCGTGCCATAAACCAGTTAACCCCCATACGATGAAGAGGTTACGATAATTCGCTAGTTTTGAAACGCGGTTTCCGCCGAGCGGGATATATATGTAATCGCGGAACCAAGAGCCGAGTGTAATATGCCATCTTCTCCAAAACTCTGAAATAGATTTAGAGATGTACGGATAGTTGAAGTTTTTCGGGAAATCAAATCCGAACATTTTTCCAAGTCCTATTGCCATATCAGAGTACCCTGAGAAATCGAAATAAATTTGCAGGGTATAGGCGATAATACCAATCCATGCCGTTCCAACACTCATTTCAGATGGTGGTAAGGCAAAGATTTTATCAGCGACGAATCCAACTTGGTTAGCGATTAATATCTTTTTTGCTAGTCCGAGAACGAAAATTTGAATACCTTCTGTGAATCGTTCAAAAGAATGGATGCGCGTTTTAATTTGCTCAGCGACGATATTGTAACGAACAATTGGTCCGGCAATAAGCTGAGGGAAAATAGATATATATAGCGCTAAGTTAAGTGGGTTTTTTTGAACATCCCCATCTTTACGGTATATATCGATGACATAGGACATCGCTTGGAATGTATAAAATGAAATTCCAATTGGTAGTGGAATAGGTTCCACATGAATAGATAAGTGCAAGACGTTGTTTAAAATGTCTGTGAAAAATGAAATATACTTAAAATAAGAAAGTAATAGTATATTTCCGACCACAGCCATAATTAAAAATGTGACTTTCATATTTTTTCGTTTATCATAATGATGCACGAGTAGGCCGAAGCAGTAGTTTAATACAATGGAAAAGAGCATTAAAAGAACGAAACGTGGTTCGCCCCATGCATAGAAAATTAAACTAAATGCAAGTAATACGAAATTACGTAGCTCGGCACGCACTATAAAATAGAGAAATAATACGAGAGGTAAAAAGATAAATAAGAAAATCGAACTACTAAATACCAAAGGACTCTCCTCACTTTTTCGAAATACATTTCGTACACAAAAACCGACATATCTATTATATATTCTTTTTTATAATAGCGCCTTTAATATTTTAGCATGTTAATAATTCGATTAAAATAATTATTCTATATAATAGAAGGAAAGCGGTATGGAATCCTTTTGACACCCACTATCTGGATAAGATAAGATGAATAAGGTGTGATTTGTTTAGAAGGGAAGAGATGGTGTGTTATTTAACTCGTTTGAGTTTATTTTTTTATTTTTACCGATAGCATTTCTTTTATATTTTTTATTAAATAAATTTGGACAAACTACTTTAGCGAAAGCTTGGCTTGTGGCAGCATCTTTATTTTTCTATAGTTATTGGAACATAAAGTATTTGCCGCTTATGTTAGTATCGCTCATTGTGAACTACTTTATCGGAATGAGGCTCGTGAAGCATAAGAGTAAACTTCTTTTAACAGTAGGCTTACTATTTAATATCGGAATGCTTAGTTATTTCAAGTACTATGATTTCTTTTTGCAAAATGTAAATTCGTTATTTGGAACTCATTTTACATTATTATCATTAACGTTACCGCTTGCGATTAGTTTCTATACATTCCAAAAGATTGCGTTTTTAGTAGATACATATCGCGGGGAAACGGAGGCATGTCATTTTCTTGATTACGCTCTGTTTGTAACATTTTTCCCGCAACTTATTGCAGGACCAATTGTACACCATGCGCAAATTATGCCGCAGTTTGCGGATCGTAGTAAAAAGCGTTGGCAATCCAATTATATCGTTCTCGGTATTTTTGTATTTGCCATCGGTATTTTCAAGAAAGTAGGGATTGCAGACGTTTTATCTCCTGTCGTACGGGAAGGGTTTGATGTACAGCAGTCGCTAACTTTTGTTGAAGCGTGGCTTTCATCATTAGCGTTTACATTTCAGTTATACTTTGATTTCAGTGGATATAGCGATATGGCAATTGGAATTGCGTTAATGTTCAACATTAAATTGCCTCAAAACTTTAACTCACCTTATAAAGCGGTGAGTATACAAGACTTTTGGCATCGTTGGCATATGACATTAAGCCAGTTTTTAACGAAATATGTGTATATTTCTCTTGGAGGAAATCGAAAAGGTATTACGCGTACATACGTCAATATTATGATTGTCTTCTTAATAAGTGGACTTTGGCATGGGGCTGGTTGGACATTTATTTTCTGGGGATTTCTGCACGGATTAGCTTCTGTCGTTCATCGTTTGTGGAACAAAGCAGGAGGGTGCATGCCGGCCTGGGCGGGATGGCTGGTGACGTTTTTCTTCATTAATATAACGTGGGTATTCTTTAGAGCAACATCGATGCATGATGCGGTGAAAGTGTTAAAAGGAATGTTTGGATTTAATGGATTCGAACTAGCCAATAGCGTATTCCCGGTATTTGTTATTGAGAAGCTACAATTTTTAAAAGGTTACGGTGTTTCATTTACTGAAGCATACCATGTTTCATTATTAAATACGGAAATAGTAGCGTATATTTTCGGAGCATTATGTATTAGTTTCTTCTTAAAAAATTCAATTCAGTTAAAAGACTCATTCCGTCCGACAGTATGGACGGCGTTATTTACTGCAATATTACTTGTGTATAGTGTATTGCATTTAACGAGTATTAGTGAGTTTTTATACTTTAATTTCTAGGTGGAGAATATGAAAAACAAACAGTGGCTTATTTTCGTTTTTGTATGTGTTTTTGTTCCACTTGCAGGTGTTGGAATATTTAATGGCTATGCAGATTCACTTTGGTTATTCTCTCATAAAAATAAGTGGAATGATGTTCAGTTTGGGTTTAATGAGAGACAACAAAAAACGAATTATATAACATATCGTCCGTTTACTTATGATGGCGTTATACTTGGAAGTAGTAGAACAACGTTTATCAATGAGAATGATTTTACTGGATTAAACGCATTTAATTATGCGGTAAGTAGTATGGATCCGCGTGAGTACGATGCGTACATTGAATATGCAAAAGAGAGAAAAGGTAGTGAATTATCTTCTATTGTGATTGGTTTAGATTTCCTTGGAACGAACAAAAATAGAGAAATCGGTTTTGAAAAGCCAGAAGTATATATTAATGAGGCGCAAAGCTTACTATATCCAATTAAATCGTATGTGAGTATGGATGGAATTACATATTCTCGAAATACAATTCAAAACTCCATTCATCACAATAAGACTATTGATGTATATAATCGTGATAACATAAAATCGATGCGTGAGTATACGAAAGAAGAGCGTGACACACAAATTGCCGCGCAAGTAGATAAATTTAGTAGAGAGATTTATGGCGGGAATTATGAGTATCAAAATATGAAGGAAATATTAGGAACTGTAAAATCTCATAATCCGAATACAAAGTTTTATATTTTTACAACTCCTGTTTCAGAGCCATTGTTCCGTGCGATGATTCAATCAGGACGTTGGGAAGATTATAAAAGGTGGCTCCATGATACTGTCGATGTATTTGGAGAAGTACATCATTTCATGTATTTAAATTCAGTAACAAAGAACTTAGATAACTATATGGATGGACATCATTTCAGACCAGAAGTCGGAAAGATAATTGCACATAAAGTTGTAAATGAAGAAGATCGTAATGTGCCGAAAGATTTCGGTATTGTTATTACGAAGGATAATATTGATGAGGTGCTGGAGCAGATTCATGCATCGTTTCAATAGAAAGAAATAGTTTTGTTTCAAGGATCGAATCGCCATGTGATTCGATCTTTTTTTAGTAATCCACAAAAAATTTAATTAAGCGAGAAAAAGCAATTATGACTGGAATAGAAAGAAGCAGCATCCAAATAGATGCTGCTTCTTTCTTATTCTATTTCTAAATCAACAATTAAGTAGGCAAGTATAACGATGAAAAAAATGCTAACAGATGGCGCTGTTAATACGTGACCAGACATAAAGCCAATGCCAAGTGATAGGATGAGTGTACTAGATAATAGCATATATTTTACAGTTATAATTTTCTTAAAGTTTGTAATCATACGGATGAATAGTTTAATACCGAAGTATAGAAGTGGTATTAAGTAAATAAGGAAACCGATAATTCCAAAGGCGAAAAATAGGTCATGGAAGTCCATTTCAATTAATTTAATTTTAACTGTGTAGTTACCAGCGTAACCCATTCCAAAAAGTTTTTGTGAGAGCGGTGCTTCTTTATAGTATTGTTTGTATACTTTTAAGAATTTGTCCCGATCACTATAAATTAAACTCTTCACTTCAGAGTCTGTTAGTTCACCTTTTGCGTGTTTTTTTGCATCCTCTGGATTTTCTTTAATTACTTTTCCTTCTTTTTTATCCTGTTCTTCTTGTACTGATTTTTTGTATTCGTATATTTGCATGTGGATTCCCATATTTTTTGCGATAGGAGTATGCGGTGTAAGAACAATTAAACCTCCTAGTACAACTGCTGCAACGATGGTGTTTACAAGATATGTGAATCCTTTTTTTTCTTTTTTACGGTTTATCATATATTCAATGAACGAGAAGAAAAGTGCTACGCCTAATGTTAGCACAATTGCACCATATCCAACTTTTGTTCCGACCATAATACTTGCATACATCGCAAGTATTGTTGGAATCCAGTAATATATTTTCGAGAAAGAAGTTGTTTTATAAATCGAATATAAGACAACGATTGGGAACATAATCGCGAAGAGAGCACTTAAATCATTTCCAGCAAAGAACCAACCTCTTGAGCCAATTTTTGAGTGAGGATAGCTTGGGAAATCAGTGCCAGTTTGCATTGCGATAATCATTGTGATGCTTAAAATTAAAGTTGCATATAAGAAATATGTAATGATTTTATGAAACACATATTCTTTATTTTTTAGCTCTTTAAAGACGATAATATATCCAAACAGTAGCACAATTGGATATATGCTCTTTAAAATAAATTTAACTTCTTCTCCAAATGAAACTGGAGATTTAACCATCATATTATTTACAAGACCGATTGCCAGTGCAATTCCGAGTAAACATAAATAGAGAATGTACTTTTTCGCGCCTTGTTGTTTATGATGAAGAAGTAGATAACCTAATGCAAGAAGCATAAAGGCGAAACGGACTACGATTCCGACTGTTGCGCTCATGTGTAATATATAGATTGAAAAAGACGTTAATAAATCTAAAATTGGTTGAAACACGATGAATAGCAGTAGGAAATGCGGGAAGTAGTTATCCGTCTGTTTTAACTTAGTAACCATATGTTCCTCCATTTCTTCATTCCTTTATTTCAGCACCCCTCTATATAATAGGAAGGGGAATGAATTTCTATATTTAATTTTTATATCAGACTTAAGAATACACCATTTCATTGTAATGGTAAATAGATGAAGAGCGGGGATAAACCGACTTTAATTTCTATATTTTGTAACGAAATTGTATGTTTTATGCAAGGTGATATACAAATTACGAGATTATTAGACAGAAAATTAAGAAAAAAGAAGGGTTTTTCACATCCTTTCTATAATTATATAAGTATAATCTTTGTGTAGAAAAGAGGGGTATATATAATGGAAGTAACAAGTAAAACAGAATCTGTCATTGTGAAATATGAAGGGCACGTTGCAACGGTTATGGTCAATCGCCCAGAGGTGTTAAATGCATTAGATGAACCAACGTTAAAAGAGTTATTACAAAAACTGAAAGAAGTAGCGGAGAGTTCTGCACACATTGTTGTGTTATGCGGGAACGGCCGTGGTTTTTCTGCGGGTGGAGATATTAAATCGATGCTTTCAAGTAATGATGAAAGCAAGTTTGATGGTATTATGAATACTATTTCTGAAGTCGTTGTGACTTTATATACGATGCCGAAGCTTGTTATTAGTGCTATTCATGGACCAACTGCTGGTCTTGGATTAAGTATTGCACTAACAGCTGACTATGTGATGGCAGATATATCATCAATTATTGCGATGAACTTTATTGGAATCGCTTTAATTCCAGATGGTGGCGGCCATTTCTTCCTTCAGAAGCGCGTTGGTGAAAATATGACGAAGCAAATTATTTGGGAAGGAAAGAAATTATCAGCAACAGAAGCGCTTGATATTGGTTTAATTGATGAAGTAATCGGCGAAGATTTCCAAACGGCTGTGAAGCAAAAAATTAGTGAATGGTCACAAAAGCCAATCAAAGCGATGATTCAAACGAAGCAAATTTTATGTGAAGTAAATCGCTCCAATTTAGAACAAACGCTGCAGCTTGAAAAACGCGGCCAATATGCGATGAGACAAACAGCAGATCATAAAGAGGGCATCGCTGCATTTTTAGAAAAACGTTTACCGGCATTTAAAGGAGAATAAAGTGTAGTGGCAGTTTTACTGCCGGTTAATTTAGGATAAAGGGGAGAAAGTGCTAACACATTTTAGTATAATTGTGTTAGCACTTTTTTTTAGGAGTAATATATGAAGAAAGTTATTGGTATTATCGTTATTATTTTACTTACATATTATGCTTTGCATAGTACACCATCTCTTGCGGTACGGACTGCACTATTTTTTGAAGGGCATCCAATTGCTGTTTTCTCAGGTGAAGTGGAGAAAGAACGGGATGTGAAAAAAGAAGCGATTCCTGATGAGTACCAAACCTTATATGGAGAGAAGAAAGAAGAACCAGAGCATTATTTCTTTCCGGCAGTAAGGGCGCACGGATCAGGAATTGATATGTTAAGTGCTTGTGTGAAAAAAGAGTGGTTATTTTATCCCGCATTAACGGGCAGTAAGACCCCCACCTCAAAATTCAGCGGAAGCAAAGAAGTTAGGTTGGGGATCAACTGCCCGTAAAAGCCCGATTGGTTCAACTAATAATCAGTGGGGGATGAACAAAACCCCCACTGATTAAAGTTTCACTTTATAAGGCAGAGCTCGGCTGCTATTAAACATAGGAGGATGAATGATGTCAGCATATAACAAGTTAGTAAGAGATCGTGTTCCAGAGAAGATTTTAATGTCTGGAAAAACATATACAGCACAAAAATTAACAGGACAAGCATACATACAAGCTTTGGCGAAAATTGGAACAGAAGAAATTCGTGAATTTGCTTCTATGAAAGAGCGTGAACATGCGCTTGATTCTCTTGCGGATGCACTGGAAGTAATCATATCATTAGCGCGTGCAGAAGGTGCAACAATTGAAGATGTAGAACGTCTTCGTAAGCAGAAAGAGATAGAGCGCGGTGGGTTTGAAAGAGGTATTTACTTGTTGGATGTTTCAGAAGAATAGATTTGTAGGGAAAGCATAGCGTTACTCATTAACGAACGCTATGCTTTTTTGTTGCGATTAAGCTAATAATGAAGAAGATAGCTGTTAATACCCAGCCAATTGTAATAGAAGTAGTAGTATGAACTGCATAAGAAACTTGTAAACAAAGTAATGATGCTAGAAACCAAATGAGTGCAATGTGTACATATTTTTTTGATATATTCATATTGTATAACTCCTTTTATATACTAAAGTGAATTTTACTATAATTTAGAAAATTAAGCTATATGAGTAGAGGATTTATAGTAAATTCGGTATACTAAATAATAGGAAAAATGAGGAGGAAACGACAATGGCACATTATGCGAAAGAAACGATGGAATTGATTAAGGAGCTTGTCTCTATTCCAAGTCCATCTGGAAATACAGATAAAATTATTCGTTTTATTGAAAACTATGTAAGTGAGTGGAATGTAGAAACGAAGCGTAACAATAAAGGTGCTCTTATTTTAACGGTAAAAGGGAAAAATGATGCACAGCATCGCTTATTAACAGCACACGTTGATACGTTAGGTGCGATGGTGAAAGAAATTAAGCCAGATGGTCGTCTCAGTCTTTCTATGATTGGCGGATTTCGCTGGAACTCTGTAGAAGGGGAATATTGCGAAATTGAAACATCAAGTGGCAAGACGTATACAGGAACGATTTTAATGCATCAAACATCTGTACATGTATATAAAGATGCAGGTGAAGCGAAACGCGATGAGAAAAATATTGAGGTTCGTATCGATGAGCGCGTATTTTCAGCTGATGCAGTACGTGAATTAGGAATTGAAGTAGGAGACTTCGTTTCATTTGATCCACGCGTTCAAATTACAGAGAGTGGATACATAAAATCACGTCATTTAGATGACAAAGTAAGTGTTGCAATTCTATTAAAATTAATTAAGAGATTACAAGATGAAAACGTAACATTACCATATACAACTCATTTCTTAATTTCTAACAATGAAGAGATTGGATACGGTGGTAACTCTAACATTCCAGAAGAAACAGTTGAATATTTAGCGGTTGATATGGGAGCGCTAGGTGATGGACAAGCATCTGACGAGTATACAGTATCTATTTGTGCAAAAGACTCTAGTGGTCCGTATCATTATGCACTACGTAAACATTTAGTAGAGCTTGCGAAAACGAACAATATTGAATATAAAGTAGATATTTATCCGTACTATGGATCGGATGCATCAGCTGCGATTCGCGCTGGATTTGATGTGAAGCATGCATTAATTGGAGCAGGTATTGATTCTTCTCATGCATTTGAGCGTACACATGAAAGTTCGATTGCTCATACAGAAGCACTTGTTTATGCATATGTATTATCAGAGATGATTGCAGAATAAGAAAAGAAATAGGCTACCTCTAGTAGCCTATTTTTTATTTGCAGAGAAATCGACTTTATTTAACAAAAAGTAAGTTAATTGTAATTTGTTTTACAATATTAAGAAAGTAGGTTTACTACATAATTCGAGTATTATAAAATAATAGAGGCGCACTAATTTTTTTTGTTTGGATTTTTTGAGATTTATATATTAAGATTACGCGTTATAAAAAGATGATTGTCGAGAGGAGTATTATTTTTTATGAAGTATCGTGCAGTCGCGGCAGGTATTTTAGCCGCAAGTTTATTATCGTCTCCAGTAAGTAGTTTCGCAGCAGCGAAGAAGTTTTCGGATGTTCCTTCATGGGCGCAAGAATCAGTTGATTATTTAGTAGGAAAAAAGGCGCTTGATGGAAAGCCAGATGGAACGTTTTCTCCATCTGAAGCAGTAGATAGAGGGTCAGCTGCAAAAATTTTAGCAGTCGTTCTTGGTTTACCAATTGATCCAAAAGCAAAGCCATCTTTTAAAGATGCACAAAACCATTGGGCAGCTCCGTACATTGCTGCAGTGGAAAAAGCAGGTGTAATTAATGGGGATGGTACTGGTAAATTCAATCCATCAAGCCAAATTAACCGTGCATCTATGGCATCTATGTTAGTACAAGCATACTCATTAGATAAGAAAATTATTGGAGAACTTCCAACACAGTTTAAAGATTTGGAAACTCATTGGGGTAAGAAACAAGCTAATATTTTAGTAGCTTTAGAGATTTCTAAAGGCACGGGAAATGGCTGGGAGCCTGAAGGAACTGTAACTCGTGCAGAAGCAGCTCAGTTTATTGCGATGGCTGATCAAAATAAAACAGATACATCAAAAAGAATGTATATGAACAGAAACTTTATTACATATCATCAACCATCATTATCATCTGGTATTACTGATGTTCAGCATAAGCCACAAATGGTTGTAGTGAAAGAACAAAGAGCAGACGGCTGGTTAAAAATTGTAACAAGTAAAGGTGAGAAATGGACACCTCTAACAGAAAAAACAGAAACGATTAATGAAGGATTTACTACTTATGAAACAGCTTCACATAGTTCTAAAGTGCTAGGTACATATAATGCACAAACAGTAACGGTTATGGAAGAGAGTGGAAGCTGGATTCGTATCCGCGTAGGCGCTGGTTTCCAATGGGTTGATAAAAATCAATTAAACCCAGTAAAACAAGAGAACTTCTTAGAAGGTAAAGCAATTATTATTGATCCAGGTCACGGTGGAATTGACTCGGGTAATGTTGGTTATTATGAGAAAGAAAGTGAAACTGTATTAGATGTATCATTACGATTAAAGAAAATATTTGAGCAAAGGGCACCATTTACTGTTATGTTCACTCGTACAAATGATACACGTCCAGGAACAAGTGGTCCTGATTCATTAAAGAAACGTGTAGAGTTTGCACAGGAACATAATGGAGATATTTTTGTAAGTATTCATGCTAATGGCTCTGAATATAAAAATGGACAAGGTACAGAAACGTTATATTATCAGTCAGCAAGAGCAAAAGTAACGAATCCGCATGTAGAAGACAGTATGTTATTAGCACAAAAAATTCAAGATCGTCTTGTAGCAGCACTTGGAACAAAAGATCGTGGTATAAAACATCAGGACTTATACGTAACTAGAGAAAATACAATGCCAGCTGTATTAACAGAATTAGCATTTGTAGATAATAAAAGTGATGCAGATAAAATTGCTACACCAAAACAGAGACAAGCTGCAGCAGAAGCGATTTATCAAGGTATTTTAGATTATTACGAAGCAAAGGGTAATAACGTATCTTCTTTCCGTTAATACATTAAAAGAGATTGCCAATAGGCAGTCTCTTTTATTTATTAACGTTTCTCTTTATTTCAGGCATGTGATATCATTTAATTTTATACAAAAAAGTATTGTAATTATAACGATATAGAGGATGATCATAGATTGAATAATCATAGGAAAACACCTGCATGTATATATACGTATGCATTTCGTGAGGAGGAGCGTGCTTTATGTTACTTGGAAATGCGCTCGTTCTTTGGAATGGAGTCCCACGTTAATATTTTGAAAAGTGATGTCAAAATTGACCCGAGTAGAAGTCCTTTTATGAAAGAACGCGTTGAGGTTATGTATGAAGGAGACGACTTAGAAAGTATTTTGGAACAAGTAAAGGAAATTGAATTAGGAGAAATGACGTTTAAAGTTATCTTCGTGAAAATCAATGATCTTGAGGGAGAAAATAAAATAGAGTATGCGGAAAGACGTATCATTGAACGACGTATTGGGGATTGTATTGATGCGGAAGCAGATGTGCGCAATCCAGAGCGTACTTTTGGTATTGTTCCATTAGGCGGACGTTGGTATTTTGGACATTATGTAGAGAGTAAACCAGTTTGGTACCATCATATAAAAAAACCACGTAGCTATTCGACATCTCTTAGCACACGCGTTGCAAGATCCGTTGCAAATATTGCGGTGCCAAATCCAGAGGGAGTAAGAGCGATTGATCCGTGCTGCGGCATTGGAACGGTTGTAGTAGAAGCTCTTTCGATGGGAATTAACATCGTTGGTAGAGATATAAGCCCGCTCGTTGCGATTGGAGCGAGAGAAAATATTGCGCACTTCGGATTCGATGGGACGATAACGAAAGGTCCGATCGAGGAGATTACGGAGAACTATGACGTCGCAATTATCGACATGCCATATGACTTATTTACGCACGCAACACCAGAAAATCAGCTCTCCATTCTTTCAAGCGCACGCCGCATTGCTAAAAAGGTAGTCGTTGTCACAATGGAAACAATGGACGATATGATTCATGAAGCAGGATTTGAAATTATAGATCGTTGCACTACAAAAAAAGGAACATTTTCTAGACAAATTCTTGTTTGTGAATAAGGAAGAAAGGTCACCCGTTTGTTAAAGTAAGATAATAAATTACAGGATAGTTAGTCCATTATGAGGGCTGATTATCCTTTTTTATTTACATAATGAATGGGGGAAATAAAGATTGAATATTTAGTTTAATCAGTATAATATAGGTGTGTAATTTGAAGTGTTTGTTAGGTTTTGGAAAGAGGACAAAGTTTCGATGTGAGGACCTTAAAAAACAATTAGAGGCACTCTTAAAGATAGACAAAGGATGGGAGGGTGTTTTAATGAGAGTTCAAGAAATATGTATTGGTAATAGAAAGGCATACCTTCTACTAAATTCGGAAGGAGTACCTGTTGTATCAGTAGCTAAGTATATGAAACATCTCTATAACAATGAGAGTAAAAGTAATACTTTAAAGACATACTGTACGGCTTTAAAACACTATTTCACATACTTACAACAAATAAAAATTGATTACCAACAAGTTAATTTTGAGATTTTATCTAACTATGTGGTCTGGCTTAGAAACCCATATAGAAACAACAAGGTAATTCCTTACAAAATACCTCAAAAACATAATAAAGAAAAAGAACCCAAACAACTGACTGAGAAAACAGTAAATAACTACATCAGTGCCGTAACCAACTTTTATGACTATTTGTATCGTAGCGAGCTAATCGATTCAGATATAGTTGAAAAGCTAATGAAAAAGATGTTTACTGGTGCCGGTGGAAATGGATACAAGAGCTTTTTACATCATGTCAACGAGGGAAAACCCTACTCCAAAAATATCCTTAAATTAAAAGAACCCAAAGAAAAAATAAAGATATTTACAAAAGAACAAGTTGAAACCATCTATCATTCAACTACGAATATTAGAGATCGATTTCTAGTTCTTTTGCTTTTTGAAACAGGTTTACGTATTGGTGAAGCTCTCTCTTTATTCCTTAAAGATTTTCAATTTGATGCTAAACAAAGAAAACATAAGCTTAAATTAACAGATAGAGGAGAATTACCTAATGGTGGTAAGTTAAAAACAGGATCTCGGGAATTAGAAATTTCTCAGTCATTAATGAACCTATATGATGACTATCTGTATGAAGTGATTGATGACTATAATCCGGACCATAACTTTGTTCTTGTGAAGCTTTTTGGGAAGAATTCTGGTGAACCAATGACCTATTCGGATGTATATGCCACTTTTAAAGAGATTGAGAGAAAAACTGGTATTTATATAACTCCACATTTATTTCGTCATACTCACGGAACGATTTACTATCTCGAAACGAAAAATATTAAAATGGTGCAAGAGCGTTTGGGACATTCGCAAGTCCAAACAACAATCAATCTATATGTTCACCCTTCTGATGATGCAATCCGGGAGGATTGGGAAAAAGCAGCTCATGCGTTTAAAATTGGACCCAAAATAGATAACTAAAAGGACGACGTTGCCTTAGAAATTCCTGACGAAGCGTTTCCTTTTTAATTTAAAACTAAACGAGTGATGTAGGAGGAAAAGCTTTGAAAAAAAATATAGAAAATTACCTAATTCCGCAAAGTGAATATTGGGACTTAATCACTTCTACCCTCATCTCTTACGAGGTGAAGGAAATATCTAGCGATGGAACACTAAGAAGAAAACTTGTGAAAGATAATTATTTTTCTATTAATGATATATGGAACGTGAATGAAATTGGTCAAATTCCTAACTTTGAAGAACGCTTTAAGAAATATACGGGGACAAGAAAAGTATTAAAGTTAGCTACTAAGTGCATTACAATATCCCAAGAGTTGAAATTTGTATTCTATTGCTACCTTTTTAACGATGAGTTAAGTTTTAACACTGTATTTTGCACCTACAACGTGCATTTAAAAAATTTGATTCAATTTCTAAATGAAAAACACAATCAACTACATTCTTTACTTGATTTAAATATCGATAAAGCTGAGAAAGAGTGGGTTTTGTGGTTAAATAATAAGGGATTAAAAACTACTTCATCAAAAAAGAACCGCGATTATAAAACTAAAACACAACAAGCAACTTTCTTGCGAAGAATGTATGAGAAATTATATTATCTGACAGATACACGGGAAGAATGGGAAAAAGATAAATGGGATGCCAGGGTGTTAAATAAGAAGTATGGGATCTTATATAATACTTCTGATTCTCATTATTATATAGATTTTACAACTATTCATAATGATGTTTTTAAACAGCATTTTAAAAAATATATTAAAACTAGATTACTAGGCGGAAAGAAATTTTCGGTGGGTACAGCTATGAATTATCTAAGATTTGTTTCAAGGTTTCTAAATTTTATCAGTCAACTAGAACCTAACTGGAGTAATCTAAATATGCTTACAAGAAAACATATCGAGAACTATTTAGAGTATCTTCATTATTATGCAAAAAATAATTTGAAATATAAAAAAACTAATCCAAAGCAACATATAAATGATAGTCTAAAATGTGTTTACACCTTTTTACGTGATATCCAACGTTTTGAATACAGTATTGCACCTAAGAAATCCACTTCTAGACTACTTTATTCCGAAGATTATCCAAAATTAGATAAGAAATCCGATGATGATATTGATTACATTCCTGATTATGTATTGGAGCAATTATTTACGCACATTAACGATCTTCATCCAGATGTTCAGCCAATCGTTTGGATAGCGTACAAAACTGGTTTGCGCATTAGTGATACACTTGGTTTGACTCAAGATTCTTTGATTAAGTTAAACGGTAAATACTGGATTCAGACGGATGTTGAAAAAACTTATGTAAAAGACCATAAAGTGCCCATTGATGAACAATTAGCTAATATAGTCGCCATTTTAATCCGTAATTCTAAAGAACGCAGCAATGATGACAATAATCCCAACAAATACATTTTCGTCCGCTATAGTGGTACACGTAAGGGGCGGCCATTTATCCGGTATTGGGTACAAACAAAACTTAATGAGTTATCAGTCAAAAAGAATATTACGGATGAAACAGGTGATATCTTCCACTTTAAAAATCACGCGTTTAGACATACTTACGCAGTAAAGATGTTAAATGGCGGAGCTGATATTTTAACCGTTCAGGAATTATTAGCACACGCATCACCTGAAATGACAATGCGATATGCCCGTTTATTAGATGACACGAAGCGTAAGGCTTTTGAAGAGGTCATTAAAAAAGGTGTTTTTAGCTTTGATTTGAATGGTGAAATTCATCAGGTATCAGAGGCTCAAGACATTCCGGAAGGTATTATGGATATGATATGGAAAGACGAGAAATTAAATGCATTGGACAACCCTTACGGGACGTGTCGTGCTCGAGTTAATGGTAATTGTCCATTAGCAGTAGAGCCCCCTTGCCTTACAGCAAACGATGGAAAACCTTGTTTTGACTTATCGGTTGGTATGACAAGCTTTGATGTAAAAAAATATGAGCTACATATAGAAAGTACAATTAAAATAATTGAAGTCTCAAAGGAATATGGTCGCCAAGATATGGTCGAAGCAAACGAAAAGAACTTAAATAGATACAAAAACATTTATGAAACGATTAAAAACGGAAATGTCATTTTTGGACGTTTTGAACGTATAAAGAGGCAGTTAGAGGACAAGAAAAGGAAAGGTGTTAACCGTGGGTAATTTTAACCGTGAAGAGCAATTGAAGCAGCTACACGAAAAAAGAAAGCAAACAACCAAAGTTAAAGTTGAAGAAGCTATTAAACGCTTAACAAAGATTTCTAAGGCAATTAACTTTAACAGTGTGGCGGAAGAAGCTGGTGTAAGTAAAGCTACGCTTTATAATCACCCAGAACTTAAAGAACGTATTAAATTCTTACGGAATCAACAAGAAAAAGCATTTGTAGACTCTAGAATTAAACGAGATGAAAGTAATCAAAAAGCCATAATTGCATCTCTTAAAAGAAAGATTGAAAAGCTGGAAAAAAGAAAAAAAGAGCTCGAAGAGGAAAATAAGCGATTACGCGAAAGAGAAAACGAAAAGCTTACTGATTACTTTTCGAAGTTATAAAGCAAGACCACACATATTAGAGGATTACCAGTATTAAAAAAACAAGCTAAACAAATTCATATAGGAAAAGAATTGAGTTTTACTCCGTTAAAAGAGATCACCATACATACCATCAAACTAATAAGAATACAAGATAAAAATGAATTATATTTTTAAAAGGTGCACAACTTTTTTATTTTAAAGACATTATAAAACTTTATAATCTTACAATTATTCACATTAAATTATTTTGGAAAACAAATGATTTTTTAAGAAACTGGCTATGATTGTCACTATTATGGTAATTAACTTTTGAAGATGGATGAAAAAGTTAGAGGAAAAGTAGTTTAATATGTATTTGTAAATATTAAAAGAAATAATTTAACTAAACTGATAATATCAAAATGTTTACAAATTGAGAATTTGGAATATAATAACTTTAGAGTGAAAAAACACAGTTCGGTTGGTAGTCCGGACGCAATAATTATTTAATTATTGTCAGTAACCTTCCCCCCTGGGATGTCCATCACTCATGTAATAAACAAGGGGGATTCTCAATGAAACTTACAATTTATTTTGATGGACAATTTTGGATTGGAATTGTAGAAATGTTTGAAAATAATAAATTGAAAGTATGTAAACATACTTTTGGTTCAGAGCCAAAAGATAGTGAAATACTAGATTTTATTTTTCATGATATGGTTCCGCTATTAAAAAGTACATCAGGCGTTAAAAACTCTATTGATAAAAGGAAAAGTAAAATTATTAATCCCAAAAGATTAATAAGGTTAGCCGCCAAAGAAATGAAAAATCAAGGAGTTTCTAACAAATCTTATGAAGTATTGAGAATAGAACTAGAACAAAAAAAGAAAATGAAACAATGTATTACGCGTCAAAAGAAAGAAGAATTACTAGAAAAAAAGCGACAAATGAAAATTCAAAAACGAAAAGCAAAACATCGAGGAAGATAAAAGGTCATCTTCAAATGAAAAAGAAATTATATTCATAAAGCGAAAAAAAACGCTATATTTTTGTAGGGAAATATAGCGTTTTTTATGAATTTATTTGATTCAAGATATGTTTAAGTTACTTACTGAGCTTCATATCATTTTATATATTCAATATTTATCCCCTTTTGAATAAAGATCTAAATTTCGTTAATACTATACTTGCATCTAGATTGCCATCTTTGAGCCGAGCAGTTAGCTTTTGCTAGCTGCTCTTTTTTGTAAAAATATACGCAATGGACTGGATGCATATATAATATTTTGTGTTTCTTTCTATATAAAATGAGGTAGTCTTTACAAAAGAATGATCTCGTTAAAAGAGTATTTTATTAAGTGCTCTTTTTATGTTTTAAACTCATACAAAATGATTTTTTTATTAATTTCTTTGTCTTTCCTGCATAATGTTTTCGATTCAGTTTATACTATCACTGTAACTTATAGTTACAAAAACCAGTGCTTGATAAGCGCAGTTTTCTTTTTTTACAGAGCAGTTAGCTAATCACGCTAATTGCTTTGTTTTTTAGTTCAATTTTATTTGTATATTTATAATTCCTATAAATGAAAAAGCATGATACAATCAAGTAAAGATAAAATTCCATTCCATACGAGCCCTTATTATTATGTAAGGGCTACACCCTTATTAAAATTACGATTTCTTTCTAAAACTGGACATACCTTTTAAATATACATATAATATCACGTGGTATTCTTTTTCAATGTTAGTTTTTAAATAAAGGTTTCAATTGAATTTTTAACCTTATACAGTTCTTTTTCAAAGAGTACTATTCGAGGTGCTCTTTTTTATTACTAAATAGAGGTAGAAGGACACTCCCATCAATTTAAGAATATTAACTTCCTCAATTATAAAGAAACAGTATTCTCTTTAAACAAAATAAATTAGAAGACGTTTTTATGGATCTTTCGATTCGAAGTGAACTCTAATTATTTGCTGAAGAATTAGAGCGATATCTTACCCCTTTATTTTTAAAAGAATTTGCTAGAAAGTTAGCTTTTGTATAACGGAAACGTAAGTTTTCAGGTCATTATGTGACTACTCACAATATAAAAAGCTCAAATTCTAAAGCGTTTAAGTTAAGTTTTTTTGATTACAACTTAAACAGCTCTTTTTTATTGAATGCGTGTCTTATTTTGGGATGACAGGGACCCAAAGTTCATGTCTCGGCTTATGTTTCGGACCGTAATAACATTCAATGCACGGTAAATTGGCAAGTTCATACTCAGAAGTTGGGACCCACTCGGAATATAATCGTTTCCATGCGTCTACTATATTCGGGAAAACTACCCATGTACTTGCGGGAATAATTAGTGTTTCCATATTAGCTGATACCTCCCCATCATATCTTACACCCATAAAATAAGAAAATTCTTCATCTTTTATGGCAGCTTCCTTCCCACAAACCCCTAAAAGACTTTCAAGCGTGCACTTTGGATTTTCCCATGACATATCTATTAATTCTTGCATAAATCCGTCTTTTTTCGCAGTGTTCCAAAGTGTAGGGATTTTTTTAAAGGCGCTGCTTGTTTTTACTGGTTTACTCTTTCCTACAATTCTTAACTCAAAATCGAGGTTTTCAATTCTGTACTCCATCTCGGTATCTCCTTTAATAGAAATTTGGAAGGAAATCTTCGGAAAGGCTTTTAACTGTACTCCTTTATTACGAGCATTAGAAGGGGTTATTCCATGCATTTTTTTAAAAGCACGTGAGAAAGCATCAGAAGAAATATAACCATATTTAATTGCCACATCAATGATCTGAATGTCACTTTTTTGAATTTCAAATGCTGCAAGTGTTAAACGTCTTCGTCTAATATATTCTGAAAGCGACACACCTGAGATTGAAGAAAACATTCTTGAAAAATGAAACTCAGAGCAATTAGCTGCCTTTGCAATCTCCTTATAATCTATCTCTTCATCCAAACTATTCTCAATATAGTCCAATGCGTTATTCATTCTTTTTAGCCAATCCATAATTTTACTCCCTTTCAAATATTTAATTTAATACATAATAGATAATAATAACCGACATTTCATGCCTAAAAATGTCGGTACAAAAAATATATCCTTAAATTGAATGTAACATAAGGGTTACCTATTTGTTCTCTGATATTTATATAGTCTTTTTAATTCTAGGGATCACTAACATTTTAGAAAAAAACAGGCTTAGCATATTAGAATAAGAAAAGAGTCCTATTCCCTTCGTTAAGAATAACTGTTTACAGTTAGAGGTATTATACAGCATGGTTTATTAAGACGAAATCAGTACGCTGAATATTACCAATAAAAATTGAAGTTTCAACTAATGAAAAAATAATAGTCCTTCTTTCCAATCTCTTTCATTTTTTAGTTTCTTTTTAAATAATTTGAAAATATCTTCATAAACTAAACTTACTTGTATTTCATAGGAGTGTATTAGTTGTGAAAAAAAATTGGATATTCCTCATTTTCTTTATGGTTTCTTTTTGTTTCAAACCAATATCCATATATGCTTTTACAGATAGTCGTAAAGCATATGAAAGAACAGGGAAAGTAATTTGGGAAGTAAATACAAAGGAAAAAATAGTTGCACTAACATTTGATGACGGTCCTCATCCTGTTTTTACCCCTCAAATACTTGATATATTAGCTAAATACAATGCGAAAGCAATTTTTTTCGTAGCGGGTAATAAAGTTAACAGGTTCCCAGCTATTTTAAAGAGACAAATAAAAGAAGGACACGAAATTGCGAATCATACATATACTCACATTTATGATAAAAACATTACTGCAGCTAAATTAACATCAGAATTAAATCAAACGGATGAAATTATCAAGCGGATCACTGGTTATAAACCAACTCTGTATCGTCCAGTTGGAGGGCTTCATAACAATTTAATTATTAATACAGCTATACAAAATCGCAAGCTTGTGATCTTGTGGTCATGGCATCAGGATCCACAAGATTGGAGGAGTCCAGCAGCTAGCAAAATCTCGAGGTATATAACGAAAGGTGTTAAACCTGGTAATATCATTCTACTTCATGATTGGAATGGTAGTGAATTTTCTAAGATATCTCAGACAGTTGAAGCATTAGAAAGTATCATGAAGTATTTAAACAACAATGGATATAAATGTGTCACAGTATCTGAATTGCTCTATCGTTCCATAAAAAGTATGCCTCCTTTTTTTGATCCTTTATATCAGTGAATTTGGGGTTATTTATTACCTATTTTAAAAATTTATTGTACTGGGGTAGAAAGAGTAACCATGCCGTGAAGCGCAAAGTAGTTCCTATAGAATATATAAAAAAGAAACACAAAGTTTTTTACTTCTGTGTTTCTTCTATAATTTCTTTAATAGTCATACATGCGTAATGCAATCGAGAGCTTTTTTCTAATTTTGGCCTACCTATAACTTTTGCCACGCTTCTTACTTGCTTCTAATCCTTCTACTTGTTCTTAATGAATTTTGAAACAACGGTTTCTTTTGTGATTTATAGTATGTATAAACACTACATTGAATAAATCTTTTTAAGAGAAGAGAGGTGTATTATGTAAACAGATGCTTTACTTCTACCCCACCACAATTAAGCTTAGAAAAGCAAATACCCCAAAATGAGAAAATGTACATTTTTTGTTTTATGAGTGTAAAAAAATCTTAAGTTGATAGGTGTGGAGTCCCGCCGCATAATAAAAAGGCAGAAACATTTTGTATATATCAAATATGTTCCTACCTTTGATTTTATTGTGTTTAAGTTCTATGACCTAAATATAAAACAGAGGTGACCTTTTTTATGGTGGTTTGATGTGTGATTGGTTGGTGGAATGGAGGAGGAATTTGGCGAAATTTGTCGGTAAGTCGATATTCCATGTCGAATCGTCGATAAATTTAAAAAATCGCCGATATATTGTGTGGAATCGCTGATATATTCCGAGAATCGTCGATATCGTTACATTAGTATATTACTGTTCTTTTAATTTCTCTTGTTGTGCAAGTAGTAAATTGCGCAAGATGTGTCCACGGTAACTTTCTAGTTTGCGACCTTCATGATAGCGCACGCCTAATTTTTTTAATTCAGCTACGTACCAGCCTTTTGTTCCGTAGTACATTGGATCACTTCCTTTTTGCTTTTGAACAGTATATGTTGGGGATGGAAGTAACTTTCCATTGAAAATAATAAGCCTGGCTGTATCAAGTGGTTCCATAAAATGGATTCCGGATTGTGTATAAAAAAATAGACAGTACTGTATGCTTTTTCAAACAATGTATACAAATTTATCCCGCATTAACGGGCAGTAAGACCCCCCACCTCAAAAGTCAGCGGAAGCAAAGAAGTTAGGTGGGGGATCAACTGCCCGTAAAAGCCCGATTGGTTCAACTAATAATCAGTGGGAGATGAACAAAACCCCCAATGATTAACGTTTCACTTTATACCCTATGCGTTGGCATGATATTTGCTATGAAAAGAGTATTAACATATAGGGGAGAGATAGAAATGAAGGTTAGTAAAGTGTATACGACAATTGATGCGCACGTAGCTGGGGAACCGCTTCGAATTATTACGGGTGGTGTGCCAGAAATAAAAGGAGAAACGCAGCTAGAAAGACGTGCATATTGCATGGAACATTTGGATCATCTTCGCGAAGTTCTTATGTATGAACCGAGAGGACATCACGGTATGTACGGTTGTATCATTACTCCGCCTGCCAGTGCTCACGCTGATTTTGGTGTGTTATTTATGCACAATGAAGGATGGAGTACGATGTGTGGACACGGCATTATTGCTGTTATTACAGTCGGAATTGAGACAGGTATGTTTGAAGTGACAGGTGAGAAACAAAAGTTCATTATTGATAGCCCTGCTGGGGAAGTCATTGCGTACGCAACATATAGGGGGAGTGAAGTAGAGTCCGTATCATTTGAAAATGTTCCTTCATTTGTATACAAAAAAGACGTTCCTATTAAAATAGATGACTATGAATTTCAAGTAGATATCGCATTTGGCGGAGCATTCTACGCTGTTGTGGATAGTAAAGAATTTGGTTTGAAAGTTGATTTTAAAGACTTAGCTGCTATTCAAACGTGGGGCGGTAAAATTAAGCACTACATCGAGAGTAAAATGGAAGTAAAGCATCCACTTGAAGAAGGGTTAAAAGGAATATACGGCGTTATTTTCTCAGATGAACCGAAAGGGGAAGACGCAACGTTACGAAATGTAACAATCTTCGCTGATGGGCAAGTAGACCGTTCTCCTTGCGGTACAGGAACTTCCGCAAGAATCGCAACTCTTTTTGCAAAAGATGCTTTACAAAAGGGAGAAATTTTCGTCCACCAATGTATTACTGACGGGAAATTCGAGGGAGAAGTATTGTCGGTAACAGCGGTACATACATATGAAGCTGTCGTTCCGAAAGTAACGGGGCATGCATTTATTACAGGATTTCATCAGTTCGTTGTAGACCCGAGAGATGATTTGAATCGGGGATTTTTGTTAGGATAGAAGGAGGAGGTGGAAATATATGCTAGTCATAAGCGCGAACGAACAACGAAACTTAGTAAATATGAATGAAGTCATTGCATATGCGGCGCTTGCCTTAAAAGAGTTTTCCGCAGAAAGAACAATCACGCCAATTCGCGGTTCATTACCATTTGCGAACGAGCAAAATACGGCATTAATTATGCCTTCAGTCGCAGAAGGGCTTGAGGCACTTGGTTTAAAAGTAGTAACAGTAGTCCCCGAGAACAAAAAGATAGGAAAGAAAACGATAAACGGGATTGTGATGCTATCAGACTTTCAAATGGGAGAACCGCTCGCACTGTTAGAAGGATCCTACTTAACGATGATTCGAACAGGCGCCTTATCCGGAGTAGCGACAAAATATTTAGCTCGTCATAATGCAAAAACTTTATGCATCATCGGGACAGGTGAACAGGCAAAGGGAATTGCTGAAGCTGTATTTGCGGTTAGACATATTGAAAAAGTCATTTTATACAATCGAACAGAAGAAAAGGCGTATGCATTCTCGCAATATATACAAGAGAAATTCAATAAACCTGCGTACGTTTACACAAGTGCAAATGAAGCAATAAGCGAAGCAGACATCATCGTCACAACTACGAACGCATCCACACCAGTCTTCTCAGAAAAACTACAAAAAGGCGTCCACGTAAACGCCGTCGGTTCATTCAGGCCAAGTATGCAAGAACTACCATCTCACGCCATTGCTAATGCAAACAAAGTAGTAGTCGAATCAAAAGAAGCAGCATTAGAAGAAACAGGAGACCTTCAAGTTCCGATACAGGAAGGTTTATTCAAACCTAGCGACATCCATGCCGAACTTGGTCAAATCATAAGCGGAGAAAAAGCAGGCCGCGAAAGTGATGAAGAGATTACTATTTTTAAATCGGTTGGTTTGGCCGTAGTGGATATTATTGTTGCGAAGTATTTGTATGAGAGAGCGGTGGAGCAGGGGATAGGGAGTAGGATTGAGTTTTGAGGGGCTGCCTTTTGGTGGTCTTTTTTTGTTTGGGGTGTTTTATACGGTTGTGGAATTGGTTGCTTAGAGAGAGGGGATAATCACGAAGAGAATGATAAAAGGTGAGATTTATATTCGGATGGAAAATTAAAGTCTTATATAGAAAAATATTCAGAAAATTTAAAATTCTATAAAGTGAAAATTGAAACTTGGAACAACAATGAAAAAGTTTTAGATAATACAGTTCAACTAGAAGCAAAACATTTTGAGAAAGAAGAAAAAAAGGAAGATGAGGGGTTATTGAGCTCGTTAAATCCATTTAGTGTAAAAACTGCAAGTGCAGGAGGTTCTTTTGTAGATTTTCTAAGAGGTTTTAACAATTGCTTAGCATCTCAAGGAATTGCTGCATGGGATATTCTGCAGCCGGTATTGCTTGGGACCCGCAGCTGTATCAGCTTGCTACTATGGGTTATCTTTCCTTACAGGTGGAGTAGTTGGATATTGTTGGACAAGCGCTAAATATTATCAGTAATGAAAAAGATAGCCGTTATGGCTAGGGACTAACCCTTAAAAAACACTTACGTGTCCTTAGGATTAGTCCCTTTTATTATTTGGAAAATAAATCATCTATTTTTTTTACATTATGAACTCGGCGAGCTAATTGTTTCATCTGATTTGGATCATCAATTTTGTTTAATTTTGTTCGTAGCTCTTCGTTTTGAGTATCGAGGTTCTTATCTTGTAAGACATCGTATATAAGTTCCTTGAACGCTTCAACACGTACTTTACGTTCTTTAACAGGACTCCACAATGTATTAATCATATTATCCACCTCCTTTTTTATTATATGATATTCACTGTTTTTTTGAAATACATGCTCCGTAACATTTGTTAATACAATAAGCATTTTATCCGTATCGTCAAATGTTAATTCATCTCTATTATAATAACCTATAATAATTTCAACTAAAATTTTCACCTCATCTTGAATCTTATCCAAGATTGCGCGGATTTCCTCATCTCTATTTTTAGATGGCTTTCTATCCAAAATTTTATTTAAGTTTTTTCGGTAATTAAAAGGCTGTATAGGTAATAAGGCATATAAATTTCTTTTCATTAATTGATTGACATCCTGTTTCCAATACTTTTCTACAGGTACTTGATAATGGAATCCCCCGCTTGTAAAATGCAATTCCATGGAAAGAAAATCTGGAATTTTTTCATCTTCTTCAATAAAAAGAACTAACTGTCTTGGAAAGACGAACTTATCATAAATACCTATCGATTTCTGGCACTCTTCTGCAATACAACAGCCATAATCAAACATTCGATAAGGCATGGTTGAATCATTTTTTAATTGAAATTCTAAATGATAATGAAAAACATCATCATTGTTTTTAACTTGAAGAACTTTATCTGATCGCTTCGTTTGATAACTATTTGTTAGACGTTTTTGAGTATACTCGACATTAAGATGTGTAATAGTCAGTTGGTCGTGTAGTTCAAATGCTTCATGAAATAGTCCGTTAACTAAATGAATGGTCGGTTTTCTTGACAAATGAAATAAAATTTTTAGCATTTCATCCATTTGAACAGAAAATTGTGTGGACATGGTATATTAGTTCCTTTCTTCTTGTTAACATTTTCTTGTTTTTACTGTGAACTCCCCAATTGGTCAAGCTTTTTCTTTTCTATAGTTATTTTCTATGTAATAAGTTGAATTCCTTTGATAAGGAAATTATGTTTTTCATAAGAGTTAGGTGTATATAAAACATCCATTCGATTCTTTCGATTATAACAATCATTTAAGAGAAATTTTTTAGGCTACTAGTTTTTTAACTTATTTTGCTCTTCGCATCAATATCGTTTATCGCAAGAATGCATAAATAGATTTCAAACCTTCTAGTTTTACAAAAAAGTTTGACTTTATATAGGGGTAGTGGTAATTTAAAACTTATAAGAAAACTCGGGATTAATTCCGAGTTTTCTTATGGGTATAACTAGTTTGAGGGGGCCGAAAGATGAAACGGAAATTATTTGCATTACCATTTGTCCTAATACTACTTATTGCATTAGCGGCTTGTTCTGGAGGAAAAGATTCTTCGAAGCAAGCGGGCACTAGTAAATCAGGGACTCCGAAAGATGGAGGAACGTTAACGATTGGTGTTAGCGATAACCCAGAGACGATGAATCCGCTTTATGCGAATGATCGTGTGTCGTTAACTGTGCAGCAAGCTTTATATGCACCGCTGTATCATATGGAAGACGGTAAGAAAAAGTTTGTTCTTGCTGAAAGCTTTACGCCTTCAGAGGATCAATTAACGTGGACATTGAAGTTAAAAGATAATTTGAAATGGCATGATGGTAAGAAAATTACATCAGACGACATAGCATTTACATTCCAATCTATTTTAGATGAGAAGCAAAATAGTTCAAGTCGTGAAAACTTTGTTTTTAAAGGAAAACCGCTTGAGGTGAAAAAAGTAGACGAGTTAACAGTTCAATTCGTTTTACCACAAGTAAGCGCATCTTTTGAAGGTGTGATGAATGATTTCTTCCCAATTCCGAAACATGTATTTGAAGGGGAAGCAGATTTAGCGAAGAGTAAGAAAAACTTACAGCCTGTAGGATCAGGTCCATTTAAGTTTAAAGAGTATAAATCAGATGAGTACGTTGCATTAGATCGATTCGATGATTATGTAGGTGGTAAAGCGAAATTAGACTCTATCGTATATCGCGTTGTAAAAGACCGTAATACAGCAAATGTTTCACTACAAAATGGCCAAATCAACATGAAGATGATTGAGCCGCAAGATTTTAAGAAATTAGATAGCACAGGGAACTTCTCAATGGTGACATTCCCTGAAGGTAGATTATTCTACTTATCTTATAACCAAAATACAGATCTAATGAAGAAAAAAGAAGTGCGCCAAGCAATTGCGCATGCGTTAGATAAGAAAGAAATGATTAACTCTGCATTCGTTTCTAGTCAATTTGCAGAACCAGCAAATTCAATTTTAACGCCGGATGCTATGTATTATGCGAAAGATATTAAAGACTATAAGTATGATAAGAAAGAAGCGAAAGATTTATTAGCGAAAGCTGGCGTGAAAGATAAAGAAAAAGTACGCGTCATGTATGTAACGAATAATAAAATTATGGAAAGCTTAGCGCTTTATACACAACAAAAATTACAAGAAGTTGGCTTAGAAGTTGAACTGAATGCATTAGATGCTAGTGCAGCAAGTGAAAAAAGCTTAGATAAAGAGAATAAAGAATTCGATATTACATTCGGTGGTTACATAATGGGACCTGAGCCAGATTCATATAAGAGCTTATTCTTAAGTAATGCTGAATACAACTATGCACGTTATAAAAACGCTGATTTTGATAAGTTATGGGAAGAAGCTGCAGTTGAAACAGATAAAACAAAACGAGCAGAACTATACCATAAAATTCAAGAGACAGCTAGAGAAGATTTACCTTATCTACCAATTGCGTATCCGAAAGCGGTTATTGCAGTAGATAAAAAGTTTGATGGATTAAAAGAAGCAAAAGCAATTCCTGTAACAATGTTTGAAGATTTATCTAAGATTTATGAAGTGAAATAAGAAACAAACAGTAAAGAAGCTGGTGGAAATCAGCTTCTTTAGCTTGAGGGGGGAATTTTGTGTATAAAGTAATTGCGAAGAGGCTTTTAAATGCAATTCCGCTTTTATTTGTTATTTCTATTATCTCTTTTTTATTAATAAAACTAGCACCGGGTGATCCTGTTCGAAACTTTGTCACGCCGAATATGAGTTCAATTGATGTTGAGCGTATTCGTAAAAGTTTAGGGCTCGATCAACCAATTTATATGCAGTATATTTTATGGTTAAAAAATATTGTAACAGGGAACTTTGGTTATTCACTTCAAAACCATCGTCCAGTTTTAGATCTTATTGTAGAAAGGTTACCTGCGACAATTGGCTTAATGGGATCGTCTTTACTCGTCTCATTTGTAATTGCAATCCCGCTTGGACTATTTACAGGTGTGAAAAAGAATTCTATCTTTGATCGCATTGTAAACTTTATCTCTTATGTGGGAATCTCAATGCCAGTCTTTTGGTTCGCTTTACTATTAATCTATTTATTCTCTTTAAAGTTGAACCTTCTTCCAAGTATGGGCATGCGTACAGTCGGCCGAGATTCCTTCTTGGATATTGTGCAGCACGGTATTTTACCTTGTATGGTGCTTGCGTTCCAAAACGTTTCTGTTTATATGAGATATATTCGTTCCAGTACAATTCAACAATTAGAAGAAGACTATGTACAAATTCAATATGCGTACGGTGCTTCGAAGAAAACCGTTTTATTTAATCACGTACTTCGAAATGTATTAATACCAATCATTACAATTTTCGGATTATCTATTCCAAGTTTAGTAGGCGGAGCGTTCATTACGGAAACAGTATTCTCATGGCCGGGTCTTGGTTCACTTGGGGTAAATGCTATTTTTAGATTTGATTATCCAATTATTATGGCAATTACATTACTATCATCCTTCATGTTAATTCTCGGTAACTTAATTGCTGATATTTTATATGGCGTAGTAGATCCGCGCATTCGAATGAGGGGGTGATTTGGAATGAATAATAGGAGATTTCAAACGATAAAAAGTAGTTTTACGAAAAATAAGTTTGTACTAATGGGAGTTATTATACTGGCGGTTTTAACGATTGCATCGATATTCGCATTTGTATCACCGTACGATCCTAGTAAAATGTCGATTCCAGATCGCTTACAAGAACCGAGTATGAGTCATCCTTTCGGAACGGATGATTACGGAAGGGATTATTTGACGAGGGCGTTATATGGTGGAAGAGTTTCACTTGCGGTCGGTTTTCTAGCGATGGTTGTTTCTATTACAATCGGTACCGCAGTTGGAACAATTAGCGGATATTTTGGCGGAAAGTTAGACAACTTTTTAATGCGAATTGTTGAAGTACTTATGTCAATTCCATCATTTTTCTTAATGCTGTTATTAAATGCTTATTTAAAACCAGGGATTACGACGTTAGTTCTTATTATTGGATTACTAACATGGATGGACACCGCTCGTATTGTAAGGGCAGAAACGCTATCCGTAAAAGAGCGGGAGTATGTTTTATATGCAAAAGTATCAGGACAAAAATCACTCACAATTATTGTAAGACATATCATTCCAAACATTTTATCAACCATTATTATCGCTGCGACATTAACAATTGCGACATCGATTTTAATGGAATCATCACTCAGCTTCTTAGGGTTAGGTATTAGAGAACCAGACTCTTCTTGGGGCAGCATGCTAAACAATGCGCAAGGATATATTGGCGAAGCTTGGTATTTAACATTCTTCCCAGGATTCCTTATTCTTTTAACGGTACTTAGTTTTAACGTGATTGGTGAAGCATTGAAGAAAGCTTTCGCGCCAAAAGGGGCTGGAAATGAAAACTAAAGTGTTACGTGAAAGGAGTGAGAAGCGTGTCTGAAAAACTATTAGAAGTGAAAAATTTAAAGACTTCTTTTTTCATAGAAAGCGGCGAAGTGGAAGCTGTTCGAGGCGTTACATTTCGTTTAAATAAAGGGGAAGTAGTTGGTATCGTTGGGGAATCTGGAAGCGGAAAGAGTGTAATGGCGAAGTCCGTTATGTCTCTCGTTGCGTCACCAGGGAAAGTGAAAGAAGGGGAAATCCTTTTTCATAATGAAGACATACTTTCTAAATCTGAAAAAGAATTGCGTTCTATTAGAGGAAATCAAATTTCACTTATATCCCAAGATCCAATGTCTGCGCTAAATCCAGTCGTGAAAATTGGGAAGCAAATGACGGAGGTAATTATACGGCATCAAAAAGTGAAAAAGAAAGAAGCGGAGCATATTGCGGTCAACTTGTTAAAACAAGTCGGTCTTTCTTCACCAGAAGAAAGGATAAAACAATATCCGCATGAATTAAGTGGCGGTATGAAGCAGCGGGTTATGATTGCGATGGCGATGTCTTGTAATCCAGACCTTCTCATTGCGGACGAACCGACGACAGCGCTTGATGTAACGATACAAGCACAAATACTAGATTTAATGAAAAACTTAAAAAACGAAACGAACATGGCGTTACTTCTTATTACGCATGACTTAGGAATAGTCGCACAAAACTGTACACGCGTTATCGTTATGTACGGTGGTCTTATTATGGAAGAAGGACCTGTACTTGATATTTTCCAATCACCGAATCATCCATATACAAAAGGGTTATTAAACTCTTTACCGAAAATATCGAACGGTGTAAAAGAAAGACTCGCGCCCATTCAAGGTGTAACGCCAAACTTATTAAACCCGCCAAAAGGTTGCCCATTCGCAGAGCGTTGCCCGCATGCGATGGACATTTGTGAAAAAGAACGTCCGCCATATTTTGAAATTGGAAACGAAAGACGTTCTATGTGCTGGTTAAACGATAAGACAGTAGGTGATTCCCATGCGTGAAGAAAACTTAATTGAAGTTCGGAACTTAAAAAAGTATTTTCCTATTAAAAAAGGACTATTCGGCAGAAAAACAGAGCAATTAAAAGCAGTCGATGACTTAAGCTTCACAATTAAAAAGGGTGAGACATTCGGGTTAGTAGGAGAATCGGGCTGCGGAAAATCAACGACAGGAAGAAGTATCATTCGTTTACACGACGTTACTTCAGGTAACGTTTTATTCGACGGAAAAGATATCGCAAGTTTAAAAGAAAGTGAACTAAAAGAATATCGAAAACGAATGCAAATCATTTTCCAAGATCCATACGCATCATTAAACCCGGCAATGAACGTATTCCAAATTATTAGTGAGCCAATGAACATTCACGGATCTTATGAAAAAGAAGAACAAAAAGAAATCATATTAGACCTGCTCAAAAAGGTAGGCTTAAAAGAAGAACATTTATATCGCTACCCGCACGAATTTAGCGGGGGTCAGCGCCAGCGCATCAGCATCGCGCGCGCACTATCTGTAAAACCAGATTTCATCTTATGCGACGAACCGATCTCAGCACTAGATGTCTCAGTTCAAGCACAAGTTGTAAATATGCTGCAGGATATTCAAGAAGAAACAGGAGTCACATACTTATTTATCGCACATGACCTATCTATGGTAAGACACATATCAGATAGAATCGGAGTCATGTACTTAGGAAACATAGTAGAAATTGCCGACAGCGAAGACCTATACACAAAACCGGCACATCCATACACACAAGCACTACTCTCATCCATGCCAGAACCAGATCCAACAAACATAGGCAAGGAACGGATTATCCTAGAGGGAGAAGTACCAAGCCCACTCAACTCACCATCCGGCTGCAAATTCAGAACACGCTGCAAATTCGCGACTGAAAAATGCGCACAGGAAGTACCGAAGATGGTGGAGATTGCGAAGGGGCATGAGGTGGCTTGTCATTTGTTTTAGAGAGGGGAAAAGCACTGGGGGGACCTGGTGCTTTTTTGTTTATATAGATAATATTAAGGATAGTTTTACAATTTACTTGAAAAATAACTTCCCCTTATAAGTTTCTATATAGATGCGCCCGTCGTCTTCTTCTTTTATTTCGCTATCAAAATGTTTTATCCAATCAACAATGCCTCGATCACTTTTTGTGACATTTTCTCTTACATATAGATATGAATGAATTGATTTATAAAATGTATAGTTAGTTAAAAGCCTTTGACCAAGAGAAATAGGAGTATTTGAATTTGGAGTCTCCTGAATTATATATGGAGATGGGAGAATGTTATTACTGTTAACATATACATAATATTTGGACTGATTAATGGCCCATTTTAGCCATATGATTTGAACTATTATTATAACTATGGTTACAATTTTTTGTGTTTTTTTAAACTTCGTCCTGGAAAAGAGTAGTAGATGAAAATCGGAATAGCAAATAAACCAACCCAAGCTACCCATTTGTCAATTGGTGCACCATTTATCCAGAGGATAAATCCTAAAGCTTTTGTAAATAAAAATAAACAAACAAGACTGGTGAAAATTATTGATAAATAGTATGTTTTATTTTTCATGATTTTCTCTCCAAAATATATGTTCATAAAACGAGTATAAGAGTATTTTAAAAAGTGTATATCATATAGATGTAGAGTACAAAATAGTAACTTAAATTAAATAGGGCAAGCATAACGCGTTGGTAAGTTTTACTGGCTCCAGCTGAAAATAAAACGCCTATAAGTGGTGCAAATAATCCAATCTTCCAAAATATATTTGCTGAGCCACCTATTTCTAATGTATCTTCATTTACTATAGTTAAAAGAGCGTAAGGTACACAAGCTAAAGATAATATAGCCCACTTGTTCAAAGTGTCACCCCCCTTTCGTTGTTTTAATATAAATAGTAGGAAAAAGTTTTTATGATTTGGAAGTGTATCTTATATATTTGGAATATTAGGCTATAATAAGTTTTTATTTGTGCTGTTCATATATCCACCCATTTTTTCCGTTTCGAAATCATATTCCAATGTTTTAGTTTCATATTCAAATTCCATTACTATTGAAACTTTAGTATTATCTTTCCATGAAATTTCATAAAGGTCTGAACTATTAACAATATTAAAATTAGCCACCCTTATTTTTGTTTTCTCTACAAGTTTGTTTTTTTCTTTAAAGTAAATTTTTATGTATTTATCATCGAAGAGATGTCCATATGAAATCCCTGTAATTTCTATGTGATTTGCTTGGTTAGTTGACGTATTTTTTACAAGAGGTTTTTCGATTTCTTGAAAAAACAGCCAATAAATAGGATATAGAATAAGTATAAAAATGATACTCATACCTAATAAAAATTTTAATATGCAACCGCCAAAATCGTGGTCTGCTATTTTATCATTACTTAGCCATTGGCTCATATTAGTTTCACCACTCAACTTTAGTATAATTAGATAGAAAACTTCTAAATGATTTAAAGTATCACCTTGTTTAACCACTTACTAAGAATAGAATGTTAACTATATTTATAAATTATTATCTTCATTTTGGAAATAATTTTTATACTTCAATTGGTTTAATTTACCACAAAGTGAAACGAACCGCCAGTGTTTTCGAATGATATCTATATGTAAATGGTAGACAGGCTTCAAGTTTTAGTGCAAAACAATAGCTCAAGTATTCTACGGCATTTCAAGACTTTAAATGAGAGAATACTTGAGCTTGGTGAATCTTATAAAGTAGGTATTTATTTTTCTTAAGTTGATACACATGAGATGTTACCTCTATAATCTTCTTTTTTTCGTTTCATAATGATGTATTATAAATAATACATGTCATAATCAAAAAAGAAGAAAAGTAAATTTGAATATGTTTTCTGTTATAAAGTTTAAAAACCTCTACATATAAGTAGAGGTTTTTAAGTTGCACATTAATGAATTATACTTTTTCAGATAAACGAAGATCATAGAATACATAATTTTAACTAGATTTATTATTAGCTAGTTTATCCCCACCACCAAGCTCCGCCTCAATCTGCGAAGTCTTCGATGACTCAGCCATACGCCAATACGTAATAAAGCTTATCGCGATACATCCAGCTACGTAGAAATAGAATAGTGATTCCATTCCGATACTCTTTAGCCATAATGCGATGAACTCGGCTGTTCCGCCGAATATCGCAACTGTTAGTGCATAAGGTAAACCTACGCCTAGTGCGCGAATTTCAGTTGGGAAGAGTTCTGCTTTTACAATTGCGTTAATCGATGTGTAACCAGTAACGATAATAAGGCCGACCATCATGAGTAAGAATGCTATGATTGGTTCTGTCGTTTTTTCCATAAAGAAGAAGATTGGTGCTGTTAGTAAAGTTCCGAGAATACCGAATGCCATTAATAGTGGGCGGCGTCCAATTTTATCGGATAATAGCCCCGCAATTGGTTGAAGTACGACGAAAATAAGTAGTGCGACAAAGTTAATCCAGCTTACAACTTCTTTCGGCAGACCGACTGTGTTTACCATGAACTTTTGTAAATATGTTGTGTACGTATAGAATGCGACAGTGCCTCCGAGTGTTAGGCCGACTACTGTTAATACTGCTTTAGGATGTTTCATAAGCGCGCGAACGGTTCCTGCGCTTTTTCGATTTTGTGATTTTACGTTTGCGAACTGCTCCGATTCATCCATCGTGCGGCGAAGCCATAATACAGCTACTGCGCCCATCGCTCCAATAATGAATGGAATGCGCCAGCCCCAAGCTTTCATATCTGGTTCGCTTAGTAATTGCTGAAGAACAATTTGAACGCCTAACGCAACCATCTGTCCAGCAACGAGCGTTACATATTGGAAACTTGAATAAAAACCGCGGCGTCCACTACTAGCCATTTCAGATAAATACGTTGCGGAAGTTCCGTACTCTCCGCCAAGTGATAATCCTTGCAGTAAACGAGCAAGAACTAAAATAATAGGTGCCATAATACCGATACTTTCGTAACTCGGTGTACAGGCGATAATGAAAGAACCGCCGGCCATAACGGTAATAGAAAGCGTTAGTGCTGCCCGGCGTCCGTGCCGATCCGCATAACGTCCCATTAATAAACTTCCGATAGGGCGCATTAAAAATCCAACTGCGAAAATAGCTGCTGTGTTCAGTAACTGACTCGTTGGATCGCCTTTAGGAAAGAACTCCGCTGAGAAGTAAACAGCGAAAGCAGAGTAAACGTACCAGTCGTACCATTCAATTAAATTGCCGACAGAACCTTTGAAAATATTGCCGGCGACTCGGTTAGATTTTGCTTGAGCCATAATTATTCCTCCTCTTGCTTAGTAATAAAAGGTATATATATGAAAGCGTGTTCATTGTAGTTGAATTGTACTGTCTATAGAATTAAATCTCAATATTATGACAATTTTATTCTTTTTGTACTTTATGTACATGGAGAGTTTTAATGGTTGCTTCATTATTCGTTTTGTCATAATAATAGAAAAAGGAGATTGATAGTTTTGAATATTTTATCAAAGGATATGAAGCATGAAGAAATCACGCAAAGTGTCATTACAAACGAAAATAGTAAGCTTAATTATTACGTTAATTTTATTTGTCGTTCTCCTATTAGCGGGAATATTTGTTTACATTCAGTCCGTTGATACGAAGCGCCAAGTGGAGCAGCTAGCACTGCAAACAGCGAAGTCGCTTTCTTTTATGCCAGCTATAAAAGAGGCTTTTCAATATAACGAACATAAAAGTACAATCCAATCCATTGCGGAACAAGTTCGTGAGCAAGCTGGTGCAGATTATATCATTATAGAAGATCGCTATGGGGTTATGTATTCGCATTCTAATTCGGAGTTAATTGGTACAAAGAGTAACAATCCATATAACTATGAAGCACTCACTTTTGGCGGATACTATACGCTCGAAGGAAATGGTGAAAGTGGTCCAGCTTTAATGGCGAAAGCACCTATTATTGTTCATAACGGAGATTACGATCAAGTCGTAGGTGTTGTGACAGTAGAGTTTTTAATAAAAGGTATTGAATCTAACATATTGAGCAGAACGAAAGAAATTATACTCTTTTCCTTAGCTGTATTAGTAGCAGGCATTGTTGGCGGCATTCTTTTAGCACGTAGCATTCGTAAAGATACACTCGGTTTAGAGCCGAATGAAATCGCAGCGCTATACCGGGAACGAAGCGCAATACTACTATCTATAAAAGAAGGGATTATCGCCATTGATCAAAATGGTTTTATTACAATGATGAACACATCTGCAGAAGAGATGTTACATGTAAATGGTGATTATATGCAGCAGCACATTTCAAAAGTTTTACCTGATTTTAATATGGGGAGAGTGCTAGAAAACGATCAAGAAATCGCATTTCAAGATAAAGTGTTTATTTTAAACATGACACCAATACTCGAAAACAACAGTACGGTAGGTGTTGTATGTAGTTTTAGAGATAAAACAGAACTGCAAAACTTAGTGAATACAATATCTGAGGTAAGAAAGTATTCAGAGGACTTACGTGCTCAAACGCATGAATTTACAAATAAGCTTTTCGTCTTATCGGGATTATTGCAATTAGGGCATTACAAAGAAGCGATTGAATTTATCCAGCAAGAATCTAATATTCATCAAAGCCAAAATCATATTTTATTCCATCAAATTCATGATGCAAAAGTACAAGCTATTTTATTAGGAAAACTCGGAACAGCGTCTGAGAAGAAAATTGATTTTCATATTGAAGAAGATAGTGCACTTCATCCGTTACCAGACCATATAAAAGTTTCGCACCTTATTACGATTCTTGGAAACATAATCGACAATGCATTTGATGCGGTGAGTGAACGAGAGGAAAAGAGTGTTTCCTTCTTTGTTACGGATATTGGGTACGATATTGTATTTGAAGTGATAGATAGCGGGATAGGGATACCGGAAGAAAAAATCACGACCATTTTTCAAAAAGGGTTTTCAACGAAAGGGAATGATCGTGGTTACGGATTAGCGAATGTGAAAGAAATGGTAGATGTACTAGAGGGAACAATTGAAATTCAAAACGAGAAAAATGGGGGAGCTATTTTTACAATTTACCTTCCGAAAACATTGAGAGAAAGTACATGACAAACAGGGGGATGGGCATATGTTGAAGGTTGCAATTGCAGAAGATGATTTTCGCGTCGCACAAATTCAGGAAGAGTTTTTATTAAAAATAAAGGATGTAAAAGTGATTGGAAAAGCATTGAACGCGAAAGAAACGATGGAATTACTACAAAGGGAAGAAATCGATTTGCTTCTATTAGATAATTACTTACCAGACGGAATCGGTACGGAACTATTACCGAAAATCCATGTTGACTTTCCAAACGTTGACGTCATTATGGTTACGGCGGCAAATGAAAACCATATGCTAGAAAAAGCAATTCGAAACGGCGTAAGTAACTACCTTATAAAACCGGTCACGTTAGAAAAATTCGTTCGCACAATTGAAGACTATAAAAGAAAGAAACAATTATTACATAGTAACAATGAAGTAAATCAAGCACTCATCGATAACTTCTTCGGCATCTCGCAAACACAAGACATAAAAAACTTACCGACAGGTGTGGACCCGTTAACACTGCAAAAAGTGAAAGGGATTATAAAAGGATTCGAAGAGGGCATTACAATAGAAGAAATGGGAGAGCAAATGGGGGCCTCCAGAACAACCGCAAGAAGATACTTAGAATATTTAGTAGTGACAAACGAATGCACAGTAGAGTATACATACGGCATTATCGGACGACCAGAACGAAAATATCGCATAGGACGAGGACTATGAAAAAACGATTATTACTATGTATATGGATCATGACTGGAGTAATAGCTGGTTGTTCTTCGGAAAAATCCCATACGAATACAGTACACATCGACAAAGTAGAAATCGTTGCGCCAAACGTTCAAGGAGCGGGATGGGACTTAACGGCACGAGCGATGCAAAAAACACTGACAGAAGAAAAAATCTTCACAAAACCAATTACTATCACAAACAAAGTAGGTGGCAGCGGTGATGTCGGATGGAAATATACGAAACAAAAAGGCGGTCACGTACTGGCGATTAACTCAAGCTTACTCATAACGAACAACCTACTAGGTCACAGTAAACTAACATATAAAGACTTCACCCCGCTCGCAACTCTCGCATCGGACTGGGAAGTTGTTGTCGTATCAAAAGAATCAAACATAGAAAACGCAAATGAACTCATGGAACAACTAAAACAAAACAAGAAAAACTTCAAAATCGGCGTTGCCCCAGGCCTAGGAAACGACGATCACCTATCCTTCGTACAAGTAAGCAAAGCATTCGGCATAAACCCTGCCGAACTACAATTCTTCGTCTACGAAAACAAAGAAAAAATCATAAACGCCCTAACGAACAAACAAATCAGCGCCGCAACCATGACCCTATCCGAAGCCGAAAAACAATACAAAGCCGGCAAAATAAAAATACTAGCCGTATCCGCACCAAAACGACTAGACCGACTACCAGAAATCCCAACATGGAAAGAACAAGGAATCAACGTCATCTTCCAGCACTGGAAAGGAATTATGGGCCCGAAAGATATGACGGAGGAAGAGGTTGCTTATTGGGATGGTGTTATTAAGAGGATGGTGGAGAGTGATAGTTGGAAGGGGATTTTGATGGAGCGGGGTTGGGAGAGTTTTTATAAGGGGAGTGGGGAGACGAGGGGGTTTTTGGAGGAGAGTAGTTTAGGGTATGGTGAGTTGATAGGAGGAATTGGTTTGAGATGATGAGAGGTAGTACTTCTATAATAAGTTATGTAAAAAACACCTTCTCACTGTATGTACTAATCATGTGAAGTGAGAAGGTGTTTTTTATGGTTATAGAAACTAAACATAAATTATTCGTTAATGCTATTGGCAACAACAGAAGCAATATAAGAAT
The DNA here is from genome assembly GCF_027712065.1 of Bacillus cereus group sp. BcHK124. Classification (NCBI taxonomy): domain Bacteria; kingdom Bacillati; phylum Bacillota; class Bacilli; order Caryophanales; family Bacillaceae; genus Bacillus; species Bacillus cereus group sp. BcHK124. The sequence goes on from NZ_JAQFPJ010000003.1 coordinate 216,867, forward strand.
TATTCAACCAATAGCACTGCTTTGTAATCTGCTGTCCATCAGGTAAAGTGACCTTGTCAGCCCCATTACGAGCTTTTGGTCGAATATGTGCAACGCCGTTGAAATTCATTTTTGGTAGGTTATTTACTTCAACGGTTTTATCACCACGTGTTTTATATTCAAGTTTAATACCTTCATTTACCACAGCGTTTACTTCTTCCCAAAGTTCACGTATCTCTTTTTCTATTGTAGGGACAGGCATATTCCAAAGTTTAATGCCTTTAAAGTAGAGCTCGCGGTTTGGGTTTTCTTTTTTTGTTTGTTTAAATTCAAAAATTACAAATAAGAATTTGGTTTGATAGAAGCGTTCTCGAATTTCGCTCTCTTCCCATAATTCATTTGTCCATTGATGAAAATCAATAGTTTCAAATGACATGCTTTGTTCTGGCTTTCCGTTTGGCTCTAGACGAACTGTTTTAAATTCTATATTTGCTTTAGCGAATTCTTCAATATTAGTAAGACGTGTGTTTTTAATACCTAGTAAAGAGCTTACCAGTGATGGAATGAAATTTTTTGCAGTAGGTTTAGAATCTATTTCTAGTGAATGAGCAATCTCTTTATCTGTCAAACCTATATAAGGTTCGAATTTTGAATGAAGGAATTCCTCTAATGATTTTCCTTTTAAGTCGTTTGCTGTTGTGAGGCTTATTAACTCTTCATTTTTGATATATCTACGAACTAATGTAGTCATATAAGATGGCTTTAATGAAAACGCTCGTTGCATCGCTTGTATTTCAGAAAATGGTTGTGGACGGATTGAATTTTTATTTGCTCCTTTTGTACAGGCTCCCAAATAATTTGTATCGCCTTCAGATAACTCATGTGCTTTTCCAGAACGAATCTTAGATACGATTGTTTCCCAATCTTGCTTTATTATTTCTAAGTCAGCTTCAGGATATGAAAATAGAACACTCTTTGCGATATGGAAGTCTTGACGATTTAAATCTGCTTTCCATTCGTAAAACATAAGTAATAATTTTTTGTTCTTTTCCCAGAAGCTAGACTCTTCAAAAGATGTATTAACTTCCTCCATGTAGTTAATGATATTTAAAACTAAGCGTTCTTTAGCAGATAAAGAACCATTTTTATTTTGCTTAAAAGGTGTTACTTTTAGTTTAACTCCAAGGTTTGTAAAGTTAATATCCGCGTCTAAGGCGCTTTCATACCCAAAAAATTCTTCTTTGACTAACTGACCAAGTTCACCTTTAGAATTTGCTGTTGTAAGTTTATTTGTTGAATCAATTTCACTAAATTTTTGTCCTTCAGCTTTTTTTGCTTTTAACATTAGTTCATCTAGTGTAGCGTATGTAACCATATTAATCCCCTTTCGTATTCTATATTAATTAGTTTGCTGAGAAACCGTTAAATGAAAAGTTGTGATATAATAAAAAGCTGTTTTAATTTTATAGAGATAAAAATTATGTAAAGGAAGATCAGAGAATTTCTTACTAAATAAGATATGGAAATCCGAAATCTATATTATGGAATAGAAGTGTTTATTCTCATAATGGAGGGATTGATCTTTTCCTTACTTTTTATTATAATGAAGCATAAAGAAATAAAACACCGAAGGGATGTTCGTGTATTTATGGTGAAAGTAGTAGAACTTTTTGCGGGAGTGGGGGGTTTTAGGTTAGGACTTGAAGCGAACGAGAATTTTGAAATTATTTGGGGGAATCAATGGGAGCCCTTAACTAAAGCACAGCATGCATTTAATTGTTATGCCACTCAATTCGAAAATAAAGGAATACATGAAAATAAAGATATAGCAGAGGTTTGGCCAGAAATACCTGAGCATGATTTATTGGTAGGTGGCTTTCCATGTCAAGATTATTCAGTAGCACGCACAATATCAAATGAAAAAGGGATACAAGGGAAGAAAGGTGTTCTTTTTTGGGAGATAATGAACATAGTTAACTCTCGCAAGCCAAGATTTGTTTTGTTAGAGAATGTAGATAGATTATTGAAATCACCAGCAAAACAAAGAGGTCGTGATTTTTCTATTATGTTGGCGAGCTTTAGAGACGCGGGGTACGCGGTGGAATGGCGAGTTATTAACGCTGCAGATTATGGTAATTCACAAAGAAGGCGAAGAGTATTTATTTTCGCGTACTTAAAAGAATCTCAATTTGCATCAGTTCAAAGTAAAATGAAGTCGTTAGAGATATTATGTGAAAATGGATTTTTCGCTCCGATTTTTAATGTGCATGAAGCGTCTAAAGAAAACAAAAAAAGAGGGCAATTTGAGTTGCCGGTCGATATTATTGAGGTTTCTGATACATTTAAAGCTGAATACTATAATTCTGGCGTGATGATAGATGGGCAAGTATATACTGAAGAAGTAGTTCCAGTAACTGAAAATCCAAAGACTTTAGGTGAGGTCGTTCAGAAAGCATATGATAAATTTGGTCCTGCAGATGAATCATATTACTTGAAAATGGATAAGGTTAACAAAAAGGGAAGAACGGAATTTGAGGAACTTAAGTATCTTAAAGGGCCTAAAAAAGAAGAAAGAATATCAAAGGCGACAGGTCATAAATATTTCTACGCCGAGGGAGGAATGGCTTTCCCTGATGATTTAAATAAACCTGGACGTACAATGTTAACAAGTGAAGGGACTTGTAATAGAAGTTCTCATGTAATTGAAGATCCTTACACAAAAAAACTAAGATACTTAACACCAGTTGAATGTGAGTTGTTAAATGGATTTCCGATGGATTGGACGAATACAGGTATGCCACAAAGAAACAGGTACTTTTGTATGGGAAATGCTTTAGTGGTTGATTTGGTGGAGAGAATGGGTCAAAGGATTTTAGAGATTAACAAAGAAGAAGAGAAGACGGATAGTGTTGTACAGTTAAGTTTATTTTAGAAAGTAAATGTAGCATGTTTTTGTGGAAAACTTAAAAGTATATAGTGTTGGATAACCTGGGTTCTATAGTTAAAGACTCAGGTTATTTTTTTATGTAATCTTTTAAAAGTAAGAATGGAGTAGTAGGAACTGTTTAATTTTATTATGAATGGAAAATCCACTAATTTCCTTTTTTCTTAATACCAACAATTCTTCTATAGATATTGTATAATATGGAATATATTCGAAACGTATTTTTAGATTAAGAGGTGTTACATCATTGGAGAAATATACATTTGATTTTCTACAAGAGATATTTCCTGAGTTAGCGGAGATGGGTAGGGATATTGAAAATATTTTTTATCAAGATCCCCAATCGGTTTTAATTAAGGGAAGAATATTTGCGGAGCTATTATCGAAACGCATTGCGGAAGAGCATGAACTGTATGACGTACAATATTTAAAGCAAGTAGAGCGTATTCAAAAATTAGAAAGAGAAGATATTTTATCAAAGGAAATTTCACGTTCATTTGATACTGTTCGCTATTTAGGAAATAAAGCGGCACATGAACATATTGAAAGTGGGGTAGAGAGTGCTTTTAAAATGCATAAAAATCTATTCCAAATTGCAGTGTGGTTTATGGAGGTATACGGGAGTTATGAGTTTGTTGCCCCGAAATACAAACATCCACAGCCGAAGAGTAGTGTACATATTGTGGAGAAATTAGAAGAAAAGATATCTGCTAGTTTAGAAGAAAAGTTAAAAATGCTAATTGAGATTGCAAGTAAACAAAATACATCAAATCAAACTGAGGAATTAACAGAAATAAATAACGCTGAGATTGCGGTAGGGTTAGAAATTGAAGATAAACAGTCTGTGGATAATGAAGAAGCAGATGAAAATTTTGTGTATGATGATTTTATTTTAGGAGAAGGAGAGAGTTATTTACTAGCAGAACTCTCGAAGCTGAAAGAATCATCTCAAGAGGCTATCGAAAATCCTAATGAATTTAGTTCGTTTAAGGATTATTTACATGTGGAAAGAACGATACAGAACGATATGATGTCTGCTCTAACAGCAGCAGCTGGGCAAAATACAAGTCAATTAATTTTCTTGTGTGGTAGCGTTGGAGATGGGAAATCACATTTATTATCGTATGTGAAAAATAAGTATCCTGAATTGATGGAAGAGTTTTCGGTGCATAATGATGCTACGGAAAGTTTTGATCCACAAAAGAGTTCCCTTGATACATTAGCGGAAGTATTAAAGCCATATAGTGATAGTGAGATTGATGGTTCTAGATTTAAGCTAATTTTAGCTATTAACTTAGGAGTTCTGCATAACTTTATTGAATCAGATTATGCAAAAGAGCACTATCAAATTTTAACAAAATTTATTGAGGAATCAGGAATATTCGAGGCAAATGAAATTGCTACTAATCAACAAAGCAGTAATTTCCACTTGATTAGCTTTAGTGATTATCAACCTTTTGAATTAACTAGTGAAGGGCCAAAATCAGATTATTTTTCATCTATTTTAAAGCGAATTGTGGTTGAATCAGAAAAAAATCCATTCTATCAAGCTTATTTGAAGGATAAGCAACGTGGTATAAATGGATTCTTTATGGTGAATTATGAGTTATTGCAACAGCAACAAATACGAGATGGTGTTTTAAGTATATTAATTGAAGCAATAGTTAAGCATAAGATGATTATTTCAACACGTTCCATGCTTAATTTTATTTATGATATTTTAGTGCCTTCTCATGGGAAAGAAGATTTTCTTGGGGCAGGTATGATGGAAAAAACTGAAGCCTTATTACCGAATTTATTATTTGATGGTCAAGAAAAATCAAATTTACTAGCAGTTATTTCTAAAATGGATCCTATTCATCTACGATCAAATAGTGTAGACCAAATGCTAATTGAGCTAAACAATTCAGTAAACATGAAGAATACTTTCCAAAAGCATTTGGATTTACATGGACTTGATGGGTGGATAGAAGGGCTAGAAGAGATGGGTTCTTTCTTTGAGCTAAGTGATTCATCTAGACAGGTATTCAATAAAACATTAATACGTATGTCATTATTTTTATCTCCGGTTTTAAATGAAATATTTGGGGATGAAAATTATAAAAAATATATGGAATATTTATATGCTTTTAATAAGGGAAATCGATCTGATTTAAAAGATATGTATAATTTAGCGAGAAAATCAATTTTCTTATGGAACGGAAGTCCGAAGGCAGATTATGTATTTATGGATTACTCAAATGATACTACTCAGGTTGCACAGTCTCTTAAAATTAAGCCGTTTGTAGGACATTTGAAAGGGGTAGAACCGGAGGTTTTAAATCGATTTAAATTAAATATATTACTTGCTTTTTCCAATGAAGATAAAGTAGCTCCTGTCTATTTAGAAATTGATTATCCATTATATGAAATGATGGTCAAACTTTCAAAAGGTTATCGCCCGAATAAAAAGGATAAAGAAGATTGTATTCAGTTCGTTGAGTTTGTGGATAAGATAATGAAATTAGGAAATAGAGAAAAAGAATTATTGTTTGTTCAATCTAATGAAAATGGAATGTTTAGACTAACATACGACGAAGATTTTGAAGAATTTACGTTTAGAAGGGATTAAAAAATGATTGTAAGAGAGAATTTAGAGGATTTGAAAAACTCACTGAGTATTAAACCAGAAAAGTTAGGATTAAAACATACAATAAATAAAAAAGCTCCTCTGTTACCTTTCTCTACCCGAGGAACAGAGCGGGCAAAATTCGCAAAAGGGTTTCAGGGAGTATTAGGAGAGTTTACGCGTCTAGTCAGCGGAAATAAGTTAAAAATGGAAGTTAATCTAGAAGAGCTTATTGGAGAGATTAGTAAATCTGTTGATGTATCAAAGCAAGATAAGTCGCAATTTGAACAAATACTACGTACCTTTCTGCAGGATAGTGACAATACAATTAAAATTTTTCATTTGCATTTGTTTCAATATTTACCATTAAGTGATAAGGCTGATAAAAAAGGAGAACAAGATATTGCTAGATTCCTTTTAGACGTCTTATTAGGTGAAAAAGAAACAGTAGAAGAGATTTTTGGGAAAAGTGATTCAACAGATTTAATGTCACGTCTTGTGTTAAAACAATTAAATCATTTGGAGAGCGACGAAAAAGAACGCCGTCCTTATATTAATCAAATTCCATTTATCTCAAAGCTATTCAAAGAAGATTTTCAATTTTTAGCGGAACATAAAGATTATTTTAGAACTCATTATCATTTGTTTCTTAGTTATTATTACTTTTTATATATTACTCAATTGACTTTAAAGCTTTCACAAGTTGGGAAAGCGAACTTTAGTGAGAACAATGAAGTTTATTTTACACTTGACTGGGAGTCTACGAGTAAGAATAGAAAAGGTTATACTCATGGTTATCAAATGATTAAAGATACAGGTAGACATTTACTACTACATATTAATTGCTTAGAACATTTAAATTTCCTAATGGGAGTAGAAAAAGCAGGTGGCTATCCTGAGTTAAAGGAAACATATCAGCAATTATCCGTTGAGGATAAAAAAGTATTTTTAGAGATGCTTTGTGATTGGGTTATGGAATATAGAAGACATTTAGGTCTTGGGGCTTATGAAGGAAATTTAGAATTAGAATATGATACGCTTGTACAATCCTTATTCCGTAGTATAGAAGAAGCCTATGAAAAAGATACGATGCAAGGCCCTCGACATAGATACTCTTTATCAATAGAAGAGATTGGGAAAAAATATTTCTTAAAAACTCGAGGTTCACTTGGTTATATGCTTAATCTTAGTCAAGATATGTTATTGCTACTAACAGCATTGAGTTTAAAAAAGGAAAGAAAACCTTTGAAGCAAGTATTTATAGATTTAGAGGCTAGAGGTTTATTCTTCGATCGTTACTCAAAAGAAGAAATTGTACAGTTATTTGATAAGCTGAATTTAATAGACAAAAAAAGTGATAGCGGTGATGCACAGTATGTTAAACCAATTTTATAATTATCTTTCAGATAAACTAATAAATTATTTACAAGCAGAAAATCTTAGAGGTGGAGAGCGATTTTACCTTCAATTTGATAATCATGAACAAGTACAAGCATTTTATGACACATTAAAAGAACAAGATTTATCGCACGCGTTTTATTATCAGCATAAGCAGGGAGCTCCATACGAAACGATTGCTATTAAGGTTTCAGAGGAGATGAAAGTAGTTGTTGCGACTACATCGGCAAATGTTACTCCGGACTTTTTAGTAACACTTCGTAATGAAGTCGGTGAACAAAAGGATGTTTGGGAGAAAACAGCTTTACTTAGTATATGTCATGAGACACTGGACAGTATTAAGGGTGGTAGCAGTGATTTGCAAAAAGAAGGTATGCCATTTAATGTAAAATCAATTTTGAAAACATTAAAAGAAGAAATTGAAACTTCTTCTTTAAATAAAGAAGAGAAGGAAGTACTTTCATTTTATTTACGTAAAAAATTAGATGATACAATTGTGCGACCATCTCTTTGGGATTATGAAGAAATTCTTGGATTTTTATCAAAACAAGAGATTGCGAGAGAAGATTATTCTAATCTAGGTATTTTCTATGATGAAAATTTAAATCAATTTACTTCAGCTCAAATGAAAAAAAGGCTAGAAGAAAATGCTTCATTCTTTGAGAAAGTTCAACAGATGCACGAGTATGAACATTTAGAGAGTCAATTAGAAAAATTATTTGATGAGAAAGGTGTTTCTCGCCTGAAGAAAGATGATTGGCAGCAAGCGGATTATGTTCTTGTTAAAGATTCTTACGACAAAATGACTGAGATAGATCGCCCATTAGAATATATCGAATCACCAAAGAAATATTCAAAAGAAGGTCTGCTATATTGGGAAAAAGCACAAGCTGAAACAAAGGCTGGGAGACGTAAACGCCATATTATCGTTTTTAATCCTACACAGATAGAAGATATCAACTTGAACTTTGAATTTGAAGAAAAGTTGAAGAAGGAATACATTCATAAAAATTCACAGGGTTTCTGTGGGATATCTGGGAAAAAACTAACTGTTAGTTTAGCACATAAGCAAAATGTGACTTCATTCCATAAAGTTGTATATACGCATAAAATGCAATCTAAGTCGAAATATGAGTTTCATATTGCTGTTGTAGAATGTGAAGCCGCGTTTTTACAATCGCTTCAAACGATTTATGAAGTGAATGTAAATAAGAAAAACGTAGTTATGAATAAAGCTGAAGAACGTATTATTTTTGGAGATATTTCTAATGAGCCAGAAGAAGTATTTATTGAGGAAGATGCACAGATTATAAATTGGCAAGGTGGAAGTTTTGAAGTCTCTGAATCTTCCCCTGCATGGAATGATGATAGCTTATCATTTTCTGTTCAAATTGAAACATCTTTAATTCCTATTCTTATTAGAGAGCAAGTTGCAAAGACTGTCCCAGTATCAGGAGAAAGGGTATGGAAATTAAAAAGAGAACATCAAGAAAGCTTTGAATATAACCTTGATACAAATAAATTAAAACAAGGTGCAAGGGAATTTTCAGCACGAGAAGGATTTCGAAATTATTTACAAGACGAGAGAGTATGGATTGAAAATGAAATCGCTTTTGCAGTTAGAGGGGTATCAGGCCTAAATAAGGTTGAATTATTAATGAACCCATCATTGAGAGATGCGTATCAACAATTATTAAATTACTATAAGTTTAATAATACGGTTCCTAGTCTTTGTTTTGTGGATGATCAATTAAGAGAGCTATCTATAAGATACTTGAAGGCTTTTAACGAAAGTGTTGCTCATATACAAGAAAATGTAATGTTAAAAGAAGAAGAAAAGAATCTGTTTAAATTGGGAGTTATTGAAGAGGAACAAAGGGTCATACTAACACCGTTGCATCCGCTTAATGTTGCCTATCAGTTAAGTGTTAATGATGAAATTAAAAACGAAGTAGTTGAGATGCATATTTTAAATCGTCTGCATCCTAACAATCTATTGCCATATATATATGGACAGAATGATGAATTGTATAGACCGGTTTCTCAAAATGAAGCGCCTGAATGGACTGTTTATGAACCACTTCATAAGGTTGCGATTGGAGAATCTAATGCATTTTTAGCTAATGTAGTTGAAGAAAAGCTTCAACAATTTGTGGAACATTTCCAATACTTATTTTTACAAGAATCTAAGTCTCCGATACGAATCAATGTGATTAATATAAATAATGATAAAGAAGTTGTAAGAGGTTTAGTACAGTTTATTAAGAAGCAGATAGATAAAAAAGGGCCGTCCAAAATTATACCAGTAGAGGTTGCTTTATATCATGAGAGTAATATACTAAGCGCCTTTGAAAAATTTTCTCTATATGATGATGTTCAAAAATTTGAGGAGTTCTTTGAGTTATCGTTAGCATCAAAGAATCTCGATGCTGTAGACGTATTAAGGCTGATTCGAGAAAATGTTTTTTATTATAAACTTATTGGTACGAAAGAATATGGTTACGCTCATATTTCATTCTATAAAATGATTTCAAATGAGAAGCATGCGAAAAGTACAATGGAAGATATTGAAACAGGATTATCTTTAAATGGAATGTTATCATCTCTATCATCTATTAGTACAGAAGTAGATTATCGTACAGGATTTGGATTAAAAAATGTATTGAATAATGAACATTTGTTAATTCAAACTGCTAGAGGAATGAATGAATTAGGAAGTAATTTAAATAACGATGGTACAAATCCTTATCGTAAGAATGAAACAATTGTTACGAGAACATCTACCTATGATGAACAAGTTCTAGAACATTTATATGAATCTTCTTATTGGGTAACATTTATTGAACCTAATGTAGGTTTAGATTTCTTCCAAGATTCATCACGTAATTTATTGGTCATTCATTATAGTGATCAATATTCTTCATCAAGCCAGTATGATGCAATTACAGTAACGGATAAAGCGAGACAATACCGAGCGGTTATTGAACAGTATCTGGCAGAAAAAGAAATTGTATCGACACCTGAAAAAATTAATACAGCTATTAGAGCTTTCAATAGTTTAAATGGTGAGTGGTTACTACGAATTATAGGAAGTAAGGGACAATTCTCAAGAGAAAAGTTAAGCATTATTTCAGCTGTGAAGTATATATTAAGTGCTTTAGATCATGAGAATATTTTATGGGTTCCTATCTCATTAGAAGAAATATTGCGTGTTGCTGGAGCGGTGAAATTAACGAAAAGTGAAGGTGTATTTTCTGCAAAAAATCTAGGCGGAAAAGGTGCACATAGTGACGATTTACTGTTAATCGGAGTAGAAATGCAAGATGATAAATTATCAGTGCATTATTATCCAGTGGAAGTGAAAATCGGCTTAAATCAAGACAGTGCTATTGCGAAAGCAAAAGAGCAAATTAATGCTACTAAGCAACTATTTGATACACAACTTTCTAAAACAAGTGAAGACGGTTTACATGTGTTTAAACATAAGTTTTTCCGAAACTTCTTTGTGCAGTTATTGCTAGCGAATGCCGAGAAATTCATTGCAAACAACATTTGGCCAGAAAAATCTTATGAGAAAATTGAAGAACTAAAGAAAAGATTATTAAATGATGATTATGAAATGAGTGGACATTTAGATGATAAAATCGGAAAAGGAGCAATTTTATCATTCAAAAAGGAACAATCATGGAGATCCATTAAAATAGAAGAAGATATTTTATTAGTGGAATTAACCGAAGAGGATGGATATGAAGGAGTAGTCGAAGAAATTGAGGCACTTAAAATGAAAATCCATTCTGGCGGAACTGATATTAATCCAAATAGATTATTGAATCAGAATCATGATTCTAATCAAGTGTTAAAAAAAACTAGCAATAAAGTCGTTCCAACTGTACCTCATTCTGAAGAAGAAAAGGAAGAAAAAGGAACGGGAGGAACAAAAGAATTAAAAGACATCCGCGTTTTGTTAGGAACAGTAGAGGGATCGACTCAAGAAATATATTGGGAATTCGGAAATTCAGAGCTAGCAAATAGACACATTTTAATTTCGGGTAAATCAGGACAAGGTAAGAGTTACTTCATTCAATGTTTACTACTTGAGCTGGCGCAAAATGGAATTTCTAGTATGATATTTGACTATACAGATGGATTTAAGAATTCTAAGTTAGAACCGGAATTTAAAGAGAAACTCCAAGATAATATTGAACAATTCCTAGTAGCAAAAGATAAATTCCCAGTAAATCCATTTAAGCGAAATCAAAAAGAATTGGATGAAGGAATTTATATCGATGAAGATAATACAGATGTTGCTGAAAGAATTAAAAATGTATTTTCAGCTGTATATAAAGATTTAGGCATTCAGCAACAAAACGCTATATATGAGGCGGTAATGCGCGGTTTAGATAAATATGGCGAAGGTATGAATTTAAATTATTTATTAGCAGAATTAGAAGAGGATACTTCTGGGCCGGCTAAAACAGCAAGATCACAAATTAAGCCGTTTATTGATAAGAATCCATTTAATCATAATGCTGTATATGATTGGGGAGACATACTGAACCAAAAAGGTAAAGTGTTTATTGTACAATTAACGGGCTTTAATAGAGATGTACAGCTCATGATTACAGAGTTTATCTTATGGGATATTTGGAACTATCAATTACACCATGGCGACAAAAATAAACCATTCCCAGTTATATTAGATGAAGCGCAAAATCTTGATCATAGAGAAAAATCACCAAGTGCCAAAATTTTAACTGAAGGAAGAAAATTTGGTTGGTCAGGTTGGTATGCAACACAATCATTAAAAGGACAATTTACAATGGATGAAATTTCACGACTACAGAATTCAAGTCAAAAAGTGTATTTCATGCCACCAGAAAATGAAATAAGTGCTATTGCATCGAACCTTGCTCAAGATTCAGCTGTGCGTAAAGAATGGGAAAAGCGACTGGCAACATTAAAGAAAGGTCAATGTATCACTTCTGGGCCAATGTTACAGAAGGATGGTACGTTGAAGTCGGGTAGTCCTGTGATTATTAATATTAGTGCGTTGCAGGATAGGTTGAAGTAATAATTTAATAGTGATATGAAAGTTTTAGAAAACCACCTTGAACTGAAGTGAACCCAGAAAACGAGACACATATCAAACCACCTAATAAACCACCTGTTCCCTAAATTCTTTAGGGAACAGGTGGTTTAATTTTTCTTGAATTCGCACACAATTTTAGTAATGAATGTATTCTAGCACAATCTTTCGCACAGTTGTTTTGGATACTTTTGTTATCTCTTCTGGGTAATGAACGCTTCCACCTTTAGAGAATAATTCTTTTACAATCTCGGTTCCCTCAACAATGTTTCTTGCTAATCTATCTAGTTTAGTGATAACTAATGTATCACCTTCTTTTAATAGTAAAAGAACTTCTTGTAATCGTGGTCTATTTGACCTAGATCCAGTAAACTTCTCGGAATAAATTTTATCACAGTCTTCAGTTTCTAATGTTGTTAATTGTACTTCTAATCAAAAAAATATTTTTCTATTATTTCTCATTTGTAGCGATATGACAAAAAATGTTATGTTTTTCAAAAAATATATTTACACATATTGTGAGGTGGTGTAATATGAGGTTATAACATGTGAGGTTAACAACCTCACGAATCCAACCTCGTGCGAGAGGTGTCAAAATGAACATATCTAAAATTTACATCAAGGTATTTATTATGAAAATTCGCATCAAGTAAATTAACAACAAGAATCTAAATCTATTTAATGGAAGACCTTTTTAAAAATTTCAATGTAATAGGAGGGAATAGTATTGGAAGGGCTAAATCCACTGGTTTCTTTTTTGGGGAAATTTAATATCGATCAAGAAAAGTTAATGATAGATATTTTCCCAATACTACAAGATCGGATAATTGAGGAAATTAAACCAACAGAAGAGCAATTATTAAATTGGAAAAATACTGAGGATGGTCGAAAAAAGTTTGAACAATACATTTTAACAAAATTCACAGTAATTCCAACACAATCAATTGTTAGAGTTTTGTGGAATAATTTTACTGGTAAAAAGGTAAAAATTAGAGATCGTAAGATAGTTGATAAGTACCTGCAAATGCATATGCACTGTAAAAGATGTGAACATTGTGGAACAACTAAGGGGCGATTTCATGTAGATCATATAGTACCTTTAAACCAAGGTGGTTTAGATGAAATCTCTAATCTGCAGTTTTTATGTCAGAGTTGTAACTTGCGAAAATCTAGTAGCTTCGACTCGTTTAAGGTAATCATTTAATAGGGAGGAATGAATGTGGACAAGTCCTTCTTATTCAAAAACTAAAATACAATTTTTGAATATTATTGAGGAGATTTATTCAATGAGTATGTATTTCCGATGTTAAGACTCCTATTTAATGTATGATGTATCTTATGCATTACATAACAGGTTATCTAGAGACAATTATTATTAAGATGAATTAAAAATATGCCGAGAGAAACATAGGTTAAGAATAGATAGACTGGCCAACGAAGATTTCAATAAGTTTTGGCTTCCTAAAAACATAAAATTATTTATTGGTATTAAGACTGATATATTTGAGGAGGAAAAAGAATGTCAAAATCATATTCAGTAAAAAAAATGGAATTACTTATGATTATGGATGGTCTAATGCAAAGAGTTGGGCCAGAATTAGTTATAAAAATGGTGAAACTTGAACAACAAAATTCATATATGATGTTTTCTAGTAAAATATCAATTGATGCAACATATTGTTTACTAAGAAAAATACCTAGAGATTATGATAATCCTGAGGGAATTCAACGTGCTTTAAAAGAATCAAAGGTTAACAATATAATTAAAATAGCATTAGAAGACCCTCAACGCTATTCATCACCAAATGCGGTTGTTTTGGCTTTATTCAATTCAAGTGATTTTGTTTCTTTTGAATTTCACCCTAATGATAGCGATATTGCTTATTATAAAGTTGATTTAGAGGCTTTAAGAGAGAAAATTGAAAAATCAGAAGTAGATAGTGAAGGATATTTAAAAGATGAAAGTGATATTTTCCCAGGGATATTGATCGATGGTCATCATCGAACAACAGGTTTATTTGAAGCTAGTAAATTATCATTTGAGTGTCCAACGACTGTTTATATTGATATACCATATAAAGATACAGCAAAAGTGTTTTCGGATATTAATATATATCAAGAAAAACCAAGTGCAGTTCATTCTATGGCTATGAAAGCTATAGCGGGTACCTTAAGTAATACAGAAGAAATGGCTCATAGTATTATTACCTTATTAAATGGTGAGAATTGGTCAATTCTATATCAACGAGTTAAGGACACTGATGGTAAACGTCCAAAAAATTTACCGAAACCTTACGTTACGAACAGCACGTTTATTAAATTAATTGAATCATACGTTTTAGATTATTTACCACAGACTTTCTCTATCCCTCAAAAAGCACGAATTTTAAATGACTATTTTAAAGCTTGGGCTGAAGTATATCCTGAGGCTTGGGCTGATGAAAAAACTCATGTATTGGTAAAGTCTATGGGATTTCAAATCATGCTGCGCTTATTCAGAGAAATATTTACTCGTACTTCTCTATCACAGACACCTACGACACACGAATTTAAGGAGTTTCTTATTCAAAATTTAAATCCAAATGAATTGATAAGTGTCCATGGGAAGGATTTGCCTTTAAATTGGAATAGCCCTGATTATGGTGGGTTTTCAAGTGGGAAAGGTATTAATGATATAACAACGGCGTTAACGCGACATATCGCAACTATGAATTTTGCTTTACAAGGCAATTAAAACGAAAAATAATTTATGATGAGAGTAATTTGGATGGAGTGGTAACTAACTTGGAAATTTATAAAAGAAAAGTTCGATCGGCGCTTTATGGATGTGATAGGGAAGTTGAAAAAGTATAAAGTAGAAAAGAAGGATCCGAGTCATCAAGATGTTCAAGTTACCTTGAAGGAATTTTTCAATGTAATAGAAGAGATAACGAGTTATCTTGATACACCTCAAAGTGATATAGAGGATATAATCCAAAAATCAAACCTTCCACTATCCGAATTCCCAACCCTCTTCACAACCGAAGAAGAAAACTATATAAAAGAAGCAATGCAGCAGTTTAACACCTAGTTAAACTGCTTTTCCATTATAATAGAAGAAAAACCTAACGGAGGAAACCCCCATGCCAACCTACAACAAATTAATCCGAAACAAAATCCCACAAATAATAAAATCCAACGGGAAAACACCCACAACAAGAATCCTACCCGAAGACGAATACATAAAAGAAATCTGCAAAAAAACACAAGAAGAACTAACAGAATACATCGAAGCAAAAACAAAACCCGATAAACTCGAAGAACTATCCGACCTACTAGAACTAATAAACGCCCTAGCCGAACACGAGGGCACAACAATAGAAGAAATCAACAGCATCCGTAAAAAGAAAGCAGAAGAACGAGGTGGCTTCTCAGATCGAGTGTTTCTAATCGAAGTAACCGATAACTAGCCCCTCCTAAGCCCCTTACAAGCCCCTACCAAGTAATAAATCACTAAGAAAAAACATAACAAAAACAACAACAAACACCGTAGTAGTAGTCAAAAAAAAATTAAAATAACACGCCAAAAACCCGGCCAGTCTCCCATATATATTATGAAGAGGTTTTTATTTTGAACGGAGACGGGAGGAATTGGGATGGCGGTGTATCGTACTGTGCAGGTGAATTTTTGGCAGGATGATTTTGTTTTGGATTTGACGCCGGAGGAGCGGTATTTTTATGTGTATTTGCTGACTTGTTCGAAGACGACGCAGTGTGGGATTTTTCCTTTTCCGAAGCGGTTAGCTGAGATGGAGACGGGTTATAATCGGGAGACTGTTGATAAGCTTGTGCAGCGCTTCATTGATTATGGGAAGATTCTTTATGATGCGGAGACGCGGGAGTTATTCGTTTTAAATTGGCTTCGTTATAATCCTGTGACGAATACGAATGTGGAGAAGTGCGTTCTTCGTGAGCTGAAGGGTGTGAAGAATAAGGAGTTTGTACATATGTTTCTTCAGAAGTGCGTAGAGGAGGAGCTGAATGTTCCAATGCTTTTAGCACATTTCGGTATGCCGAGTGATCTGGCTGTGGATGATGTTGATCCGATTTGTGAGGAGACAGAGGAAGAAGAGGTTATAGAAGAAATGGGAAGTCGCGTGTTTTCTTTTTATGAGCAACATTTCGGTAGTTTGTCTCCGCATACTGTGGAGGAACTAAGTGCGTGGATGGAAGATTTGTCAGAGGAGCTTGTGCTGAAGGCTCTTCAAATTGCGTTTGAGAATAATAAGCGGACGGTTGCTTATGTGAAGGGCATTTTGAGAGGCTGGCACGGGAAAGGGTTTACGAAAGTTTGTGAGGTTGAGGCGGATACGGCGAGCTTTCGGAAGAAGGAGTCGTCTGTTAGTACGGGGGAGACAGAGGAGTTTTTGGCGAGGTGTGAGGAATGGGAGAAGAATGCGCCGTCTGAGGAAGAGTTGCAGCGCTTTTTAGCGGAGCGCGGGTGGCGTCCATGAGTATTCAAAATGTGGAGGCGGAAAAGACGGTGTTAGGTTCTCTATTACTTGATGGAGAGCTTATTAAGGAGTGCCGTTTGACGGAGCAGTATTTTTCTCTGTCGGTGCACAAGTCTATATTTCAGTTAATGCGAAAAATGGAAGAAGAGGGGCAACCGATTGATCTTGTGACGTTCATTTCTAGGGTAGATCCGAAGTTTTTAGAGGGGATCGGGGGAATGGAGTATTTTATAGGGTTAATGGATGGTGTGCCTACTACTAGCAACTTCTCTTATTATGAGGGGCTTGTTCGAGGTGCCTGGAAAATGTATCAGGCGGGTGTTCTCGGGCACAAAATGGGAGAGCGTCTTATTGCGGAGAAGAATGAGGGAATTATTGGTGAGACGATTACGGCACTTTGTGAGTTAGAGGAAAAGGACTGTGTATGTGAGTTTGATTTGAAGGATGCGCTAGTTAATTTATATGAAGAGCTTCATCAAGATGCGAAAGAGATTACGGGTATTGAGACTGGTTATACATCGCTAAATAAAATGACGTGCGGCTTGCAGGAAGGGGATTTTGTCGTTCTTGGTGCGCGTCCTTCTATGGGAAAGACTGCGTTTGCGTTAAATGTTGGACTGCATGCGGCGAAGTCTGGAGCGGCGGTTGGACTATTTTCATTAGAGATGAGTAGTAAGCAATTGTTAAAAAGAATGGCGTCTTGCGTAGGTGAAGTGTCAGGAGGCAGATTGAAAAATCCGAAGCATCGTTTTGCGATAGAAGACTGGGAAAAGGTGAGTCGGGCATTTGCGGAGATTGGTGAACTACCACTTGAAATTTACGATCATGCAGGTGTTACGGTGCAAGATATTTGGATGCAAACTCGTAAGTTAAAGAGGAAGCACGGTGATAAAAAGATTTTAATTATTGTAGATTACTTGCAGCTTATTACGGGCGATCCGAAGCATAAGGGCAACCGATTCCAAGAGATTAGTGAGATTTCTCGTAAGCTTAAGTTATTAGCGCGGGAATTAAATGTTTGTGTAGTAGCATTGTCACAATTGTCTCGTTCTGTAGAGTCGCGTCAAGATAAGCGACCTCTTTTATCCGACTTAAGAGAAACAGGACAAATTGTGCAAGATGCGGATGTCATTATGCTTATGTATCGCGAGGATTATTATGATAAGGAAACGATGCAGAAAGAGATGACAGAGATTCATGTGGCGAAGCATCGGAATGGGCCTGTGGGGAGTTTTAAGCTGCGGTTTTTGAAGGAGTTTGGGAGGTTTGTGGAGGGGAAATAGTGAAAAGATTTGAGTATTACTTTGCATATAAAATAAAGCATAAGTTTTCCAATGTATTCACTTATGCTTTATTTTTTGAATATGTTTCTTATTTCTCCATAAAGAAAGCTCTTCTCTCTGCAGTAATCCATTGCTCCAAGTCATCTTGGCTACGTCGGACAAGGCGATTTACTAAAACATCATGCCATACATAATCCTCTAATAAGTATATATGAACGGGGTCATCTGTATAAAAAGCAATATTACGCTCTTCAAGTGATGGGCCGTAAATCATCTCTTTAGAATCTATTGATAAAATAAACCAATGTTCTGTAGAGCGAGTTTCTGTATAGGGTGTGATACGATGGGCTTCTAGATTTTTAATGGGATTTTCAACATGTAAGGTAATACCTTGTACTGTGACTTTATCAGCTACCTCAGTTAGATCCTCTTTTAACGCTTCATACATTTCATCCCACATTGAAATGACAATACGTTGTTCTGCTTTTTTTATTAATGTCTGACAGTAGCTAATGATTGTTTGATTGTCTTTTAACGTAATCACTCGATTATCCGTTTTTTCCTCGGAAGTTTCTAGTTTTTTTAATGAATCACTAATTCCTTCATAAGTAGACTGCCATTCTGATTGCGCCTTCTGTAAAAAGATTTCAACGGGTAGAGGTGAATAGCGAGTAGTGTCATTTATTTCTTCTTTCATGACAATTCCTTTTTCTACAAGGTTACCTAAAATCTCATAAATTCGCGCTCTTGGGACACCCGAATCTTTACTCACTTGGTAGGCTGTGACAGGCCCCTGTTTCACAAGAGATACATAAGATTTAGCTTCATATTCATTAAAACCAATTTTTTTAAGCTGTTGCACTATGTAGTCCACTTTTTTTCCTCCGATGTTTGCTTTTATCCCGCTTTAACGGGCAGTAAGACCCCCACCTCAAAATTCAGCGGAAGCAAAGAAGTTAGGTGGGGATCGGGCTGCCCGTTAAAGCCCGATTGGTGAGGGCTGATAATCAGTGGGGATGAACAAACCCCCCCACTGATTAAAGTTTCACTTTATATTTCAACGTTACAATAACTCTTTACATTTAGCAAATTGATAGTTACTATTACAATAGTGACTAAAGGGGAGGCTACTAATATGGATTTTTATTTAGACCCATCTGTATTAATGATTTTGATTGTTTTTGGATTTGTAGCTGCATTTATTGATTCAGTTGTAGGTGGTGGTGGATTGATCGCCTTACCAGCTTTATTATTTACAGGGTTGAATCCAGCAAGTGCAGTAGCCACAAATAAGCTAGCATCGACAATGGGAAGTGCAACTAGTAATATTGTGTTTTATCGTTCTGGTAATCTTGATTTGAAATCGGCGTTTAAATTATTTCCAATCACTTTCATAGGTTCCATAATAGGGGCATGGACCGTTCATTTAATGAATCCAGAAGTATTGAAGCCATTAATGCTAATCATGCTTGGTGTGGTCGCTATTTATACGATATTCAAGAAGGATTGGGGAAGTATTTCCACTCATAAAAAATTGTCTGGTCGACACTTCATTATTTTTACCTTTTTTATTTTTGCTATTGGTTTTTATGATGGATTTCTAGGTCCTGGTACAGGTTCATTTTTAATGTTTTCTCTTTTATTTATTGGGTATGATTTTTTAAAAGCAGCAGGTACGGCGAAATTTCTTAATTTAGGAAGTAACGTTGGTGCATTGTTCATGTTTATGTATGTAGGGCAAGTAAACTATGCGTATGGTTTCATAATGGGAATTGCTCAAATTGCTGGAGGGATTGTTGGCTCCAAATTTGCTATAAAAAAAGGAAGCGGGTATGTTCGCGCCCTTTTCATTACAGTAACTTGTTTATTGTTAGCGAAAAATCTGTATGACTATGTGCAGTAAGTAATGTAGAAAAGGTTAACTATGCAAGCTACATAAATATAATAATTCCTTGTAACATTTTTTAGATGCTATCTTATTCGAAGGTAGCATCTAAAAAAGTCTCATTTAAAAGAGAATGAAAATAATAGTAACGAATATTTTCTCGGGGTATGTTTATCTATTCCACATTCTTTTTATAATTAACTCGTAATAAACTCTTAAAATCTACCTCAGCAATTAACACACTGATTAATATAAGCGTCGCCCCTAAGTATCCTTTTCCTGTAAGTGTTTCACCGGTGAAAACGAAAGCGAAGCCTGCGGAAAAGACAGGTTCTAATGAAAAGATGAGTCCGGTATGTGTAGGCGTCGTGTATTGCTGGGCAATCACTTGCACGATGAACGCGACTGCAGTGCAAAAGATGCTTAAGGCTAAGATGATGAGCCATGAGTTGATTGTGCTAGGAAGCTTTGGCGTTTCTATTATGAATGAAAAAATAAGACTAAATAGACCGACGAAACCAAGTTGCACTACCCCAAGTGCAATGGAGTTCACATGTTTCGTTACGCTGCCAGTAATGATGACGTGGATCGCATAAAATAGGGCGGACAGTATGCAAAATATGTCACCGTTACCGATCTTGAATTCGCTCGTTAATGTTAACAAGCCGATTCCTATAATCGTTAAAATGATTCCTACTATAACTTTCTTTTCCGGAATGTGTTTTAAAAATATAGCTGATAAGATCGGAATGAAAATGACAGTGAGACAGAGTAAGAATCCAGCATTAGAAACACTCGTATACTTTGTGCCGAAAGTAGCGAAAATGTAAACGATAAATAAGACAGAAGCGAGTATAAATGCATATTTTACCGTTTTAAAATCGATTTTGAATAAATGTTTGTAAAATATTAAACCTGATAAAACAAAGGCAATAATAAATCGTAATGCGATTAAATTGTATTCTTCTATGCCTTCGAGTCCAACTTTTGTAAGTAAGATGGATGCACCCCAAAAGAATGTAACTAGTAGTAGCATTAAATCCGCTTTTAATTGTAGTTTCATTTCAATTTCCTCGTTATGTATAAATTTTATAAGTCCATACCCCTATCCCCATTTTTTATTTTAATATTAATTCTGAATATTTTAAATGAAAATTTATCGACGTATTTTTCTTTTCCGAATACTGGGGAAGTATTGGTATGTATAAAAAAAGGCCCAGTTTAGAAGGACTTTTTTCTGTGAGATTTTATTTGTTTACATAATATCTTTACAATCATTTGATAAAATAAAGTCAACTGCATATTGTGAGGGTGGGTGGTTATCCCTTCTTTCCATTTGGAAGGAAAGGGGGTGATAATATGGAGTTTTTGTTTGACCTTGTAAAAGAATTTGTAAAAGCGACTGTACGTGAAGTTTCAGCGTATTTTTTGCGGAAGCAACTTCTGGGTAAGGACAACAAAAAACCCACTCCGCGCCGTAGGAAGCAAAAGGGTGGGTTTCGTAAAAAATAATAACGTATAATAACCACCACCCTATACGGTAGCAGTTAGGGAAGAGATGTTAGCGCATCTCTTCTTTTATTATATGCCATTTTAGTGGATGTCATACTTATATAGTACTCTACCGAAAATATATCATATTCCTATTTTATGGTCAATTTGATTACATTTCCTCCGTAACATCATACCGAAGCAACTTGCCCTGATTATAAAACCTCTCAAAAATAATCCCCATTACATAAAAGAATACTAAACCGAAACCAACATGAATAAGTGTAAAGGTAGTGCCAAATGAAGAAAATTCATACACGAGAATTGGCAATTTCGCAGTTGTCCAAACGCCTAAGAAAAATACGATGTACCGAATGCTTGCACCTTTTTTTAATAGTAGTGCTGCGATTGGAAAGGCGACATAGAGGGGACCAGCTGCAATGCCTCCTAATAATAGAGAAAATAAGATTCCGTATATACCTGATTTTTTGCCCATATATTTCATGAGCGTTTCTTTTTTCACCCACTGATCAAGTAGCCCTACAAATAGTAAGACAGGGGGGAGGAGAAACAGCATATCTAAAATGCTATTTCCTGTTAGTTGTAATGCACTCCATCCTAAAGATTGATTTATAAACGTTAATATGAAGAGCCCGAGTAGTAAGACGAAAAAGAAGCGATATCTTTTTAGTTCTTTCATACCATCACCATCCAAATGATATAGGAGAATAGAAGAGACATGAGCAAAGCAGCTGCATTACGTGCGTAAGCAAAGCTTCGTCCGAATATTTTTTGTTCCATCGGTAAAGTTGTAAGTCCTACTGACATGAGGGTAGACATAAGTGCCGCAACTTGAGGTAGCCCTGCACCGTGTTGAACTAACGTATGACCGAGAGGAAATACAACAAAGCTTGGAATAAGTGCAATAGATCCGAGTATTGCCGAATACATAATACCTAATAATCCGGACTGTTCTCCAATGATAGAAGAGATAAAGGACGGCGTTAATATAGAAAGCGATAAGCCAACGAAAAGCATGATGGAGAGCATCGCAGGGAGAAGGTTGCGAAACATTTTCCATGACTTCATTAGAGCATCTTTCGTTTTACTGCGGTCCTTCATAAAAGAAATCCCCGTAAGAATAATGGCTAACGTGTAAAGAATCACGCCGTTAATCATGATCGGATTCCTGTAAGTCTTTATATTTTCCCAGGAAAAAGGATAAGTTCTTCATTTTTTCTTCAATATCCATTTGAAAATCTGCCAGTTGTTCCTTTCCAGCAGGCGTAATTTTGTACATCTTTCTCGGTTTGTCTTGATGATCTGTACTTACGTAAGATTCAATTGCACCTTCGTTTTCTAATTTTTTTAGCGTACGATATAAAATGGCACTATCGATTGGATTGACGGGAAGTTCTTCCTCGCACTTTTGCAGTAATTGCCCGCCATAGTTATCGCCCTCAGCTAAAAATAACAAAAGAAATGCGCCTGTATGTCTTCCTGTATGTTTCATGGATATACCTCCTAGAATGAATTAGAATTTATACTGTTAATGACAGTATACTGTCATTAACAGTATAAGGTGCATGAAATGCTATGTCAATTTTAAAATGTACGAATTTTGAGGGAGAAGATAACAAGAACATTGTTTTTTAGCGCTGGTAAACGACGGATAGGGAGGGGCTGTACATCCAAAAACACAAAAAAAGACACTCTCAAGAGTGCCTCCCCTTAGCAGCCGAATCCGCCGCCCCAACAGCTAGCGCCAACGATGATTAATAAGATAAAGAGTACAACTAGTAAAGCGAAACCGCCGCCGAAACCGCAGCCTCCACCACAACTACCTCCATAGCCCATATTAACTCCTCCTTCCATAAAGACCATTAATTAATGGATTTAATTTACTTTATGTTTTTACGGATAATCTTGAGCAGGTCCTTTTGAAAAATAAAGGTGCTTAGATTTTAAGGGAGTTGACGACCTTATTTTTGTCACCGCTATTCCGTTGATGACATATTCTATTTTATTCTGTGCATTGGGGGAAGGAGGATCTTTATGGCCAATTCTGAAATGATTTTACGATTACTTACCGATTTAAAAATTGAGCAGCAAGCTTTAAAAGAGCAGTTAGGAAAGATTCAAACAGCTGTGACTATTCTTGAAGAAAAATCAGCGATTGTGGAAGCAAAACCAAAGACTATTGAAGAAAAACCAGCTGCTGCTGCTGCAAAGCAAAGAGCTCATTCTGGACACCCAACATCTTTTCGTGCTTGGAGAGCATCTGCTCAAAGGAATTCATAAAAATATAAGAAAAGAAGACATCCATTAAGATGTCTTCTTTTGCTTGTACAATCCAAATGCGATAAGAAGGTATATATCCATATTGCTTTAAAACTAAGAAGAAAATAACGATTGTCGACTCCTGTTTTAGTATAGCATGTTATAATAAAGATTTTTATGTAATATTGCATATATATAGATTATATAATGTTAATCTTGTATATTTTAGTTGTCTGTTATTTGTTTTAATTCATTTACTTATATTATTTTTTGAGCGCCCCAGTGATGGGGCCTTTTTTTATAATTGTGTTAAAGTAGAAACCCCTCAAGGATAAGAGAGGGGTTCCATAACTAGGTAAATGATTATTAGTGTTTAATGAGATGAAGCTCAGGATATTGTTTCTGAATTTCTTCTAAATGATTTTCGTTTATCCCTTTTAAAGTTTGATCGAAGAAGCTAGTTACTAGTTTATTAATGAGTGTATAATTTGCGGATACATCTTCACCGGGTTCGTTAATAATAGGTGAAAATGCTGCTAAATCTGTAAAACTATTATGATTTGTTTTTGGAAGTACAACTGTGTACGCGCCAGGTTTTTCAATGGTTTTATTTCTTAAATAGGATATTTCAAACAATTCATCTTGGATTCCATCTGTCTTTTGATTCTCCGCTTCTTTCATATACTGAATGGTAGCTTCAGCATTCATCAACATGAATGGTTTTTGAGGGCCGTCTTTAGGCATTGGATCGCCATACAATCCACCATCCATATCAATCGCAGCTTTAATACGGTTATCCTTTACTAACATTTGCGCGGCAGTTGCTCCTCCATAAGAGTGACCAAACATGCCAATTTTGTCATCGTCAATTAAATTTGCAATGGCTGTAAAGTTTTTATCAAAATTGCCTTTTATTACTTCATTTAAAATAAAAGTAGTATCTTGTTCCCAATTTCGAACCATGTTATTTAAAGCGTTAGGTGTAAATTCAATTGGTACGGAATCTATACGTTTTCCATTAGGGAAAATTGTTGTTGCTGCGTATCCTGTGAAATTAAGGGCGATTACTACATAACCTTGACTAGCTAATTCTTCTAACTGGAATGTATTTTGTTGTCCGTATAATTCCATTCCATGGCCGAATAAAAGGAGTGGGAATTTTTCTTTAACTTGAAGTGGCTTAGCATCTTGGTAAGAATGTGTTTTTGTCAGCCCTAAATGTGTCATTACGATATACGGAGCACCTTTTGTTACAGCCAATTGTTCAGCGAGGGCTTCTATATTCTCAAAGTAGGCAGAAGGTTTCCCAGCTCCTTTTTCGGCAGGATAGTACACTTGTATCATTAACTCGCGATTTCCATGATTATTCGGTACAGTGGTTTCTTTTCGATTTGTATCAATTAAATGAAAAGCTTTCGTTCCTACTGTATATTTTCCAGTAGGCTCTGGGAGTGTTATGATCGGGAAAAGTAAAGGTAACGTGAACATTGCGATAGCAGTTACGATAATTCCTACCCCTTTTAAAATTTTCATCACTAACTTTTTAGAAACAGCTGTAGTTTTTGGTTTCAAAAAAACTTGTAATGTTAAAACGAACAATAAGAAATAAGCAGGTATCATACGCCAGTTTGCGCCAATTAATACGATGGTGGCTAATAAGAATATGTAATTTATTATTAAGATGAATACATTCTTTTTCGTCAACCCACGCTTGATAAAGATAAGTTGGATGCTAGACAAAAGTAATACAGCAACAAAAATGATTTCTAACATTTTCAGTTGTTAGCTCCTTTCCTAATCATATAAATGTAGATTGCTAAATTGATAATCTATAATCTTATCGGTTATATAACCGTCATTGATAATTGTATGCATGTAAGTAAGTTTAGAATGGTTTTACATGAAATCTTAAGAAAAAAGTACTCATATGAGTACTTTTTTTCTTAAACCGTGCCCCATAAATGATAAACCATACCGATAACAAAAAATGCTAGTCCTACAAATAAAACGATTAAAGCAAGGATTCCGTTTTTATTATGTTCCATACAGTCAGCTCCTTTTTATTTATATACAAAAAAGCCTTTAGTCGTAATTATGGCTAAAGGATCGGATTCTCATACTTATTAAGTTTACAAAGAAAAGACACCCATATAAGAGTGTCTTTTCCGATAGTTTGTTTAGCAGAAGCAAGCAGCTCCAACGATGATTAATAAAATGAATAACACAACTAGTAAAGCAAAGCCTCCAGCGAAGCCACAGCCTCCACAACTACCACCAAAGCCCATAATAGTTCCTCCTTTAAATAAGAGGGAGAAAACAAAGGATCACTCATGCGTTTTAACGGATTCTATATACTTTATGTTTGACGCATGAATGTGAGCAGGTCCTTTTGAAAATAAAAAAGACACCTTGAGGTGCCTTCTGTTCAATGGATGTAATTAATATTCGTTAGCATAAAACTCTTTTATTAGCTTTATTTCATTTGTATCTGGGTTAAAGTTAAATATTTTAATTTGATCAGATTCATCTTTATAGGCAAATGTATGATCGCCAATTTGGGTCATATTGCTAGTGTTTAAGATAGGGTCACTATCATGATCAGTGATTTCCACAGGTTTGTCACGATCCCAAAATGCAATGACAATGATCAAGATAATAAGACATATACGTATGTTACGTAGTTCTCTTGCTAGAGGATGCTCCATATGATAGTCTCCTTTTTCATTTGCTAGATTTTGTGTATAAAAGAGATATTTTCTATGAGAATATAAATAAAAAAGACACTGTAAAAAGTGTCTTTTTTATTTGATTTATGCGCATTGCTTAATAAGACGCTAGTTCCTCAAGTTAAATATGAGTAACTATGTAGGGTGATTTCATTATAACATTTTAACCAGTAATGGGTCTATATGGAATTTTTGTGATGATTATGTTTATTTATTCAGAATGATAGATGTAGTGAAAGATAAATACTACCTGCAGCAATTGTAAAATATAATGATGTTTGCTTTGTAAAAAAATATTCAATAATTCACCATTGCAACCGCTTACTTTTTGTGTATAATGAAGGTAAGTTAATAAGTAAAAGGATTGTTACTGTTCGGCAGGCAAAACCTAAATTGATCTAGAGGCTACGGGTGTAGTGTGGCTTTTGGAATCAGTTTAGGTTTTTTTATTACCTTTTGTGAATTTAAGAAGAAGAAGGCGGAACACTATGAGAATCCATAAAATCTTAAATAACAATGTTGTTTGTACGATGAAGGATAATGAGACAGAGGTTGTACTTATGGGCAGAGGTTTGGGATTTCAGAAAAAAGTAGGCGATACGATTGATGAATCTAAGATAGAAAAGACCTTTGTGCTAGAAACAAGAGAATTATCAGAGAAACTTGCTAGGTTGCTAACTGAAATTCCTGTAGAAAATTTAGAGATTACCGAGAGAATTATTCAGTTTGCTAAGACAGTTTTGCCGGGGACTTTAAGTGATTATATTTATCTTACATTAACGGATCACTTAAGTTTCGCCTTAACTCGGCATAAAGAAGGAATGGATCTGAAAAATACTTTGCTTTGGGAGATTAAGAGATTCTATCAGAAAGAGTTTGAAATTGGTCTACAAGCTTTGAACATTATTGAAGAAGAGACTGGCTTTAGACTTTCTGAAGATGAAGCAGGGTCAATTGCCTTGCATTTCGTGAATGCGCAGCAAGGAGAGCCGGCAATGCAGCAAACGGTGGCGATGACGAAAATCGTCCAAGATATTTTAAATGTCGTAAAGTACCACTATAAGATGAACTTAGATGAAAATTCATTTAATTATAGTCGGTTCGTAACGCATTTACGATACTTTGCCCAGCGTTTAATGCAGAAGGAATTGCATTCGGCAGAGGATGATTTTTTATACGAGCAAGTGAAAACTAAGTATGAAGAGGCATATTGTTGTACAGAAAAAATTGAAGCATACTTACAAAAAGCACATAATAGTCATCTTTCAAAAGATGAAAAAGTGTACTTAACGTTGCACATTCATCGTGTAACGAAACGCAATGCATTATGTAATTGAATAAACGGGATTGTTACTGTTTGGCAGGCAAAACCTAAATTGACTTGTAATGGAGTGATTCGTATGTATCACGTCGTTACGGTTAGTTTAGGTTTTTTCTTTTATAAAAATGATAAAAGGCATGATTGTAGGGAGGGAAAGTTACTATGAAGTATGAAAAATTAGCAAAAGACATACTGAAGAATGTTGGCGGGAGAGAAAATATAAGTAGCGTTGTACATTGTGTCACTCGTTTACGATTTCAGTTGAAAGATGAGGGGAAAGCAAATACAGAAGTACTGAAAAGTATGGAAGACATTGTGACTGTTATGAAAAGTGGCGGACAATATCAAGTTGTAATTGGTAACCATGTATCCGACGTATATAAAGCAGTTATTGCTGTTGGAGGGTTTCAAGAAACAGAGGAAGAAAGTGCGAGTGAGAAGAAAAAGAGTAGTCTTATAGATATTCTTTCTAGCATTTTCACTCCTATTTTAGGAGTGTTAGCTGCAACTGGGATGATTAAAGGATTGAATGCACTATTTGTAGCGTTAGGCTGGTTAAGTATGCAGTCAGGAACGTATCAAATATTAAATGCAGTTGGCGATTCGTTATTTTATTTCTTCCCAATCTTCTTAGGATATACAGCAAGTAAGAAATTTGGAGGATCACCATTCATCGGTATGGCAATAGGGGGAGCGTTAGTGTATCCGGCTTTATCTGGTTTAAAAGCAAGTGAGCCATTATATACGCTATTTGCGGGGACGATGTTTGAATCACCAATTCATATTACGTTTTTAGGAATACCAGTTATTTTAATGAACTACGCATCATCTGTTATTCCAATTATTCTTGCTGCTTATTTTGGAGCGAGAGTTGAACAGTCTTTAAAGAAAGTGATTCCGGATGTTGTGAAAACATTTGTACTACCATTCTTAACGTTACTAATCGTTGTACCAGTTACATTTCTCGTTATTGGCCCAATTGCGACGTGGGCAGGACAGTTTTTAGGACAGGCGACGCTTTGGGTTTATAATGCAAGCCCATTAGTAGCGGGTGCTTTACTAGGTGCTTTCTGGCAAGTACTTGTTATATTTGGCCTCCATTGGGGCGTCGTTCCGATTGGCTATAACAATTTAGCAGTACACGGCATCGATCCGATACTAGCACTTATATTTGCTGCTTCATTTGCCCAAATAGGTGCTGTACTTGGCGTTTGGGTGAAAACGAAAGATCAGAAATTAAAAACACTTAGTATTCCAGCTTTTATTTCAGGTATTTTCGGTGTTACAGAGCCAGCGATTTATGGTATTACACTTCCCCTTAAAAAGCCGTTTATTATGAGCTGTATTGCTGGGGGAGTTGGCGGCGCAATACTTGGCGTATTTGGTACACAAGCTTATATGACAGGTGGACTTGGCATATTTACGCTTCCGACATTTATTAGTCCGAAAGATGGGATTACAGCTGGATTTTGGGGCGCAATTGTTTCGATGGTTGTTTCTTTACTAGTCGGTTTTATTCTGACTTACTTATTCGGCTTTACGAAAAAACAAACATCTACAGAGGAAACAAGTAATAAAATTGCCGCATCAAGCGATGATGAAGTAATATTTAGTCCTTTCCATGGCGCCGTTATGCCACTTCAAAATATTGACGATGCTGCATTTGCATCGGGTGCGTTAGGGGAAGGAGTTGCGATTGAGCCTTCAGAAGGAAAGTTGTTTTCACCCGTTTCAGGTACGATTTCTGCGCTGTTCCCGACAAATCATGCAGTAGGAATTACGGCAGATTCAGGTGCTGAAATTTTAATCCATATTGGGATGGATACTGTGAAATTAAATGGAGAATTTTTCTACTCTCATATTGAACAAGGAATGAGAGTAGAAAAAGGGGAGTTACTTATTGAGTTTCATATATCTGAAATTCAAAAGGCGGGTTATATTGTGACAACACCAGTTGTTGTTACAAATTATGATAAATATAGCATCAAAAAAACGGAAATAGAAAAGATTCAAGCAGGAGATTCCTTACTAAAGTTAGGAGTTAAATAGTAGTACATTTCATACAGGTTCAAACGAAGAAAGGTATTCTTTGAGAATCGTAATACCTTTCCTCGTTCATTCTTATATAAAGGAGTTTTTCTATATGTCTAAAGTTAATTTTCCAAAAGGATTTTTATGGGGTGGAGCAACTGCAGCCAATCAAGTTGAAGGCGCATATGTAGAAGACGGAAAAGGATTAACGACGGTTGATCTATTACCAACTGGTGAGAAACGTTGGGATATTATGAAAGGAAATATTCATTCCTTTACACCGGTAGAAGGAGAGTTTTACCCGTCACATGAAGCGATTGATTTTTACCATCGTTATAAAGAAGATATTGCGTTGTTTGCAGAGATGGGATTTAAAGCGTTACGCGTATCGATTGCTTGGACACGTATTTTCCCAAATGGTGATGATGAAAAGCCAAATGAGGCAGGGTTACAGTTTTATGATAATTTGTTTGATGAACTGTTAAAGCATGACATTGAACCAGTCGTTACGATGGCTCACTTTGATGTACCTGTTCATTTAGTAGAAAAGTATGGAAGCTGGAGAAGTAGAGAGCTTGTCACTTTCTTTGAGACGTACGCAAAAACGATTTTTAATAGATATAAAGATAAAGTGAAATATTGGATGACGTTTAATGAAATTAATATGCTTTTACATTTACCTTTCATGGGAGCAGGATTAGCGTTTAAAGAAGGGGATAATAAAAAACAAATTCAATATCAAGCAGCGCATCACCAACTTGTCGCAAGTGCGTTAGCTGTAAAAGCGTGTCATGAAATTATTCCAGATGCAAAAATCGGTTGTATGCTTGCTGCTGGTGCAACGTATCCGTACACATGTAATCCAGATGACGTTCAACGCGCGATGGAACAAGACCGTGAATCATTCTTCTTCATTGATGTACAAGCAAGAGGAGCATATCCTGGATACGCAAAACGCTTCTTTAGAGATAATAATGTAACAATTGAAATGGAAAAAGAAGACGAGGAAATTTTAAAAGAGCATACGGTTGATTATATTGGCTTTAGCTACTATTCAAGCCGAGCAACAAGTACAGATCCAGAAGTGTTAAAAAGCATAACGAGCGGAAATGTATTCGGTTCTGTTGAAAATCCATATCTTGAAAAATCAGAGTGGGGATGGACGATTGATCCGAAAGGCTTCCGTATTACAGCGAACCAACTGTACGATCGCTATCAAAAACCTTTATTTGTTGTTGAAAATGGTCTCGGTGCAATCGATCAATTAAATGGTGAAGATGAAGTGAATGATGAATACCGTATTGATTATCTAGAGAAGCATATGATTGAAATGTCCGAAGCCATCCAAGATGGAGTAGATATTATCGGATACACAAGTTGGGGCCCGATTGACCTTGTAAGTGCTTCTACTGGAGAAATGAAAAAACGTTACGGATATATATATGTTGATAAAGATAATGAAGGAAAAGGTTCATTAAAAAGATCGAAGAAGAAAAGCTTCGATTGGTATAAGGAAGTAATTGCGACGAATGGTAAGAGTTTGGAGTCTTAAGTAGGAGAAGGAGACATCTTAATGGGTGTCTTCTTTTTTCATTGTGAATAAAGTACGGAGCTATATTTCCCTTTACACGAACATAAAGGTATAATATAGTTTAGTTAACTAAACTAAACTAAACTATATAAAATCGTGACTGGAGGAAGAACGCTATGACGAGATCATATAAAGAAGTAATTAATGAAATGAACCGAGCCTACACTGAATTTTACATTTTACTATTTCAAGATTTAAAGGACGAGTATGGTCTTACTGGACAGCAAGAGAGTATGCTATTTCATATCAATTTAAATGAAAACACGACAGCCAATAACATTGCGAGTACGTTTAATATAACGAAAAGTGCTGTGAGCCAAGTTTTATCGAAATTGGAAAAGCAGAAGATGATTTCAAAACAAGTGAATCCGAACAATAAAAGGGAGTATTTCCTTACACTTGGTCCGAACGGTAGTAAGTATATGGAGCAGTTGTCTAAGTTAGATGATGTATTAATTGAGAAGTATTTTTCTAAAATCGATATAAATGCTTTAGAACAAATGACGGATACGTTAAAGAAAATAAATAAGGTGATATTGGAAGAAAAACAGAAGGATCTTGATTGTAATGAGTAAGAACTTGAATGAGGTAATGAGTAGAAAGGAGGAGAAGCGTGTGATGAGTTACATACCAAATATGATGACGATAGCGAATTTTATTTGTGGGATATTGGCCATCTATTCTGTTTTCTTTCAAGATATATATGGTGCAGTCATGTTCATTATTACAGGCATGGTATTTGATTTATTTGATGGTATGGTGGCTCGGAAACTGGATGCTGTTTCGGAAATTGGCGGAGAGTTAGACTCATTTGCGGATTTAGTTACCTTTGGCGTGGCACCGTCTATTCTTGCCTATAGTGCCTCGTTAAAAGATTTGCAGTCTATCGGGATGATATGTGCACTAGCTTATAGTATTTGCGGAATGCTTCGGCTCGCTAGATTTAATACACAACAAAGCAAACTCCCGACATTTATCGGAATGCCCATTCCATTTGCAGCAATGTGTCTCCTCATTTTATGCCTCTTAAATAAACCAGTTTCCGTGGCATTTGGCACATGCGTACTTGCTTATTTAATGGTGAGCAAAATCAAATTCCCTCATTTTAAAAAAGATATATCGGAAAGCTTGAAGTCCGAAAGATGGGAGTAATAGGAAAGGTAAGGAGCATAACATGATTCGTATGGCATTAAGATCATTTAACATACAAATATATTGTTTGCTAGGCGTGATGTTACTGGGATGGCTGATGACACCTTTTCGAGCACAGTTTGTAGGAATAAGCATTGGCCTTATAGTTAGTATGTACTGCGCCTGGATTTTAGGAAGGCGTATCGAAAAGTTTGGAAATAGCATCGTAAAAAAAGAAAAAGCACCGATGCTTGGCATGATGAATCGATTTGCAGCCGCCATACTCGGTGCGATTATTATGTATGAAATTGAACACCGTGAGTACATGTGGACATTTGCAGCTGGAATTATGGGTGGGTATTTCTTGGTTATTGTTAATTTGGGGTATTATAGTATGAGGGATGAGAAGGAAGAAATATGAATTAGTTAAGGGATTGCTATATGGCAATCCCTTAACTAATTTAGTTCCTTAATAGTTTCCCTAGCAATTTCATTAGAAGCATCCAACTCTAAAATTTTATTACAAATTGCAAGTACCTTTTCATTCACGCTAACTGTTTTCTCTTGTCAGACTTCCATACTGTATTGATGAAAATACTACAAGGGTTGCATGTGAAGATTTAAGAAAAATTTTATATTTACCCCACTCTTTATTTTAAAAGTTTCTCCTATCCTATAAACAAGTTACATCAAGGAGGAGACTGAAAATGAAGAAGTGGGGATTGTTTATTTTTAATATATTCCCGATATTCGAAGACAAAGTAGAAGATTAAATATATGAACAAAGTACCGACTCTTAAACTATGTTCTAAATAATAGATGAAAATGTAAAGTTAGGGGATTCCACATGCACACAGAAGTTTTGATGAGTTATTTGTATACGTATTTTTTTACAATTATGTTTTGTATTGTATTTCAAATTGGATGTTATTTTAAAGCGAAAAACAATATATCTATTCGGCATTTTTTATGGGTATATGTTTTTCTATTCTACCTTTCGCTAGTGTATAAAGTGACGCAAATCGCGACTGTATGGGATATAAGTAGATATGAAACGTGGATTCGTGTAAATCAAATTAATTTGACTCTATTTGATACGGTAGGTAGTACGACGTATCTTTTGAATATTTTACTGTTTATGCCTTTAGGTTTTTTATTACCGACCATTTGGCCGCAATTTAGAAAAATGAAAAACACCGTATGCGCGGGATTCTTTTTTTCATTGGCAATTGAGTTAAATCAATTACTAAATAATAGAATTACAGATATTGATGATTTATTTACGAATACTCTCGGGACGATTGTTGGGTATGTATTATATAAAGTATTATATACAGCATTATTTAAAATGATATTGAAAAGAGAGGAAAAAAAGATTGATATGAACTCTTCGCTAGTCATAAAATACGAGGCTATTTTTTGTTTAGTGTGTTCATTTGTAGGAGCGATGTTAATTTATTATCCAGCTTTGTTTGGAAGACCTGTAATTCTCCAATGAGATGTGTCATCTCGTTTATTAAATGATTCTCGTTCTCCACACCCAACCACAGTAAAATGTGAATGACGCATTCTCTTTTTCTAACTTAATAGATATAGTTTATGTATTACATGATAGGTAGGTGTAAAGGTGTTACATGTTCAATTATCTCAATACTTACTAAAAGAATCTAAACCAGCTCTTCATACAGATGAAAAACGAGTGTATATGTTAAAAGATGAAGGGTTATCACTGTATCCTATTTATTTAAATCACCCTATTATGATAGGAGTGGGAACGAATTGGAATCAGCATACAGGATTCGAAGAAATCATTAAAGGATTTATGGGTACACATAACAAATTTCCTATGTATATGTTATTTGAAACTTATTTATGTAGAGACTTTATTGAAGGATTTTTAGAAGAGAATAAACTTCAATTTGAGCTAGTTTTTACTAATAAGAAAAGGGATACGAGCTTTTTTAAAGTGTGCATTACCAATGGTGATGATATAACTACACTTATGAAGTATTTCTTTCAATCAGCACAAGATTCTCTCTATACGTTAGTAAGCTATTCGGCAGACTGTAAGATTATCAGTAATCGTACTGGTGGGATTGAAATAAAAGCGGACAGTTTCTATCCAAGCTTTTCATTTATGTATGATGCGCAAGAATTATTTATTATTGGTGGAGAAGAAAAGTGGTCTGATATCCATTATATAAAAAGATTTTTCCATCTTGAGCAGATTACAGATGAGCTAATTATTGATTTAAGAAAATGAGAGACGAGTAAACCCTCAAGTATAAAACGATATACTTGAGGGTTTTTTATGTATGAAGAAGGAACTTATATCATATATTTTATTCGTCGCTGCATGTAAGTCATTCGGTTTATAAAAACAATGTGTTGAATAAATCAGTAAAGAAGGCTTTTCTATTTTTCTCGAGAATGAACAGTAATATATAATCTAAATTCCATGAATGTAATAGGGAGGCAGTAAAGTTTGAACAGGAAAATTTGGTATGTATTTACTTGTTTCGCTTTTTTAGTAGCTAGTTATATTGTTGTCCAATATTTTATTATGGATGGATTTCAAACAGGGCTTGTAAAAGCGAAGCTTATGTATGGATCTAAATTAAGTGAGTTTTGGTATATGATGTTATTTATACATATTACAACTAGTATAGTAGCATTAGTAATTGGCCCTTTTACATTATCCACTCAATTTAGAGAAAAGAATATGAACCGTCATCGAATAGCTGGGAGAATTTATATGGTTGGTATATTATTAGGCGGCGTTTCTGGACTATACCTATCCTTTTATGCTACGGGAGGATTGGTAGCGAAGCTAGGTTTCGGTTTGTTATCCGTACTTTGGCTAACATCAGCATATCAAGCATTACATAGAGTTAAGAATAAAAAAATTAAAGAGCATCGGAATTGGATGATTAGAAATTATGCTTTAACCTTTGCGGCAGTTACATTAAGAATTTGGCTACCTTTGTTTATCGTTCTATTTGGGATAGAACATTTTGAACTTAGTTACGCTATTATTGCTTGGTTAGCATGGGTACCCAATTTAATTGTCGCAGAATTATTCATAAGAAAAAGGCTTAATAAAGGAAAATACGAAGGAAATGAGGATTTACATTTTTGATGTGAATGTGCTGTAATATTGAGGACGAAAATTTTTAAATAGCTGAATTACGTACAAAAATAGGCTGGCCAATTGAAGCCATCCTATTTTTATTTATATTACCAATTAGCAGTTTCCGTATTTTCTTTCAACCACTTCACCCAGTTCAAGTCCTCTACCTTAAGTAAACTTAAAGAAACACCCTTCATATCTAAAGAAGTTAGTAGCGTACCAACTTTTACGAATGTAATCTGTAATCCTTCCAGCTCACATAAACGGCGAATGTCATTTGCAAAAATGTATTGTTCCATTAGCGGAGTTGCGCCTAGTCCGTTAATGAGGATGGCGAAGTTGTCGCCTTTTCTCCAGCGGTAAATGCTTTTTAGTTTGTTCATTAGTTCGATCGCTAATATTTCAGAAGAGGATAGCGCTTCTTTACGGTAACCTTTTTCGCCGTGGATACCGACGCCATAAAAGACTTCATCGTCGTTTAACGTGAAAGAAGCTTTTCCTTTCACTGGATCATTGGCAGGTGAAAGAGCGACTCCTAATGTGTGTAAGTTTTCAGTGATAGAACGGCCGAGTGCAGTCAGTTCTTCTAAAGAGTGACCTTCAAGAGCGGCCGCACCAAGTATTTTTTGAACGAAAACAGTGCCAGCGACGCCGCGTCTTCTTTTATTAAAAGAAGCATCATCTTCAATTGAAACGTCGTCATTTACGATGATATGGTCAATTTTTCTTCCTTCTTCTTTGGCAATTTTTTCAGCCGCTAGAAAGTTCTCAACGTCATCTTTAAAGTTTTTGATGATGAATAGTATACTTTTATCTTTTGGCACGAGGCGAGTTGCCGTCACAATTTGTTCCACTGTAGGCGGAGTGAAAATACTGCCGTTTACTGCCGCTGTAAGCATACCTTTCCCTACATAACCAATATCAGCAGGTTCATGTCCGCTACCACCGCCGCTTATAATAGCGACGCTTTGCTTCAGTTTTTCAATATTTTTCACATAAATGATGTTATTTGTTTCGTCATAATTTACTTTGTCGTTATGTTCAAAATAAAAGCCATGCATCATATCTTGAACGATATGTTGTACATCATTCATAATCTTTTTCATTGCTTTTGCCACCCTTTAATTACTTTGCTGATTGCTCCAGTAATAGTAGTAATTGATTGTTTATCATATTTTTCATAAGAGAAGACATAATGGAAGGATCTACTTCGCATTTGCTTTCAATCCAATCTTTTATCGTTCCGACGAAGCCGTGACTATAAAAGGAGGCAATCGTATTTTTTGTCTCATCAGAAAGGCTGAATCCGCAGCTCACGGATAGTTCATCAATAATTTTCATATATAAGTTTTTCGTATGCTCAAATAAATAGTGATTGAACGAGTTTTGCTCAATGACTTTAAAAGCATTTCGATAAAATTTTTGATTTTCATAAAAGTAATCAAATAATAAATCGAAAATGTTTTCCCACGTTTCATAGTCGAGAAAGTCGATAATGTTTTCTTTCGTTTCTTCTCGATAAATCCAGCTTAATAGTTCAAATTTATCTTTAAAATGATAATAAAAAGTTTGCCTACGCATTTGACAGTGTAACATAATATCGCTCACTGATATTTTATGAAAAGACTCTGTTTCCATTAAATGTTTCAATGAGTTCGCGATTATCTTTTTAGAAATTATAGAAGAGGTCATCTGAATCATCCCTAGAATGTTAGTAATATGAAAATCCTACCCATAAATGAGAGCGGTGTCTTTAGACAGATTGTCCATTTTGTCCGTTTACTATAAAACGCTTTCATTTTAACATGAGTAGTAAGAAGAAGATTTCAAATATATCACAATATATTAAAGGAATTGAGGGAGAACTACAATGAAAAAGATTATAAATAAACCAGAAACATTAGTAATGGAAATGTGTAACGGAATGGTTATGGCTCATCCAGAGCTTGAGCTTTTGAAAAAATATAAAGTGATTAAGAAGAAAGAAATGAACGAAAATAAAGTAACGTTAATTAGTGGCGGCGGTAGTGGTCATGAGCCGGCACATGCAGGGTTAGTCGGAAAAGGAATGTTAGATGCGGCAGTATGCGGAGATGTGTTTGCTTCGCCTTCACAAATTCAGGTATACCAAGCAATTAAAGAGACAGCTAGTAAAAAAGGTACGTTATTAATTATTAAAAATTACAGCGGCGATATTATGAATTTCAAAAATGGTGCGCATTTAGCGACGGAAGATGGAATTGAAGTAGATTACGTAAAAGTGGACGATGATATTGCGGTAGAAGATAGCCTGTACACAGTAGGGCGCCGCGGCGTTGCGGGCGTTATTTTAGTTCATAAAATTGCTGGTGCAGCAGCGGAAGCAGGTATGGATTTAGGAGCGGTGAAAGCTGTCGCAGAAAAAGCAGCTGCTAACGTGCGCACAATCGGTTTAGCGTTAACGTCTTGTACAGTTCCAGCGAGTGGATCACCTACTTTCACACTTGCGGAAGATGAAATGGAATACGGCGTAGGTATTCACGGCGAACCAGGAATTAAACGTGAAAAAATGCTGTCGGCTGATGAATTAGCGAACCGTATGACAAATGATTTAATGAAAGATTTAGGAGTAAAAGACGGCGAGGAAATTGCACTTCTAGTTAACGGTTTTGGCGGTACACCACTGCAAGAACTTTACTTATTTAACAACGCAGTTACACGAGAATTAGCTGCTAGAAACATTAAAATTAATAGAGTATTCGTTGGTAACTATATGACGAGTATTGATATGGCTGGTATGTCTTTAACGGTGATGAAATTAGATGATGAGCTAAAAACATTACTATCAAAAGAGTGTAATACACCAGCGTTTAAAGTAGATGGGCCAGTTGAAAGTGTAGAGTACGTAAATGTACTTGAAGAAACAGAAGAGAAAGAAGTTTCCTTTGAAATAGAAACAGCAGAAGAGCACGCTGTGATTAAAGATAATGTTATTACATTAAACAACATGATTTATCTCGTTGATAAAATGAGTGATATTATTATTAAAAATGAAGTACCGTTCTGTGAGCTAGACACGCATGCTGGTGACGGAGACTTCGGAATGAGTGTAGCAAAAGGATTTAAGCAATTAAAACGTGAGTGGCATTCGATTGTAGAACAAGAAAATGTAACGATCGGATCATTCCTTGATGGTTGTTCCATGATTATTATGGAACATTGCGGCGGAGCTTCAGGTCCAATTTGGGGCGGAGCATTCCGTGCAGCTAGTAAAGCAGCAGGCGAGAAGCGTGAGTTAACAGTGAAAGAATTCGCTGAAATGTTACAAGCGGCACTGCAAGGTATACAATCTATCGGTGAAAGATCATTCGGCAGAGGAGCGGTAGTTGGTGATAAAACACTTGTTGATGCACTTGCTCCATGTGTAGATTCTTGGTTAGCTAGCACTTTAAACGAAGAAAACATGAAAACTGCCTTTGAAAAAGGAGCAGAAGCAGCCGTTAAAGGAGCAGAGTATACGAAAGAAATCGTAGCTCGCATGGGCCGCGCCGGTACAGTTGGTGAAAGAAGCTTAGGCTATCCAGATGCAGGTGCGCATGCACTTGGAGTGATCTTTACGGAGATTGCGGGTAGTTTGAAATAGGAATGAGAAAGTCCCTTTGCCTTAAGGCGGAGGGACTTTTATATAGTTGATATGTAGAAGACTTCTTCGACGCTCTCTCTGTAAAGATATGAGTTTGTTAATATTTTTGATAAAATCTTATTTCAAAAATACAACTAATATTTCTCAACATTAATATATTGAAAATAGTTAGAATATTTAGGGTGATCGTTTGTGAAGAAATAAATTATAAAAAGGGGGAATTTATTTTGTTACGTCGCTTATCTATTGGTACTTTATTAACAGCTTTTATCTTTACTTTGTTTACATTTAACGGCTCTGCTTTCGCGGCTACGAATACTACTGAAAATGAAACAGTAGAAGCAGCTTGTGCAAAGGGAGGTACGGTAGGTACATATGGTGCAAAGATGCGCAGTGGTTACACTGTTGGATCACCTGTGTTACATACATTTAATAGTGGTGAGAAAATTACTGGCACATGGGTAACAGGTGAGTATGTTCAAGGGCATTATAGTAATTCTAAACAGTGGTTAAAAGTTACTTATAAAGGGATGACAGGTTATGTATCCCACACAACATTATATAACGTTTGCTCATAAAACTATGTAATATAATAGCTTTTGAGATATTGAACTAATCCCTTCTAGGGATTAGTTCTTTTTTATTTCCTAGTTTTTAATGGAGCATTTTTTTTGGGAAAACCAACGATTCATTAAATCAATAGCTTTATGTTTATATATGATTCATTTGTACCTATATCAAATCTTTCAATGTTTTTGCTTATTTGAGAGATTTCTTCAATCAAATAGATATATTAATCATATAATTTGTTCCTATCAAAATGAACGTTTCTTGCATCTAATATATTGTAACTATATTTTATCCCGCATTAACGGGCAGTAAGACCCCCACCGAAAAATTCAGCGGAAGCAAAGAAGTTAGGTGAGGGATCAACTGCCCGTAAAAGCCCGATTGGCGAGGGCTGATTAAAGTTTCACTTTATTTTGAAAGGATGTGATTATATGGCTCATAAATCTACTGGAGTGTTTCGAGTTCCAGTTTCTGAGAATGGAATTATTCCAACTGCTCTCAACATTATGTTAAACAATGATTCACGTCACCATACTAGTAAGGTAACGGTAAGTGTTAAGAGAAGTCGAAATATTTCTTTCCCAACTCAAACTGAATTAGTTGAAATCTCTCGTACGTTTGTTTCTTTAGAACCAAACAGTACAACTAAGATTGTGTTGTTTACTCCAGAATTCCAAATAGAAGATTTTCTTGATGTCATCATTAGTGGAAATAAATATGATGTTAAGGATGTTCTTGTATACTCTTTCTTAGCAGATTCAGCAGGTCACAATCTGCCATCTACTGTTTTCAGAAATGCAGAATATACTTTTACTCTTGCCTGCTGACATCGTGATGATGTATTCTTTACTGTCATATCAGGGTAGCATCCTGCAGCTTGAATCAACTTAATTTTATTGTGTTGTTATTATATAAGAAAAGAAGACATCGATTAAGATGTCTTCTCTTATTTGTACTTGATAGTAAGAAGGTATTATATTGCTTAAAAACTATAAAAAATTGTAGAAACTATTACTAAATCAAATCATGTTCTTTATTAACAAATTTTTTAATTTTATTCCCATATAAAACTTTCTTTGGATTTATAATTATAAGTAAAATCGCAACTATGGAATAAAAAATTGCAGTATACATAATTAATTCAATTAATTGTCCATTGATTATGCCAATAAATAAGTTAAAGAAAAAGTGGATGATCATTGGAACAATTAAATTTTGATTTAAATTATAAAATGTTGTCATGATAATTGTAGTAGATATAATTGCAATCATAAAAAACAAAATATATTTGATTAAATTACTGCCTGTAAAACCTGTAGTAAACCATATAGGTAGATGCCACATTCCCCACCAAAAACCAATAATGATTGAAGATTTTAATGGTGAGTATTTTTTCTGAAGCTCCATTAATGCAAAACCCCTCCACCCTAATTCTTCTCCTAGTGGTCCGGATACAATAGTTTTAACAACATAATAAAGTAATACGCCCCATGTAGTTCTATTAAAAATAGAGTTTGCTTCACTGTTAGTTGAAATGAGAAACAACATCGTCCAAAATATAATTATTTGAATGATACTTACAGTAAGAACGATAGAGTAATTAAGTTTATTTTTAAATCTATCTTTTACGAATTGAATAAAACTCTGTCCAGGATAAATTCTTTTAAATAGAAATATAAAAGCAAAAGTGGAAGACCAAGCTGATATGCAGAGCATTACATCAAAAATCCAAGTTGGAACATGTAATAACTTTGTAATTCCTACAAGCAGAAAAAGTGGCCAAAAAATAATGTTGGTTAGTAATATAAAACTTACTACGGGCTTTTTCAGTCTTTTATCTTCAGTCATATACAATCCCACCTTAAGCTAAATTTTTAACATACAATAATGTACTTATTCAGCGCGTTGGGATAATGAACAGAATATTCTTTCTATTATATTTGACATATGTAAATTCCTACAGGGATTTTTCATTGTATATTTTGGAGTTACTTGCCGTTTACGTTATAAGAGATATATACATCTTGGTTAATTTTTAGATGCAATGGGTGTTTCAAGATTTTTTTTGCTTCATATGTTAAAGAATATGGGGAAAAAATCAGAAAATGAAATGATTCGTACAGAACTATAGGTATATATAATTTTATACATTTACATAGTTTTTTAATTTTAAACAGTAAACTAATTCTGGATGGTGTCCTTCTTCAATCGCTCCTGTTGGCCTAAAACCCACTTTTTCATAAATCCGCTTTGCGCGTTCATTATCGTAAATAACCGATAAGAATATTTCTTCACATTTGTACGTCTGAACCATACTATCTATTACTGCTTTTAAAACAGGAACTCCATACCCTATCCCTTGATATTGATGGCCAAGCATCATGCTAATTAACTCATATTGCTTCGTTTCATTTCTAAACCCATACGAAGCAAAACCTATTAAAACATCATTATCATATATAGCTTTCGGAGTAAACCCAAACGTTTGGCAAGCTGCAAGAAAGAAAGCGTTTGAACCAACCCATCTTTCATATATTTGAATGTGTTTTTCTTGAAGTTTATCTGATTTTAAATTAATAATTTCAAAGAAATTTTCTTCTGTTACATCTATTAATTTTAGATTCATCTTTTCTCCTCTTTCCATTTTTTCACATTATCTATTCTAATTCTTCATCGTATTTCTCATTCCTTTATCTTCTTAATGGATAAAACTATTCAATTTTAAAAATAGTCAGCAAGCTTGAAATGATGGATGTGGGGTAGCGCTAACGAAATGTTCTTTTTTCTTCAAAGTTTTTATTGCTTTATTTAAATAAGCTGTATTCCACATACTAATTTCATTAATTAAGAGGTTTCGTGCACTACTTCTTGGAAGTTGATCTTGTAGCGCTCTTTCTCGTAATTCACTATGTTTTCCAAAGAAAATAGTGAAAGGCAAGGCTATGAATACATTTACAAAATGACGAAATTGTAAGAATACAAGAATGTTTGTAAGAAAGTTCGATGTTTTCCTTTTTCTTTTTTTATTATAGTGAAGAAGAACGAAATATTCTCTTATGTAGGAAAGGAAGATAATAATGATTGATTTATTAAATAAATGGATGTTAGAAAGCACAGGGAATTTCAATATT
Source organism: Bacillus cereus group sp. BcHK124 (assembly GCF_027712065.1). NCBI lineage: Bacteria > Bacillati > Bacillota > Bacilli > Caryophanales > Bacillaceae > Bacillus > Bacillus cereus group sp. BcHK124. The sequence goes on from NZ_JAQFPJ010000003.1 coordinate 259,567, forward strand.
GTTGTAGGACTTACAGCACTTCTATTTTTGGGTTCAGTAATTGCACTTATTATTATTTACAAAAAAATTGGTAAACCAGATGAAAGAACAAATGCTATTTATTTAAAAATTACTTCTCGTATGTTTACTACTCAAATTCTAATGAATGCTATATTTATTTCTTTAGTTGGTAAAGATATCGAGAATTTCCGTCAAATCTTTATATTATTTGAAGCTTTTGTATTCTTCGTTGGAGCTATTTATTCGTTTAAATTATATAGACAGGAATACAAATAATTTACTTATAAGAAACAATAAAAAAGAGGTTGCTCAAAAGTATTTATTCAGCTGCTTTTGGGACAACCTCTTTCTAATAGTTTTTTAGCAGAAACAGCTGCATCCGATAATGATTAATAGAATAAATAATACAACTAATAAAGCAAATCCTCCAGCGAAACCGCAGCCTTCTCCGCAACTACCACCATATCCCATAACAATAGTGCCTCCTTTAGATAAAAGGGTAAAACTAGGGTTCATTCCATGGATTTTAACGGGTTCACTTTACCTTATGTTTTAAAGAATGAATTGAGCAGGTCCTTTTGAAAATAAAGAAAAGACGCCATTAGGCGCCTTCCTTTTAGGTAGATAAGACTTTAGTTTTCCAATCTAAAGAAATTTTGTATCAGTTCTTTGTGAGTATATCATAATATCTGGTTGATTTATTATGTTTAAGAAATTAGTAGTAGGGCTATTGGCAACTGGTATTGCATTAACAGGAGGAATTGGAGCGGCTTCAGCTGACACGCAAAAAGATGTGAGCTCTCCGAAGCAAGCAGCATGCTCAATTCCTTATGAGTATTCTAATGGTAAATTCAAAAGAACTCTTTATTACTCAAATGGAGTATATGCTAATAGTTTTAATGAAAATGTTTGTGGCGGGACGATTACATGGTATTTAAAACATGTTCAAAATGGAGTTGCTTTTTATGAAGGTAATTTAAAATAGTAGATTTTTTGAACCTCATTTAATGAGGTTCTTTTATTTTTAGTTTTTAAACTGATTCTCGATAAAAAAGGGTTCTTACTATTACGTAAGAACCCATAAACAAAGAAAATCGTATGTGTCTCTATATTATTGTAGTGAAATTAAATAAAAACGCTATTTTAATATAAGGTGAAATTGAAAGTTAGCAAGCAATACTTAAAAAAGTAAAAGCGGCAAATCCGTAAAGTAACAAGCTACTAGTAGCAAGGAATTTTATAATTTCATTTGTAGAAAGAATAGTTAAACATAGTGCTATAGATGCACCTATAAAGAATTGGTACTTCGTATGTATATTTGTAAGATTAATTATTACAAGTACAGTTAAGAAAAGTGAAATGAAGTTGAAATATCTTTTCATTGTCATATTTCCTTTCAATGTTTGATCTGTATTTATTATACCAGCTTGTACCAGTAATAACATACTTTGTAATGAATCGTAATAGAAATTTCATTTTGCCATAAATAAAAAGGCGGTTGTTTCCGCAACCACCTTCAGCAAAACAAAGCACTTTTTCAGAAATAAAATATGGATGATTCCTGAAAATGTTATAGGATATAATCCCATTTCTATAATTCAAGTGACGAGCCTAATTTATAAGAAAGGAATGACTACATTATATGAAAACTTGTCTAACAAGGTTACCAATAAAAGAGCAGCTAGCAAGGGCTAACTGCTCAATACAAGGAGATACAGAGAAACCTAAATGGGTTTTGGCATACAGCCTATCAACATTATGGACATAATATTGAGTTTTATTCGAAGGAATTCTTCGTTCTTTTCCTAGTTTTTTGAAATTATTTTATTAAATAGCCAACACACTAATTGCTATAAGAATAAGTTCTAGTGTAACTGGTATTTGATTCTCTCTCGGTATATTAATTCGATATATGATGATTACAAGATGTTTTTTGTGGTTAGTGGTGAAAAATTCAGCAAAACTATCTCTATATGAAAAAAGATCCTGCTGTCTCCAACAGAACCTTTTCTAAAATGGCAAAGAGTAACTCTTACCTTACTCTTTGTTTATATAATACAGGAATGTTAATGAAAATCCAAGGCTTCTTATATTGAGAAATAAAGAATAATTATTCTAAAGAATATCAATATAAAATTAGAGATTATCATGAGGGGAGTTATAAGGAGTTACTACCTATACATATTCATAAATAAAGCAACATAATATTAATACGAAAAAATATATTAATATGAGTTTTTGCATATTTCAAAAATTAGTGTATCCCTCAAAAAGTTTTAATTGTATAATATGTTTTGTCATATTCTTTTAGATTTTTCGACAAAAAACAACATAAATAGAGAACGGTATTGGGAGAAGGAATTATGTACACGAAACTACTAAAATCAATTACATCATTATCACTTATTGGTGGTGCTTTACTGTATACAAACGGCAGTGATGTGAGAGCTGCTGAGGCGGGTGTTTTTTCCGATGTGCCTACATCGCATTGGTCGTATCCAGCAATTAAAGATTTAGCGGGTAAAAATATTATTTCTGGTTATGGAAATGGGAAGTTTGGTTTCGGTGATGTTGCGACGAGAGAGCAAGTTGCAGCTTTAATTTATCGTGCGTTGTTACCGAATAAGCAAGGTGGTACGTTTAGTAATGATGGTGCTCGTTACGTATTACAAGATGGATCTACTTTAAACAATCCGTATCGAGATATTCGCGCAGGATCCACATTGTTTCCAGAAGAGGTTTTAACGTTAACGAAATTAGGGATTTTTAACGGGGATGGAAATGGAGGTTTTAGACCGAAAGATTCTGTTAGCCGTGCAGAAATGGCGCAAATTATTAAAAACGCTTTTCAAGTTTCGGCTAAGCAAAAGCATACATTTAATGATGTTCCGGATGGCTTTTGGGCAGAAGGGGCGATTAGTGCGGTGCAGTCAAACGGGATTGCATCTGGTACAGGCGACGGGAAATTTGAACCTGCTAAAACGGTAACGCGTGAACAATATGCACAGTTTTTATATAATGCTTTGCAGTATAAAAAGCCTGCGGTTGCGGTGCAAGATACAGGAGATGCAGCACTATTAGCAGCATTTAAAGATGAAGTGCAAAAGCGTATTAATGCGTACGAAACGAATATTACACTTCCATATAAAACGACAAATAGTAATACAAAAGAAGTGATGAATACACTTTTTAACGCTTATAAAGAAGTGGCAAGTAAAAATGAGTATACAAATAATAATAGATCGAATGTTTCATATGGACTTTCTGGATCACCTGGAAATTATACGTTTACGCTGAAAATTACATATCGTGAAACGAAAGAACAAACAGAATATGTAATGAAGCAAGCGAAGGCAATTGTTTCTTCTATTACACAAGTTGGGATGGATGATCATGAAAAAGTGAAAGCGATTCATGATTATGTCGTAAAACATGTTTCTTATGATACGTCTTATAAAGCTTACACAGCATATGAAGCACTCGTAAATCGTTCTGCAGTTTGCCAAGGTTACGCACTATTAACTTATCAATTATTAAAAGAAGCGGGAATTGAGAATCATTTTGTAGTAGGAACTGGAGACGGTCAGCCTCATGCTTGGAACTTGGTGAAAATCGAAAACAAATGGTATCACCTTGATACAACATTCGATGATCCGGTGCCAGATGAACAAGGCCGCGTAACGTATTCTTATTTCAACTTATCAGATGAGCAAATCGCAAGAAATCATGAGTGGAACCGAGGGGACTATCCGCAAGCTACAACAAATTATTATAGTACATTAACAAATAAAATTGCGGCAGGTGGTACGAAAACTTCTGCATATCAGCAAATTTTAAAAGATACAAAGTTAAATTATTTAGGAAATGAATACATTGCAAACAACTATAATGAATTCAAAAATAAAATGCAGCAACGTTATAATGAAAAGTCACCAAAGATTGAAATCCTTTATAAACAATCAATGGATGGCGCATTGCAAGATGTGAAAAAAGCAATTGGAGAAATTGGTTATCCGCAAGGGGCGAACCGTGTTTCTTATAAAGCGGAGCCGTATAATGCGAAAGAAGGATATTCTTTAGTAACGATTACATTTATGTAAAAAAATAACCTAGATCCTATGGGATCTAGGTTATTTTTTTATAACTTAATTTGACATATACAGTCAAACTGTATAAAATCAAACTATACAGTTTGACTGTATAGTTTAGCTATATATTTATCGTTACATTGGAGGTCTTTATGAATAGAGATAAAAATTTACCATTAACGGAAACGACGTATTACGTTCTTTTAGCTTTATTAGAGCCAGCACATGGTTATTTAATTATGCAAAAGGTAGAGGAATTGAGTAATCATCAAGTGAAAATTGCAGCGGGTACATTGTATGGGGCGGTTGAAAATTTATTAAAACAAGGGTTAATAGAATCGGTAAAAAGTGAAGATAAACGAAGAAAAGTGTATGCCATTACGGAACGTGGGAAAGAAGTATTGCATTTAGACTTTATGAGAATGCAGCACATTATTGAGGTTACAAAAAGTTTATTACACGTATAGTTAGGGGGAAACGATGATGTGGAGATTGAGATTCTTTTTAGACTTTGAGAAAGAGGAAAAGTGGTTAGAAGAGATGGCTTGGAAAGGATATCAACTAGAAAGTAATACATTTGGTTATACATTTAGATATACAGAACCGGAAGATGCGACGATTAAAATAGACCATAGAGTATTTAGTAGAAAAAGTGATTTTATGAATTACTGCACATTATTTGAAGATAGTGGCTGGGAGCATATAGCTGGTAATTGGTGGTCAGGTACGCACTATTTTAAAAAGGTAGATGAGGAAAGCGAAGATGACATTTTTTCAGATCAAATGTCACGAGCAGGGAAATATAAACGTCTATCTAAAACATTTTTAGAGTTAGCTATATGCTCTATTCCGATATTAATCCTATTTATGTTTAATGACACGATTCATTTAGGAGCACTTGCAAATCCGAAAGAACTATATTTTACGCCAGGACTATGGGATAAGCAAGGTGTATCATTTCTATGGTCATTCTTATTTGAAACACCATTAGCATTGATGAGAGGCTTTGCATGGTTGTTTATTCCTACAGCAATTGTTATGTATTTAATTTGCTCATATAAGGCACATCGGTTGTATGAAGAGAGAAGATGATAGGAGGGGTCCCCTTAAAGCTGATGCTTTGAGGGGATTTTTTGCATTTATAAATTGTATTTTTTAAAAATTGGTAAAGGAAATGAGTGCGTATTGGAAGCAAGTTAGTATGATTTTAATTTAGTTGTATAAACATTATATGCTGGAATAATCTTCTTTAAATATTCCATAATTAACCTACAAAAAGTATCTTTATATGTTAATATTAAAAAGAATATTTACGGTATTTTTTTAATATATTATTTTAAGGATAAGGGGATTCAATTATGAATTTTAAACAATTAATTTTAGCAGGGGCAGTTATTGCATCAACAACACTAACACCTCTAACAAATGTGCAAGCAGAAAATACACTAGGATTTAAAGATGTTCCTGAAAATCACTGGTCTTATCAAGCAATTATGGATTTAAAAGAGAAAAATATTGTGGCTGGTTATGGAAACGGAATGTTTGGTTTTGGTGATAATATTACACGAGGACAAGTAGCTAGACTAATATATGCCTACTTGAAGCCAGTAGATGAACTTAATACACAAAACCCTTTCACAGATATAGAAGAGCATATGTTTAAAAAAGAAATTTTAGCTCTTAATAAAGCAGGTATTATGAACGGATTTGGTAATGGGAAATTTGGTCCAGATAACGTTTTAACGCGTGAACAATTAGCTGTTGTATTAACAAAGGCTTTTAACTTTAAAGCAACATCTACTACCACTTTCAAAGATGTAGATAAAAATTACTGGGCAACAAATGCTATCAGTGCATTACAAGAAAATAAAATTACGACGGGCACAGGTGATAATAAGTTTGAACCACAAAGTCTCGTGACTCGTGAGCAGTATGCACTATTCTTATACAATGCAATTAATAAATCGGAAAAAGAGCATGAGTCAAAGCCTACTGCTATCCCACAAGATTTAGCAGACGAGCTCATTTATTATCATGAAGGTTGGATGGATAGCTCTTCGGTATTAAAAAAATCTATATCTAAGGAAGCACAAAATCTTATTACTGAAATTAACGCAAAATATAATGCGGAGCTAAAATATATAGGGATAGGCGGTCCACGTTCAGAGGTCGTGTTATTCTCTCCGGTATTAGAAGGGATTCCAGAATTTAATGGGAATTTCACTGTAGAAGGCGATAATGAAAGTAACTTTACTGTTAATTTTGTAATTGATAGAGGTCAAGATAAGAAGGCGTTAGTAGAGTTAGGGGAAAAATGGATCAATATGATAAATCCAAACTTAGATTTGAGTACAGAGATTGATAATATAGTGGCTTCTAATACACGCACAGGTAATTTTGATATAAATAAAAACAATCTTAAAATAGAGATAAGCTTAGAGAAGCAAAATTCTAGTAGCGATCTAATGAGTGTTAAAATCCACAAGTAAAAAAGAGGAGTGAAATTTCACTCCTCTCTTAATTATATTATTTTTACTGTTATCCCTCATTTGCCCGTAAATGCTCGAGAGGGTCAATTAATAATCAGTGGGGAAGGGCACTCATCGCTGATTATAGTTTCACTTTATGTTTGGTGAAGCTGTATAATTGAAATTCATAATGGTGTATTTAGGGTTAATTGTTATTTGTATCCTTTTTTTATTTGAGTGTGATAAAATTAACAATAATATTCCTTAGGAGGATGGTCATTCATACACTTTTAGGTATTATTGGAGCAATTGTTTTACTTGCATTTGTTATCCACCCCGGTGTCCCAGACAAACGTGTCCCTCTAAAAAATAAACTCGCAGTAATCCTGCCATTGATTGTTATAGCCGGTTTCATTTCCTTGTATATATAATACAAATAAGCACTTATCAAGTAACATTAAGATAGGTAGAGAAGTATATATACTTTTCTACCTATGCGTAGTTTAGTAAAAATCTTCATCAACACTTTCACTGTGGCTTTTTCTTCATGATAATCAAGTACTAATTCCTTTAGCTTCTGGCTCCCACATAACATATAAGATATATAGTATACATTTTATTAATTATGTTACGCTGTTCAAAAAATCTGCTTTATAGAGCGTGCCCTGTGCCTATCAACTTGAAAATGTAAAATTACCCTAAAAGGAAAAGATGAACTTTTTTATTGCAAGTTAGGATACAATCTCGTTCTGGGGTAGTTGTATTTTCTTAGCTTGATAGGCGAAGGGAGTCTAATATATATTATTAAAATTAAGATAATTCAAATCGAAGGAAGACATCATAAGGTATTTTTTATTACCCTTCGACAAAACATGACAATGTACAAATCAATTGTTTGCTACTATGAGATGAGAAATCTTACATTCTAAAAAATCTATTTAAAATAACCAATACAGATAGGCGTGAAAAAATGAAACGAAAGTTACTTATGACGTTAACATGCAGTACATTGCTTATGGGAACGTCTGCTTGTAGCTCAAATGAGAAGGCTACACCTGAATCAAAACCTAAACAAGAAGAAAAGGTTCAGGAAAAATCAAAAGTTCAAACCATTCAAAAGCAACAAAAAGATAGTTATGTAGTAAGTGAAGATGAATTATCTAAAGCGGCACAGTCGATTGGGGAAATCCAAAACGAGCAAACGATAAATGATATGATGATACATATGTCTTTACAAAAACTCACATTCAATGGGAATAATCTTCATGTTTCTGGTACTCGTGATGTAGGGCGATTTCAAATGATAAAAGAAAACATTCAATACTTAAAAAACAACTTACATGTTATAAATAATGAGGAAAGACAAAAATATGAATCTATTCTGAACAAATGGTACGATGGAAATTTCGAATCTGCAGTTGAAGACTTTGGGGAAATTCATTATTTACGTTCTGGAACAAGGAAAAGTATGGAAGGATCTAAACTAGCTAAAAAAACTGTTAGTGATGAAAAAGAATTTATTCTCCATTTCTTTGGCCAAGAAGGATTAGATATTCATAATAAAGAATGGAAAAATGGAGCGTTATAAAAATAACACTGAATTTCACTCCACTAGGAAGTATAATGTTTTTACTCTGCAATACGGTATTTCCTTCGGAGATAGTGTCACATTGGCTTAGCGCATAATTTTACTCAAGCTCGCTTCTATATCATTTTTTAAAATATAGATTTTAGTTGTAAATAAGGGACCTAAAGTTTGTTTAATACCATTTTTTACGTAATAAATGAATGGTGAAATTTTCTTATGTGCAGTTACATTGGGAGGTTACTTATAATGAGATTTAATAAATACACAGTAATGCTTATGTTTCTAGCCATTGGCTCAAATGCCGCATTATCCATGTGGCTCAAGCAAGGACTTTTAGGTGTTATCACGGCTATTGTTCTTTTGTTAATCGCTGCATGGACTACAAAAAGACCTCATACAGACAACCAGCACAAGTAAATTATTGTATTTCTCAATAAACAAAAACAACTTAACATGGTAAAATAATAATTGGATGGGAGTCCAATACATATTATTAAAATTAAGATGGTTCAAGTCGGAGGAAGGCACCTTAGGGTGTCTTTTCTTTTTTCTAAAAGAGAGTTTTGCTTTAGCTTTAAAGAAGATAAATTTTCAATGGATTAATGCCATGCGTATGTAGATAAAGTTCATCAATACATTTATGTTCATAAATATGTATAATTACATGAAATTTCAGAGGAAATGAGAGTATACTTTCTTATTGTGTAATAAAGATAAAGCCCGCCTACGGAAATAGGTGGGCTTTTTTAATGTATAAAGAAAAGTTATCTGCTAAGATGTTTTCTTAAAAAAATCCTTCATCATTTTAGCATCTTCAATATTCACAATCACCCCTTCGACCTTATCCTTCTTCTCATCTTTAGCAATCGTAATTTGCTCTTTATTATCAACCCAAACAAGAAATTCTTCTTTTGCGTCATCTTTATATGTAACGGTAATAGTAGAATGTGCAGATTCTCGCTTTTTTTGATCTAAAGTGATTGTTTTAGGCGTGCCTTTTTGAACTGCTGAAACGATAGATTGTATCATTTCTTCGTTGTCTGTTTGAGATTTTGAAACGTTGTTATTTATTGTACTAAGTATTTCAATGTCTGTAATATTTGCGGATTTTAATTGAAAGGTAGTTTGTGTATGTTCTTGCTTAGCTTGTGAAGCTTTATCTGTAGCTGAGGTGCTTGTACAGCCTATTAAAGTGAAAGATAGAGCGGTTAGAGCGCATATAGATATGATTTTTTTCATAGTATCCCTCCTTATGTTTAATTATAACAATTTTCTGTTAATTTAGGTAGTTATTGTAAGGGGATTTATTCTACTAGTTTTGGGATAAAGAAAATTCAAGAGGAGGTTAATCGTAAATAATAACCATCAGGGTCTACGATACGAAAATCCTTCATTCCCCAAGATTGCATTTTAAGGTTAGATTCCACTGGATAATTTTTTTCTAATACATGTTGGTATATTTGTTCGATATGATCAAAAACTATGATAATCTCAACACCTTTACCTTTTGGATTAAGTCCATCTGTTTTTAAATAATGATTTTCATTAAGAATATAATCAGGGGTCAATAATAAAGAAAAATCCCCTAGTTTAATCATTGCACCAGTTGTATTCTTTTTTGAGAATACAAGGGTAAGGATTTCCTCATAAAAACGAATAGACCTTTGCAAATCTTCTACAAATAACTCTAGACGAAAGTGCATATGTACTCTCCTTCTCATTTTTTTTCAAATTTTATGTTTAACATTTCGAAAATGGGTGTACTACATATAATATAACAAATAATTCATTTTAAAGGAGGAAGTTAAAGATGGAAACGAAGTATAGTAAACCTTTTGTATATGAATTTATTACGGAGAAAGAGGTCATGAATGCGGCGAATGATCTAGTGAAGAAAGGAATAGACCAAAAAGATATTTACGTATTAACACACGAGAAAGAAAGGACAGATAGAATCGCAGACAATGCAGACGTAAATACAATTGGTATAAAAGAGGAGGGGCTTGGGACAAGCATTATTAATGTCTTTCAAAAAACGGGAGATCAGTTAAGAAATAAGATGCAGGAGTTAGGGCTTAATGAGGAAGAAGCGAACTTCTATGAAGAAAAGCTGGATGAAGGGAAAATCTTGTTATTCGTTAAGGATTTAGAAAGAGTCGGTGAATGGTTACAAGAAAGAAGATGCACGTATTCTATTTAAATTTGTATCCTATAAATCTATTAAGAAAAGGAGATGGGAAATATGAGTGGCGGACTAAAAGAACAAATTACAGGTAAAGTTGAAAAGACAAAGGGACAAGTAAAAGAAGGAATTGGTGAAGTTACAGAAGATAGAGAGTTGAAAAATGAAGGGAAGTGGGAGAAGACGAAGGGAACGATAAAAGAAAAAGTCGGAAAAGTGAAACAAAAGATAAGTGATGGGCTGGATAATAAAGAATAATACATGTTTATCAAGCTTTGGTTACAAACCAAAGCTTGATAAATCCATTATAAAAATAATATGGGAGGTTTAATTGTGGGACTTATTATTACGTGTATTGTAGGTGGACTTATTGGTGCGTTAGCTGGAATGATTACGGGAAAAGACTTTCCTTTAGGTATAGTTGGTAATGTGATTGCTGGATTAATCGGATCTTGGGTAGGTAGTGCGTTATTTGGTCATTGGGGTCCTGAATGGGGAGGTATTTTCGTTCTTCCAGCGTTATTAGGTGCAATCGTCTTTATTTTAATCGTTACATTCTTCTCTAGAATGCTGCGGAAAGCGTAAGTTTGATCATGAATAGTAATCTTAAGTTTATTATATGTAACTATAAAGTTAAAAGAGTGATAAATATACATAAAAAAGCATCCAATTAAAATAATTTGGATGCTTTTTTATGTAATCTATATAGGAAAGAGTGGGGGGATTCTTCATCCCCCCACTCTTTAAAGTTTCACTTTATATTAAACCATCGTTACTTTCTTACAATTGTTTATTCTTACGACCTGCCTCGGTTCTATATGAGATACATCTTCGTTATTACCTATATCCACTACAATTGTATTCGTTAGTATGTTAATAATGGAACCAACTAATTTTGTAGCATGATCGTGTCGATAAGAAAATTGAACGAAATCTCCCTTTTTAAAGCTGTGCTCTTCCATAGATAGATCCCCCTAAAAATAATGTTTATACATTATACATACACAAATTTATAAGTTTTAAACATTTATTAGTACGATTTAAGTGCTAAGCTGAGAAAGGTGTAGAAAATTTATTTATAATGAAAATGAAAAAATATGTTTAAAACTAATTTTTATGGGTAATTACATAGTAATAGTTTGAGATAAGGGGGCGGAAATGATGAATTTGGGAATAAATATTTTGCAAAATGATGTAGGTTATAGGGTACAACTTAATGGTGAGATTGATGCATATACGGCATCAGATTTAAAAAATAAGATGATGCCTATTGCAAGCGAAAAAGAGGTTCATATTGTAGTAGATTTTACTGAGGTAGAGTATATGGATAGTACAGGCTTAGGCGTGTTTATAGCTCTATTAAAAGCGGTTAAGAAAAATGATGGAAAGCTAGAATTTATTGGTGTATCTAAAAGGTTAAAAAGATTGTTTGATATTACAGGGCTAACAGAAATATTAAATTTGAATTCCGATTTTGAAAAAGTAGAAAGAAGGTGACTAGGGATGATGGAGAGATTTGAAAAGATAGAAATGAAAATTCCTGCAAAGGCAGAATATGTCGCTATTATTCGTTTAACAATGGCTGGTGTTGCGAATCGAATGGGCTTTGCTTATGACGATATAGAAGATATGAAAATTGCTATTAGTGAAGCATGTACAAACATTGTACAACATGCATACAAAGAAGACGTTGGAGAAATTGCAATTGTCTTTGGGCTATATGAAGATCGATTAGAAATTATGGTTGCTGATAATGGGGTTAGCTTTGATTTTAGCACTTTAAAAAGGAAAGTTGGTCCGTATGATATTAGTAAACCAGTAGAACATTTGCCGGAAAATGGTTTAGGTTTATATTTAATCAATACGTTAATGGATGATATACAAATTATGCATGATGAGGGCATGACAGTTTTAATGACAAAATATATACAAAGAGAGCAGGTGGAGAATGATGGAAATCCAATCTCAACCTACAACTCTTACTAAAGAAGACGTTATTAAACTACTTGCAGACTTCCAACAAAACCAATGTGATGAAGCGCAGGAAAGGTTAGTTGAGCATTATAAAAATCTCGTATATTCCATTGCATATCGCTATTCAAAAGGTGGGCCGATGCATGAGGATATTATACAAGTAGGAATGTTAGGGCTCTTAGGCGCAATAAGAAGGTATGATTATTCGATAGGGAATGCTTTTGAGCCGTTTGCAATACCTACGATAGTAGGGGAAATAAAGAAGTATTTACGCGATAAAACTTGGGGCATTCACGTTCCAAGGCGAATTAAAGATTTAGGCGGAAAAATTAAACTTGCGATAGAGGAACTAACAGATCACCTGCAACGTTCACCGAAGATTATAGAGATTGCGGATCATTTAGGACTATCCGAAGAGGAAGTGCTAGAAATTATGGATGCGAAAAATAATTATCGCGTATCTTCCTTAGATGATGTAGTTGAAAATGCATCTGATGGCAGTTCGGTAGCGAGAATTGAATCTGTAGGTGAAGTAGAGCAAGGATATGAAGAGACAGAAAGACGTCTCGTTTTAGAGGATATTTTTAACGTATTAAATGATACGGAAAAGAGTGTTATTCATTATATATTTGAAGAAAATTTAAATCAAAAAGATACAGGGGAACGGTTAGGTATTTCACAAATGCACGTTTCTCGTATTAAAAGACAAGCGATAAGTAAGTTGAAACAAGCCGCATTTTTAGATACATAAAAATTTTAAAGAATTATGTTTAAAACACGAGAAAAGGGGTACTTATTAAGTATAGGAGGAGATATGAAATGTCACACGATGTGAAAGAACTAATCGAAGGATTGAATGAAGATTTAGCAGGAGAATACTCAGCAATTATTATGTATAACCATAATGCTGCTACGGTTTCTGGTATATATAGACAAGTGTTAAAACCTTTCTTTGAATCTGAAATTAGTGATGAACAAGGACATGCCCTATATTTAGCGGAGAAAATTAAGACGCTAGGTGGTACACCTACTACAATCCCTTTACGAGTGAAACAAGCAGAAGATGTTAGAGAAATGTTAGAATACGCTAGACAATCAGAATATGAAACAATTAAGCGTTATGAAAAGCGAAAAGAACAGGCAACGAAATTAAACATGACAGAGTTAGTTGTAAAATTAGAAGATATGATCGCAGATGAAACCAATCATATGGAAGAGTTAGATCGTCTTTTAAGTGACAAAGCACTAGTGTTAAATTAATAGTGGAAATTTATAGAATGAAAGAACAAACTCTCATTTCTGGGGGTTTGTTCTTTTGCTGTATAAAAATTATGTTAGAGTAGGAAATTTTCATTTTATAACTGAGTATGTAATACTAGAAAAATAGAAAATGATAATCGATTTACATTTTATATAAGAAAAGGGGAAATAACTTGTGTCCATTTTAATTGTTGATGATAATCCGGTTAACATTTTTGTAATTGAAAAAATTTTAAAACAAGCCGGATATCAGGATCTTGTATCGCTGAATTCTGCACAAGATCTTTTCGAATACATCCATTTTGGAAAAGATTCTTCCAGGCATAATGAAATTGATTTAATCCTATTAGATATTATGATGCCTGAAATTGATGGACTTGAAGTTTGTAGGCGATTACAAAAAGAGGAGAAGTTTAAAGATATTCCTATTATTTTTGTAACAGCTTTAGAAGATGCGAATAAATTAGCTGAAGCGCTTGATATAGGCGCAATGGATTATATTACGAAACCAATAAATAAAGTGGAACTATTAGCGCGTATGCGTGTAGCATTACGCTTGAAATCGGAATTAAATTGGCATAAAGAACAAGAAGAAAACCTTCGTAATGAATTGGATTTAGCTACACAAGTACAAAGAAACTTATTAAGTAGCCCATTAAGAGAAGATCATATAAAAATTGAAGCAAGCTATTTACCTTCATTCAAACTAGCTGGAGATATGTATTATTGGTATAAAATCGATGAAAACCGCTACGGTATTATATTATTAGACGTGATGGGACATGGTATATCTGCTTCATTAGTTTGTATGTTTATTTCATCTGTATTACGTGAAACGATTAAATCTTTAATCGATCCAGAACTTGTCATTAAAGACTTAAATAAATATATGACTCTTTTGCATAATGAGAATGACGATATTCCATATTATTTTACAGCGATATATTTAGTAGTAGATACAGAAAAGAGAACGATTGAATATGTAAATGCAGGGCATCCTTCTGGGTACGTTTTAGTTGATGAAACAAATGTAGTGGAACTAAATCGCGGGAGTTGTGCGGTAGGGTTTTTTGATGAAATAAAAGTTAAAAAAACAGTTATACCTTTTGAGAAGAACGCTCAAATATTATTGTTTACAGATGGTGTTCTTGAAGCAATTGCAAATGATGAATTTGAGTCTGAAGAGAAATTACGTACTTTTACAGAAAGAAAATGGGGAGATTTAGAAGGCGAGATAGAAGGGTTTTACAAGGAAGAACAAAAGAAAGCGCAATCAGATGATATGTGTCTCATTATGATACAAACGAATGCGAAATAAAAAGCGTATGAAATCCAAACAGAGGATTTCATACGCTTTTTATTGTATTTTTTGATAGATTTGTTCGTTCGGATTAAATTGGATATAATGCGGCATTATATTAGAAAAACGGAGAGTTTCTTTATTTCCTAAACATAGGAATCCATTGTGACCTAAGCTTTCATAAAATAGTTGTTGTACTTGGTTTTGAAGTTTACTCGTAAAGTAAATTAAAACGTTACGGCAAAGTATAATATGAAATTCGTTAAAAGATTGATCAGTTACTAAATTATGCTGCGCAAAAATAATGTTTTGCAAAAGAGAAGGATTAAAATAAGCGAAACGATTATCTGTTGAATAATAGTTAGAAAATGCTTGTGTACCCCCAGCTTGTAAATAGTTTTTCGTATAAGTTTGCATTTTATTTAACGGAAGGACGCCTTGTTTTGCTTTTTCTAACACATTTGTATTCATATCTGTTGCGTAAATAATAGCTTTTTCACTTAGTCCTTCTTCATGAAGTAAGATGGACATGGATAATACTTCTTCACCAGTTGCGCATCCAGCATGCCAAATTCTAATTTCAGGATACTTTTTTAATTCCGGAATCACATGCTCTCTTAGCGCTTTAAAAAAGATAGGGTTACGGAACATTTCAGTTACGTTAATGGAGAAATCATTTAATAACTGTTCTAAAACCCCTTCCTCATGAATTACTTTTTCAATTAATTTTGAAATGGTTGGGATATGAGAGAGCTGCATTCGATTACAAATTCTTCTATAAATAGATGTACGAGCATATTGGCGAAAATCGAAGCCAGATAGTTTAAATACCGCTTCTAATAGTAAGTCAATTTCTAAGTTCGTACGCTTGTCCGTATCTACTGATGGATCAAAATTATAATACTTATTTTCCACTGAAACGAAACCTCACTTATTTTATTAACCATACACTCATTACTGAATAGAGTTGATGTAAATTTAATGGTTTACTTATATAATCTGAAGCGCCAGCAGATAAACATTTTTCCTTATCATTTGGCATTGCTTTAGCAGTTAATGCGATAATAGGTATTTCATGTAAGCCTAAATTCATTCGGATATGTTCCATCGTTTCATAACCGTCCATATTTGGCATCATAATATCCATTAAAATAAGGTCGATATTTGTATTGTGTTTTAGTATGTCTAAACACTCTATGCCGTTTTGTGCAGTAATAATGTTGACATGTTGTTTTTTTAATGCATTTTGTAATGCAAATATATTTCGATGATCATCATCGACAATTAAAATAGTTTTCTCTTGGAAGACATTATTTGTTTCAGGAGTCACGATAGTTTCCTCCACAACTTCAGCAGGAATAACTTCATCTACGGTTGCTGCGACTTCTAAATTAGATAACTGTACATCATGTAATCCATTTGGAAGGTTGGGAATATATACGGTGAAAGTACTGCCTTCTCCTACATGACTCTCTAACGTAATCCAACCACCTAACAATCTAGCAAACTCTTTACAAATAGATAATCCTAATCCTGTCCCACCATACTTCCGAATTGTTGCGCCATCAGCCTGTTGAAAGGCTTCAAAAATAAGTTGATGCTGTTCTTTAGCGATGCCAATACCAGTATCTTTTACTGAAATTGTAATCCAGTCTTTACTTACAGACTGCATATCATGACTTAAATTGCTTGTTTTGATTGAATCAAAATGTAAAGAGACGGATCCTTTTTCCGTGAATTTAAATGCATTGGATAATAAGTTTTTAATAATTTGTTCAATCCGTTTTGCATCTGTGTAAAACAAATCAGGAATCGTATCACTGTCTTCAACAGTAAATTCAACATTTTTTTGTGCAGCAATATGTAAGAAGTTTTGGTGCATACTTGCTGCCATGTCACTTATGTTCGTTGCTTCAAAAATGACGTCTAGTTTTCCGGCTTCTACTTTAGATAAATCTAGTATGTCATTAATTAAAGTAAGTAAATCTTTCCCTGATGAATGAATAACGGTTGCTAATTCAATTTCATCATCCGATAAATTGTTATCGTGATTTTCTTTTAACATTTCAGATAATAGTAAAATACTATTTAATGGTGTGCGTAATTCATGTGACATATTTGCTAGGAATTCTGATTTGTATTTTGAGCTACGTAACAACTCGCTTGCTTTTTCTTCTAATTCTAATTTAGTCACTTGTAAGTCAGCTGTCTTTTGCTCGGCCTCTTCCGTTCTAGACTCTAACTGTTCGTTCGTTGTTCTTAATTCCTCGGCTTGCATTTGTAGTTCTTCCGCTTGCGTTTGCAATTCTTCTGATTGAACTTGTAACTCTTCTGTCATTGCTTGTGATTCATGTAAAAGAGTTTGAATTCGCATACGTCCCATAATGCTGTGGATTGTTAAACCTAGATTATCAACAGTTTGGTGAATTAAATCTTGATGTAAATCTGAAATGTCAGTTACACTTACTAACTCCATTACTGCAATCACTTCATCCTCAAATAAGACAGGGATGACTAGTAAATTTTTAGGGCGTATTTCTAATAATCCAGTAGTAACGTAACGAAACTCTTCAGGTATGTCCCTAAGAATAAAACTTTTCTTTTCTAAAGCAGACTGTCCAATGAAACCTTCACCCATTTTAATGGATTGTTTTCCAATATCAATACCTTGATCGGCGAAAGAAGCTTTTTTCACAAAGTAGACAGTTTCTTCAACTTCTTCACGTACATAGAATGCACCGCAAGAAGTTTGCGTTTTTTGTATAATGCCACTCAAAATTTTGTTACCTAACATCTCAATAGAAGATACACCTTGATACATTAAAATTAATTCTGCAATCTCCGTTTGTAACCACTCTCTTTTCGATATTTCGTCTAGCAGATGGTTCGTTGTATGAGCAAGATCTTTTATTTCATCATGTGTATTTACATGAATTCTTTCCGTAATTTTTTCTTTAGAAGAAATGGATTTAATAGCTTGAATTACATTTTTAATCGTTTTTGTAATGGAATTGGAAATATAAAGTGAAACGATAATAGAAATACAAGATAGTAAGAACAATAAACTGTATAACCAAAGCTCTAATTTATTATTTTTAGTATCTAATTGTGCAGCTCTTTTTTTCGTTAATTGCTCCTCAGTGCTACGGAAGTCAGTTAGTTGTGATTGTAATGATTGGATTTCGGTAGTGTCGATTTCTTGTATTTTATTACTATTATGATTTGCAATTAACGGGTGAATCTCTTTATTCATCCAATTAGTAATGTTTCCGTTAATCTCTTTTAATTTTTCTTGCTGAGATGGATTATCTTCTAATAAAGAAAAAAGATTATGGTAATGTTTTTCATAATCTCTTTCGGCAGAGTTAAGAGATTGCAAATAGTTCACGTTATTAGAAGTGATAAAGCCTTTCGCTTTATTTTCGATTGTTAGCAAGTCTTTCTCCACTTGATTCGTTAAATTGAGAACTTTAAAATCGTGATCAATAATAAAATTGCGAGATTTTTGTAAATTGGAAATCTGATTGTTTAACATAATAAAAGAAATAAGTAAAAACAAAATGATAACTAAATAACCAGCCATAATTTTGTAGCGAATACTAAATTTTGCTTTCGATTTCATTAAAAATTCCTACCTTCAAGGTTATTAAAAGTTTTCTATTTTAAAGAATGAAAAACGTAATATATATTATATCAGTTTTCATAGGGCTAAACTAGAAATCCCCCTATTGTATTAGGGGGTCTCGTTTTGAATAGAGGAAATCATTTTGAAGTATAAAACTATGTATGAAAAGTAACAATCGAGGGAATAGGGGATAATAAAACCTTTAAGAAGGAAAGAGTGTTCTTAAAGCTCTTTTTGCATCTATTCCTTCAAATATAAATAATACAAGCTCTCTCTTTTTTACAGTAAGGAAAAATGATACTAATGTGCTTAAGTTTTTAATAGAAGTAAGTGTTCCTTGTTTACTTATAAATACATTCGTTTGAAATGTTGTCATTAAAGCATAAAAATGATGAATCTGCGTTATTGTAGGTGTTTCATTATAAAGAATAGTAGTAGAGTGAATGGCGTTCATCGTAATTTTCCTTTCCATATAATAAGCATAACAATATAAACATACCCGTTTAAAAAAATGTTAAACCTATAAAATTTAAAAAATATAATTATAGTTTTTTACGTTTAGAAAGAGTTATGGAGGGTATACATATACTACAAAGAGATTGACCGAAGATGAATTGTAAGGTTTTATACTTTTACTTTAAATAAAAAGGAGACTGTTACATATGGATAAAATGATAACGGATATTACATTTAATTTCATTTACTTGTTAAGTAGTTCTCTTGTAATCCTTTTATTATTGGCGTTTTTTGTGAATGGATATGTGAATAAAAAAATTAGTGTATATAAAAACGAAGAGTAATAAAGATATATTATATAAAACTTTAGGAGGTTAATAGTTATGAATGTGGATAGAAAAATAGTAGGTGTTTTTCAAACAATTGATGATGCGGCACTCGTTATTAATGAATTAAAGGAAAAAGGATACTCGGCAGATAACATTTCAGCTATTGCGAAAGATCAAAAGGAAATTGAACATCTGGAAGAAAAATCAGGTGAGAAAGTGAATCATGAAACTGCACATAAAGGAGATATCTTTTCAGCGACAGGGCTTGTAGCTGGAGGAGTAGCAGGCGGACTCGGAGGTTTATTAACAGGCCTTGGTGTACTTGCTGTATCTGGACTGGGCCCAATTGTAGCAGCAGGACCGATCGCAGCAGCAATTGGGGGAGCCGGTATTGGCGGAGGAGCTGGAAGTTTAATAGGAGCATTTATCGGATTAGGCATTCCAGAAGAACACGCTAAGAAATATGAAGAATACATTTACGATGGAAATATATTAATTTTAGTAGATGCAAAATTAGATGATAAGTTAGAAATCTATAAAATATTTGATAAGCATAATGCTTATAACTCTGATTTCTTTAAATAAAATGTAAACAAAGTAAATATCGTTTTTGGTCTTACAAATTTGGCGCGACCGAGGAGTCGTATGACTATAAGAGAGGAAGGGCTTATAGTACAAGATCAAGTTCTATTCTATTATTTAAAAGGAAAGAGGTGTCTATTCGTGATTGTAAAAATATTAAAGGATAGTAATAATAGTTTCCTTTGTACAGTGCAAAATAAAAACGGGGATCAGTATGTGAAGAAATGGTTTCGTAAACATGAAAACAATGAAGAATTAGGACGACCAACTTTTAAAGAAGTAGAACGCGACTGGAAAGAAAATAGGGAATCGTTTATGTATCCTAATGTTAAAGCACTTTATTAAACAAAATAGTCGCTGTATTCTTACAAAACTGTCACATTCCTGTAAGGTAATTCAATAGATTCGTTGCTTGTTCCATGTCATAATAAAGACATAAGAAAGCTAATTAAAACTACAATTTATTAGGAGAGTGTCAGTCATGATTGTAACAACAACGTCTGGAATTCAAGGTAAAGAAATTATTGAGTATATCGATATTGTAAATGGTGAAGCTATTATGGGTGCAAATATTGTCCGCGATTTATTCGCTTCTGTTCGTGATGTTGTCGGTGGTCGTGCTGGTTCTTATGAAAGTAAGCTAAAAGAAGCTCGTGATATCGCAATGGATGAAATGAAAGAACTTGCAAAACAAAAAGGTGCGAACGCTATCGTTGGTGTTGACGTAGATTACGAGGTTGTTCGTGATGGAATGTTAATGGTTGCTGTAAGTGGTACAGCTGTACGTATATAAGTAAAAAAACAGGCTCACCCCTCGAAGCTTATGCTTTGAGGGGATTTTTTTGTCCGTACTTATTCCAAGGTCGCTTCTTTTTTGGATTATGAATAATTATTTCCTGTCTTGCTATAAATTTCATAAGCAAAAAATCCAAATAAATAGCCGATTCCAGCTCCTAAACTCACCGCAAGAAGTGAATAACCCGGGAAAAACATGCCGGAAATTAAACCGATTATACAGCCAACGAGCATTCCCATTGGTATGAAGCTATCTAATAAAATTTGAGCGTTTTTTGACTTTTTCTTACCTAATGTGCCGTTGTTATATTTATGTTTAAGCCTTCCAACCACATATAATACGATCCCACCGACTATTAAAACGGGAGCAATTGCTGTAAGTAACCACATGTTAGAATCTCCTTTCACCTTTTGATTTAACAATACCATATATTAACATTGTTTTATTTGAGCGGAGATATGATCTTTCTCTTCGCTTCTTTTTTTGCTGAATATTAATGTGGATATAGTTATTTGAAAATTAGGGAATATGTTAAAATATTGTGGATAAAAAGATAAAGGGAGGAAACTTAAAATTGGAATTTAATATTGGAATATCTAATGAAATTAACGCGAGAATACGAGAAATCAAAGATGAAAGTGAAAAGGTGAATACAATTTTCTCTTGGTTAAATGAAGAATTTGAATGGGTGCAAACTGACTATGTGGACAGGACAGTAGAAGAGATTCTAGCACGAAAAGCAGGGAATTGCGCTGAACAGGCAAAGGTAGTTGAAAAAGTATTAACTCATATCGGAATAGAAACTAGGTGGATCTTGGAAATAAATTCTCATCCCGAAAGTATGGAAAGACAAAACTTTTCTCTTCATTTAATTGAAACACATGGAGATTTCTATTCGATCTTTGGTTGGAATCATAACGACCATAGATGGCTGGAATATTACAACAAACAGCTTGAAAAATGGATTCCTATTGATACAGCATTTGGTGTTTTAGGTATAAATCATTGGTTAGAAAAGAGAATAGGTTTTACTAGAGAATCTATACCAACTACACAACAAATAATCCCTTTTTGCATTGTTGCACTACATACAAAAAGGGATGTATCAGAGATATTCTCAAACTTTTATCTTATTGAGCAATTTGATACATTTTACAATGGAAAGCTAAGTAAAACAACAGTATGGGAAGAATGGAAATTAGTAATTAACAAACTAACCGAGGTAGGAATAGAAACCTACAGCGGACATGGTAACCTCCATAAGTATCAAAATGAAATAAAACGTTTCAACAACCTGTATTTGAAATTAAAACAAGAAGTTCTAACAAACACTGTTATTTAAACGTAGTTCTTTGTTATACGCTTCATGTGCATTCAATAACTCGTCAAAAAGACTTTCCCTTTCGTTTTCTCAGCAGACTGCACAACATCAACCGCCGTTTTCACATCCGCTAAGTCATATGTAGAATGTACTTTCATAAAACGTAATTGCTTATTTTCTACTAAGTGAATTAAATGACGAAACGTCTCTTGCCATTTATATGGTGACACTTCTTTATTCCAATGTCGTAAATGAAATATGTTCGCGTGCACTTTTGCTTTCGTGACAATCTCTGCCCAGTTAACTTGTACACCTGATAGAAGACCGATCGTTAAAAAGTGCCCGTTTGGACGTAAGGAGAAAGCCAATTCATTTCCATCTGATCCCCCGATAGAATCAATTGCAGCATCCGCGCCGAGCCCGTTCGTTAATTCCATAACGGTTTCATAAAGCGGGGTAGTGGAAGTATCGATTACATATGCAGCACCAAGGCGTAGTAACTCCTCTGTATGCTTATTATTTCTTGTCACGGCAATGAGTCGGAAGTTTAAAATGTTTGATAACTGCGCAAAAAGATGACCAATGGCGGATCCGCAAGCATTCACTAATAAAACATCATTACGCTGTAAGTTTAGCGTTTCTGTACAAGTGACCCACGCCGTAAGAGGATTAATATACATTTGTGCCGCTGTAAAATCATCAATAGAATAAGGAATAGGGACTACAAAGTCAGCTGACGTCTTCACATACTCTTGCCAAGTACCTTCTCCACGTAACGGTAAAACCCGTTTGCCGATAAGGTCTCTTGAAACAAAAGCTCCCACATCTTCTACAATACCAACGCCTTCATAACCAGGTATGTTAGGTAACGGAATTCTATGTGCATACGCTCCGGTAATGGGAATTAAGTCAGATGGATTAATCGGTCTAACTAACATACGAACTAGCACTTCATTATCTCTTAATGGTTCTATATTTTTATATTCAACTTGTAGTACATCTTTTGGATTGCCGAACTTGTGAAATTGAATGTGTTTTCCGTGCACGATAAATGTTCCCCCTTAGTTTGATTGGGTTTATTATAGCATTTTTGGTTTGAAGGGCTATTTTGTTGAAAATGAATAAAAGGGAACAAAAGGCTATTATTCTTCCCGTTCTAGTTTGTAAGGTTTAGCCTAGTATTGCATAATTTGCAGTGTAGGCCTTATTTAATAATTAGTATGAGTATGTATTTTATATTTAATTGGAAGTTAATTGTAGTAATTGTCTTAATTTATTTAAAGTTTCTGGGTCTTTAGGTCGATACATAGTGAGTTTTAAGTCTGGAGCGTCATACACCCGGAATGTAATATGTTCGAATAATAGTGTGCCTACTATTGGATGATGGATTTCTTTTTTTCCACTCGGTGTACCGAGAACATCGTGAGCGGGCCACCATTCTTGGAACTCTACGCTAATAGCCATTAATTCTTCCACTACTTCTTTGAGCCATTCTTCACCAACAAAACGACTACATGTAGCTCTAAATTGTGCTAAAAGTCTCCTTGCATGGGCCTCCCAATCATTTGCTAATAAGGTTCGATATTCTTGAGAGGCAAAACATCTCCAAACTGCATTTCTTTCTTTGAAACTCATAGTTTCAAAATCTCCAAATACTGCACTTGCAACACGGTTCCAGGTTACAACATCCCAAAGTTGATCTGTTACATATATCGGGTAAAACTTTAAATCATCTATAAAATTTTGTAGTACAGGGCTTACTTCGTCATCAGTTTTTAAAGGCTTTTCAGGAGGTAACTGTTGATGAGCTAATAAAAACATATGCTCACGTTCTTCTTTATCTAAGCGTAAGGCATCAGCTAAACTTTCTAAAGCCTGTATTGAGACTTGGATATCTCGGCCTTGCTCAATCCACGTGTACCAAGTTACCCCAATATTAGCTAGTTGTGCTACTTCTTCACGACGTAATCCTTTGGTTTTTCTGCGTGAACTAATTGGTAATCCAAAATCTTGTGGAGAAAGTCGGTTGCGTCTAGACTTCAAAAAATTTCCGAGTTCTTTTTTTCTTTCCTGTTCACTGTTCATAAAAAGCCCCTTTCTTTAAGGTAGTACTGTTAATACTAGTATAACTGGATATCTATTTACATTAAAATATTTGTTTTATATTAAAGTTGTAGTTTTGATAAAGGGGGTGAATAAAGTGAATAAAACCAATGCTTCTGTACAAGAAAACCCAAGAGTTACAAAGGGAGTAATCTTTTTCATGGCAGTTGCTTGTGGATTTACAGTGGCGAATGTGTATTTAAATCAGGTTTTGCTTGTAAGCATGGGGAAGACATTTAATGTAGCAGCAGCATCTATTGGTATTGTAGCCACTTTAACACAAGTAGGATATGCTTTAGGGAATCTTTTAGTAGTACCACTTGGGGACATATTTGAGAGAAGAAAATTAATTTTAACGTTGCTATGTGCAGTAAGTCTTTCACTAGCAGCAGCCGCTATTTCACCAAATGTGACTTGGCTTGTGGTGACCAACTTTTTGATAGGGATTTGTACGGTTATTCCTCAGATAATTGTACCCCTTGTAGCTAGTTTGGTTGATGAAAAGGTGCGCGGAAAGGTCCTAGGAAATGTAGCCATAGGCTTGGTATGTGGGATTTTAGGAGCACGTTTTGTTAGTGGCTTGATTGACGTGCATTTTGGTTGGAGAGCAATGTATTGGGTCTCTTTTGCAAGTATGCTGGTAATCATTGTACTCACAAGACTTTTACTACCCAAAAGTCAAGGGGTTGCTTCTATGAAGTATAGTGAGTTATTGACTTCATTAGGCCCTATGTTGATACAAGAAAAAGTACTGCGTCAAGCTTGTATAAGCCAAGGAATGATATTTGGTGCATTTAGCGTGTTCTGGACAACTCTTGGCTTCCTTCTACAATCACCTTCTTATTCATATGGAAGTGATGTTGTAGGATTAGTCGGGTTAGTTGGAATAGGAGGTGCATTTGCTACTCCTATAATTGGGCGGGTAATTGATAAAAAGGGCCCAATTTATGCGAATACTCTTTGTATGACAATTACATTCATAGCATTTATTATTTCTATTACGTTAGGTTACTGGTTAACTGCTTTAATTTTATCTGCATTATTAGTAACTGTAGGTACACAAGCAAATCAAGTTGCATGTCAAGCCAGAATATTTCAGCTCTCCCCAGATAAACGTAGTAGATTAAATGGACTGTATATGGTAGCCACTTTTTTAGGTGGGGCACTTGGATCGTATATAGGGGTATTAGCTTGGAGCAATTGGGGTTGGCTAGGAGTTTGCATAACAGGTATGGTGATGGTGAGTTTAGGATTTACGAGTCTTTTAAACATGAAAAATGAGGTTAAGAGCTTAAAAATGGTTGAAAATATGAAAAGGGGCGATGCATAATGGTAAGGAATGAAGAGAATTATCAAAAAGGTCTAGATATTCTGAAAAAAATAGACGAGGAGAATTATCAAGCGATTGTCGATAGTTTTAAAGATTCTATTGCAACAGATTTAGGCACATTAGCTGTTGAATTTAATTACGGACAAATTTTTTCAAGACCAGGATTAGATTTAAAGTCTCGTCTATTAGCTACAGTAGCTGGGTTAACGGTATTAGGAAATACGCAACAACTTAAGTTTTATATTAATGGAGCTTTAAATGTAGGGTGGACAGAAGAAGAAATTGTAGAAGTAATGATGCAAATGTTGATTTATGGTGGTTTTCCAATAGCTTTAAATACGATTTTGACAGTTGCTACGGAAGTATTTGAAGAAAGAAAAATGGCAACAAAGTAAAAAAACGTAAGGGATGGAGAATAATATGATTATTGATAGCCATGCACATAGCAGGTTTAATGGAAAATAAAAATGTCTTTGTGAATGAAAGACATAATTTTACACTAGTTGATGTTGCAGTTGAACCCTTACAAGGAGGTGGATTTGAAATTAATGACACTGATTTACGAGCAGCTAGATTTGCTATGGATACATAAGTGGATTGGTGAGCATACGGAATTAATTCTCACGGATAAACCTTATGTTAAAGAGATGGATAAAGATACTACCATGGAAGGGTTTCCTAATACTCTGACAAGAAGCCACTTGAAAAGTGGCCTCTTCTATTTTTTATTAAGCCGAAGCTCTCTTCATTCTCTCAAGTAAACTAG
Source organism: Bacillus cereus group sp. BcHK124 (assembly GCF_027712065.1). Taxonomy (NCBI): domain Bacteria; kingdom Bacillati; phylum Bacillota; class Bacilli; order Caryophanales; family Bacillaceae; genus Bacillus; species Bacillus cereus group sp. BcHK124. The sequence continues at coordinate 285,735 of NZ_JAQFPJ010000003.1, forward strand.
ATAACACATGCGTACGATACGATTCTAGTTTTTTACCTTCATAAGTACGGATACCTAATTTTTTTAGTTCTTTTACATACCAACCTTTGCTTCCGAAATACATGCAATCGCTCCCCTTCAACTTTGTTTTATTTGTTCTGATTGCATATGGAGGTACAGGATTATAATGAAGGAAATGAATTTCGCGCGAAAATGGTTAACTTTGTTGCAAAAGACATATATACTAAAGATAGTATACAACGAGGTGGACAAGACGTGATTATAGAGAAGCACGAAATTCAAATTGACCAAATTACGAGCGGTAAAGTGAATATTTTTACTTTCTATCGAAATAGAAAGCAAATTGATGATCAGTTTTTACGATTGCAAGAACCATCGCTTACAGCAAACTACTTCTTCCATTTTCATTTTGATGCAGAGAGCTTGCATCTACTGCAGAAAGAGTTTCCAAGCGTATATCCGTACGACGGTAGTGAAACGATTCACGACTGGACGGAAAAGATGAAAGCAGAATTGCAACATCAGATCCAAACAGGAAAATGGAATAAGCGCGTACGTATCGGTAATCGCATTCTAGATGTGGTGTTTACGTGGTGTGACGAAGATATAGTAGAGTGAAAAAGAAGCGGATGACGCTTCTTTTTTTAGCGCTGGAATAAAACGAGCTTACCTGCAGAAGATGTGCAGCGATGTGTTTTTTCATACAATCCTTTTTCTCGTAAAATAGATTCACCTTTTGTTTTCGCTTCTTTTTCAGTTGCCGCCTCGAATGATTCGTCTAATGCTTTTGAACCATCTTTTTCAAAGACTGTTAGAACGTATACTCCCATGAAAATTCCCTCCAATAATAAAAATCAGAATCTTATAACTATTTTGGCATAAATCACTAGAATATGCAAAGAAATATATGACATTGCGTGTTACAATAAGGTGAAACTTTAATCAGTGGGGAGTTTTTTTATTTCCCGCTTATTACTAGTTTTCACCAATTGAGCATTTATTGTTTGTGTTCATGCGGATAAAATGAAACTTTTGAAACATAGAAAGGATCGTTATTTGTGAAACAAGTGAAGTTTATACATGCGGCTGATTTGCATTTAGATAGTCCGTTTAAAGGAATGGAGATGAATGTACCGCAGTCTGTTTGGGAGAGAATGAAGCAAAGTACGTTTGAATCGTTCGAGCGTATTGTTGATAAAGCGATTCAAGAGCGCGTGGATTTCGTATTACTAGCCGGGGATTTGTATGATGCGGAGACGAGAAGTTTGAGGGCGCAAGTGTTTGTGCGCGAGCAAATGAAGAGACTTTCGCAGTACGATATCCCTGTTTTTATTATTCACGGTAACCACGATCATTTAGGGGGAAGCTGGGCAGCAATTGAGTTTCCGGAAAATGTTCACGTGTTTACGGAGCCTTACGTAGAAGAGAAATCATTTTATAAAAATGGTGAGTTGTTAGCTTCTATTTACGGGTTTAGTTATTTGCAGCAAGCGGTAACGGATAATATGACAGCGCAGTATACGAAAATGAGTGATGCGCTTTTTCATATTGGCATGCTTCACGGAAGTGTGGAAGGGGATGCAGAGCATAATCGCTATGCACCGTTTCAAATTCGTGAGCTGAAAGAAAAGCAGTTTGATTATTGGGCTCTTGGCCATATACATAAACGTGAAATTTTATTAGAAGAGCCATACATCGTTTATCCAGGGAACATACAAGGTCGTCATCGTAAGGAAACAGGCGAGAAGGGTGCGTACCTGATTGAACTTACGAAACAAGGAACGCAATGTTCATTTTTCCATACGGCTGATGTTGTGTGGGATGAGATAGAAGTGAATATTGATGGACTTGAAACTGTTGATGAACTTATGACGGCGGCATCAACTGTGATGAATGAGTGCCGAAGAGAAGAGGAAGGTACGCTACTAACTGTCGTATTCACGGGGCAGGGCCCGCTTTCACCTTATTTACGTGATGAAAAACGTGTAGAAGAGATTTTTCATATATTAGCATCTGGCGAAGAACGAAAAGATTTCGTACATGCGATGAAGTGGAAAAATGAGACGGTCTCTTTTGCGGAAATCGAACGTTTGAAAGAAGAAAATCATTTCGTCGGTAGTGTGCTAAAGGAGTTAGAAGCTTTCACAAATATGGACGGAGTATTGCGCACCATTTGGACATCTCCTGTAGCGCGTAATAGTATTGAATCTTTTACAGAAGAAGAGAAGAAAGAGATTCAGAAGGAAGCGGAAAATATTATTTTAGAACAATTATTCCAGCAAGAGAGGGATAAAAAATGAGAATGGAAAAACTCCATATTTATGGGTACGGAAAATTAGAAAATGTGGAAATGGATCTTTCAATGCTGACGGTGTTGTACGGTGAAAATGAAGCGGGAAAATCGACAATTCGCTCGTTTATGAAAAGTATTTTGTTCGGCTTTCCGACGAGAGGACAGCGCCGTTATGAACCGAAAGAAGGCGGCAAGTATGGCGGGGCGATGACTGTACAAACAGAGAAGTACGGCCGTTTGAAAATTGAACGATTGCCAAAGACGGCCGCTGGGGAGGTAACTGTTTATTTTGAAGACGGGAAAACGGGCGGCGAAGAAATTTTACACGATATATTAACCGGGATGAATGAAAGTTTATTTGAATCGGTCTTTTCTTTTGATATGCATGGTCTTCAAAATATTCATCAGCTTGGCGAAGCGGATATCGGCAATTATTTATTTTCGGCAAGTGCAGTCGGAAGCGATGCGCTATTGCAGTTAGATAAAAAGCTAGAAAAAGAAATGGATCAGCGCTTTAAGCCGAGTGGGCGTAAACCAGAAATTAACGTGTCACTGCAAGAGATGAAAAAGCTGGAAGAGAAGATGAAAGAGTGGCAAGGGAAAATTGGCACGTATGAAAAACAGGTGGAGCAGTTAAAAGAAAATGAAGAGAAATTGGCGTTTGTTCGCGCAGAAAAAGAGAGTGCAGAAAAACGAAAGCAAGATTATGAAATATTAGCAGCGCTTGAGCCCCTCGTTATTGAAAAACGTGCGTATGAGAAAGTGTTAGAGAACGAGAGCGGACAATTTCCGGTAAACGGAATGGCGCGTTATGAAGCGATTAAGGCAAAAATGGAGCCGCTTCAGTTGCAAGTTGATTCACTTCATAAAAAAATTGAGAATGTGCAATCAGAAATAGAATCGATTCAAATAGACGAAGAGTTTTTACAAAAAGAAAGTTATGTAGAAGAACTTCGTATGCAGCATATGTCGTATGAAAATGCACGCCAAGAAATGCGTGATATAACAGGAGCGATTACGAATATAAAAGAAGAGCTTGCAGAACTCGAGCAACAAATCGGCACTACTTTTGAAGAAGAAACAGTTCTTTCGTTTGATATGAGTTTAGCAACGAAAGAGTTAATTACGCAAACTGTGCAAAAGGCACGCGAATTAGAAACGCAAAAAACGCAGCTTGATGATCGTTTTAAAGTAGCGCAAGAGCAATTAGAAGAACAAGAAGAAAATATAAGACAGATTCAGAAGCAAATGTTAGCGGATGAAGAGCGAAATACGTTAGTTGAGAAAGAAAAATCGTTCCAAGATGCGGCGTTTATCGGTATGGGTGCTGAGAGAATGAAGCGTAAGTATGAGGAAAAAGCAGGAGCAGCGATGCAAAAGAAAAAACAGTGGCAAAGAGTTTGTATTCTGTTACTTCTTATTAACACAGGCGTGTTATTCACAAGCTTATTTATAGATAACCGCCCGCTCTTATTTATTAGTGTCATTGTTTTTGTAGGGATTGTTCTTGCTCTTGTTTTATATAAAGATCCGTCAAGTGGGTTACAAGAAGAGCTCCTTACTCTTCAGCAAAGTGCTGGCGGGAGACAAAGTGAAGAAGCGATGTCTGTGCGGTATGAGTTAGAAAAAGATGAAGAGATACGTAAACTATTTGAGCGTGAGTCTTATAAATTGCAGCAAATGGAGCGAGCGTATGATAAAGTCGTTTCATCGTATGAGGAATGGGAGAGAGAAACGTTCCGCACGAGCGAACAAGTCAATGTGTATAAAAAGCGTTATACGTTCCCTGAATTTTATACGTATGCGCACATATTGCCGGCGTTTGAGCGTATGGAAAAAATGCAGCAATTATATCGTGAATTAGAGAAGCAAGGCACACGAAAATCTTCATTATATGAAATGATTTCGCAATTTGAACATAAACTAGAAACTGTTATCGGTAGCGCGGAGTATAGTAAGCTGCACGAGGCGCAAAGTCGTATGCAAAATGAGAAAGAAAAACGCCAAACTTGTAAGCAGTTAAAAGAAAAACTGACGGAATGGCAAGAAGAATATGAGTTTATGCAAGAACAATTAAAGCAATTACTAGTAGAACGAGACAGTTTATGGCATATTGCAGAAGCTACAAATGAAGAGATGTTTTTAGCAGCAGGTAAACTAGCGGAAAAACGTGAAGATGCGGAGAAGCAAGTAGGACGTTTATTACCGCAAATTGATCTGTTAGAACAACGTTTAACGAGTTTATCATTAGCTGAACATTATGAAGCTGACGGTTATGATGAAAAATTAAAGCAAGAACTGACAGCCGCGCAAAACTGTCTGGCACAAGAAAAAGAACTGACAGAGCGTATTGCACAGCATCGTATGGAAATTGCGAATTTAGAAGAAGGTAGTACGTACGGTGATTTAATGCATGAATGGGAAATGAAAAAAGCGCAAGTGCGTGAACAAGTGAAGAAGTGGGCTGCGTATGCGGCTGCAAAGACAGTGTTAACGAAAACGAAGCAATATTACCATGAAGTACATCTTCCTCGTATTTTACAAAAATCAGAAGAGTATTTCGTCTATTTAACAGGCGGACGATATAGTAAAATCTTTTCACCGTCAGAGGCGGAGCCGTTTATTGTAGAGCGTAACGATGGTATGCGTTTTTATAGTCATGAACTAAGCCAAGCGACAGCTGAGCAGTTGTATTTATCGCTGAGATTTGCGTTAGCAAAAACATTTGAGCATGATTATCCATTTATTATTGATGATAGTTTCGTGCATTTTGATGCGGTAAGGACGAATCGTACGATTGAACTTATAAAGGAAATTGCAAAAGATAGACAAGTGATCTTCTTTACATGCCATGCGCATTTACTAACGTATTTTACAGAAAAACAGATTATAAAATTAACGCATAAGCGTAAAGAAAATGAGTTGTAGTGTGCTATACTAAAAGTAACTGATTTGGTGGAGGAATTCGAATGAAAAAGAAAATTGCAGAGTATGAAGTTGGTGAACAAGTCGATATTTTCTTGTTAATTAAAACAGCGACAAAAGGTATCGCAAGCAATGGAAAGCCATTTTTAACAGTAATCTTACAAGATCCAAGTGGAGATATTGAAGCGAAATTGTGGGACGTATCACCAGAAGTTGAGAAACAATATGTAGCGGAAACAATCGTGAAAGTAGCTGGTGATATTTTAAACTACAAAGGACGTATTCAATTACGTGTGAAACAAATCCGAGTTGCGAATGAAAATGAAGTAACGGACATCTCAGATTTCGTAGAAAAAGCACCAGTGAAAAAAGAAGATATGGTTGAGAAAATTACGCAATACATATTTGAAATGAGAAACCCAAACATTCAACGTCTAACAAGACATTTATTAAATAAGCATCAAAACGAATTTTTAGACTATCCAGCAGCGACGAAGAACCATCACGAGTTCGTATCTGGACTAGCTTATCACGTCGTATCGATGCTTGATTTAGCGAAAGCTATCTCAAATCTATATCCATCATTAGATAAAGACTTACTATATGCAGGCGTTATTTTACACGACCTTGGTAAAGTAATCGAATTATCTGGCCCAATTTCTACAACGTATACGTTAGAAGGAAATTTACTAGGCCACATTTCAATTATGGTGAACGAAATTGGGAAAGCAGCAGATGAGCTGCAAATCGATGCAGAAGAAGTATTAATTCTTCAACATATCGTTCTTTCTCACCACGGAAAAGCAGAATGGGGTAGCCCAAAACCACCATTGGTAAAAGAAGCAGAAATTCTGCATTACATCGATAACTTAGATGCAAAAATGAACATGATGGACCGCGCATTAGGACGCACAAAACCAGGTGAATACACTGAGCGTGTCTTTGCTCTTGATAATCGTTCGTTCTATAAGCCGTCGTTCCATAATTAATAGTGTGAATAAAGTGGCCTCATTAAGTGTTAATACGCTTAGTGAGGCTGTTTTTTTATTGGAAATTAAATGAAATAGTTAAGAAGTACGCATGGGTGTAACGAAGAACTAATAAAACATATTTTGCCACTAGAATGGGAGCGTATCAACTTTTTAGATGTGTGTCGATTGAATATGACAGATATTAAAGTTAGAATCTCTTCAGCCTTTACAATAGGTCTAAAAATAAGATCCAAATTTTATGTTGAAATTTGTTTAAAGTATATTTTCATTACAATGTGGGTGAGCCCCCATCTCTATCAAGTTAAGTCTATATAAGTTACATTTCACGTGAAATTTTTTTGTTCTTTCTTTTTAATATGCACCTAATTGATTTAAGTTTCTAATTATACAAATAACTTTGACTATAATGGTGACTTCTTGTGAAATTATATACATATAAAGGGATTTTTTGGATTATTTGAGAAGGATCTAGTATTCTTTTTTAAAATGACAATAGGATCTGAAGAGGGAGAGACAAGGATACCATGAAATATTTGAAGAAAAAATCGGGAAAAATTTTATTAGCAACGGGATTGGCATTTTCTATGGCAGCTTGTGGTGTAACTGATAACAAAGAAAAAACAAATGCTGAATCTAGTAAACAACAAAACAATAATAATGATTCAAGCAATAATAATAACAGCAATGCAAATAACTCTAATGGCAATAATAACAATAACAGCAATGCAAATAACTCTAATGGCAATAATAACAATAACAGCAATGCAAATAACTCTAATGGCAATAATAACAATAACAGCAATGCAAATAACTCTAATGGCAATAATAACAATAACAGCAATGCAAATAACTCTAATGGCAATAATAATAACAGCAATGCAAATAACTCTAATGGCAGTAATAACAATAACAGCAATGCAAATAACTCTAATGGCAATAATAACAATAACAGCAATGCAAACAATTCTAATGGTAATAATAACACTAATACAAATAATGAATGGGGCACTAATAATAGTAATAACTCGAATAATAATTCAAACAATAATGAACAAAAACCTAATCAAAATCAAGAGCAATCGGCTACAAGTGTAACTTTAGAACAACATGGGATTATTGTTACAGTTCATAAAGTTGAACAAGCTGATAATATAGTTCGTGTGAAGTACACAATTAATAACACTACAAACCAAACTATTTTTTCTGGTGCACCTGGGGCTAAAATAGAACAAAACGGAAAAAGTACAATACCATCAGATTTCAAAGGGAATTGGGATCAAAGAGGATATATTGCTCCTCATACAAGTGTAGATGGAACAAACCTTTATTCATTGAGCGATATAACAAATGAATTTGACTTTAAAATTAGACCTGATTTTGAGGATATGAAGAATAATCCACCTATTGAGTATTTTATTTTAAGGGTAAAAATGCATTAATGAGAAATAAAAGAAGATCGAACTAGATATTCTTTCTAGATTGATCTTCTTATTTTATATTCCCCCTTCATTGCACCACTTTTGCAGTATCCCCTTGCTCAAATCATCATAAATGTGATACATACTTACTTCCTATTTAGGGGAACTGAAGCACGTTTTCCAATCCTTCAAGCAACTCTTCAGTTTCGTTCGGATGAACAAATAGAGTGGGAAACAGATTGGAAGATGCAGTGTTCGCATCACTCTTATCAAATTCCGCTCCAATTAGAAGGAAGGGATATGATAACAATTATGTTAGAGGGACGTTACAGCTGATGCGGAAATGGATACATGAAAACGTAAGGAAAAGTTTATAAAAAAGACTTAGCGTTGTAAATCTACATTCTTATGACGCTATCCCATATAGAAATTCATCGTTTTCCAGTTCAAAATGTTATGCAATAAAAAAAATATCTCGAATTTGAGATAAATCTCTTGCTTTTTAATCACTTGAGGTGTAAAGTGATAGTAACGAAAGCGATTGAGTCATATGAAAAGCATACATTCAGTTGCTTTTGATTTACAAAACAAAGTAACTTATTCAGTAAAAGCTAAGATGAATGTACAAAAATATAATGAGAATAAATTAAAAAGCTAAGAAGCATATTATTTTTCAGGTATCACTTGACTAGTAAAATGAAACGGAGGAATTACGAATGTATAAAATTAAAGGGCATCATCACATTTCAATGGTTACGAAAAATGCAAATGAAAATAATCACTTTTATAAAAATGTACTTGGTTTACGTCGCGTGAAAATGACAGTAAACCAAGATGATCCGTCAATGTATCACTTATTTTATGGAGATAAAACAGGAAGCCCAGGTACAGAATTATCATTTTTTGAAATTCCTTTAGTAGGAAAAACGTACCGCGGTACGAATGCCATTAATCGAATTGGATTACTCGTTCCTTCCGAGGAAAGCTTACATTACTGGAAAGCGCGATTTGAGACATTTGATGTAAAACATAGTGAAATAACGACATATGCAAATCGTCCCGCTTTGCAATTTGAGGATGCTGAAGGACTTCGCTTAGTACTACTCGTTTCAAACGGAGAAAAAGTAGAGCACTGGGAAACTTGGGAGAAATCAGAAGTTCCTGCAGAGCATCAAATTCAAGGAATGGGTTCTGTGGAAATGACAGTTCGTAGACTTGATAAAATGGCAAGTACACTTACAGAGATGTTTGGTTATACAGAGGTTAGCCGCAGCGAAGAGGAAGCGATTTTTCAGTCCATTAAAGGCGAGGCTTTTGGAGAAATCGTTGTGAAATATTTAGATGGTCCTACTGAAAAACCGGGCCGCGGTAGCATTCACCATTTAGCAATTCGTGTGAAAAATGATGCAGAGCTTGCTTATTGGGAAGAACAGGTGATAAAAAGAGGCTTCCAGTCTTCAGGAATCATCGACCGTTTCTATTTTAAAAGCTTATATTTCCGCGAATCAAACGGAATCCTATTTGAAATTGCGACAGATGGACCAGGATTTACAGTTGATGGAGATGTGGAACATTTAGGAGAAAAACTTGATTTACCACCGTTCCTAGAAGATCAGCGTGCAGAGATTGAAGCGAATTTAGCACCTATTGAAGAGAAGTAATAGAAGAGAAAAGATAAAATAAAATTTAAAACCATCGGAGGAATATAAAATGAACCAATTAAAAGGAATTCACCACGTTACAGCAATTACAAGTAGTGCAGAAAAAAACTATGAGTTTTTCACTCATATTTTAGGAATGCGTTTAGTTAAAAAAACAGTAAACCAAGATGACATTCAAACGTATCATTTATTCTTTGCAGATGATAAAGGTAGTGCAGGAACAGATATGACATTCTTTGACTTCCCAGGTATTCCAAAAGGAGTGCATGGTACGAATGAAATTTCAAAAACTTCATTCCGTGTTCCAACTGATGCAGCGTTAGCATATTGGGTGAAACGTTTTGACCGCCTGGAAGTCGAACATACAGGAATTAAAGAGCAATTTGGTAAGAAAACTCTTTCTTTCGTTGATTTCGATGATCAACACTATCAATTAATTTCAGATGAACTTGATAAAGGGATCGAATCAGGTACACCGTGGCAAAACGGACCAGTTCCATTAGAATATGCAATTACTGGTTTAGGACCTGTATTCATCCGCATTGCAAACTTTAGTTTCTTCAAAGAAGTGTTAGAAAAAGTTCTATTATTTAAAGAGGTTGCGCAAGAAGGAGAATTCTATTTATTTGAAGTGAACAAAGGCGGAAACGGTGCATCTGTCATTGTAGAACATAATACGGTTCTTCCAGAAGCACGACAAGGTTTTGGTACAGTTCACCATGCTGCATTCCGCGTAGAAGATCGCGCTGTATTAGAAGAATGGATTGAGAGAATCAGTAGCGTTGGGCTTCCTTCATCTGGCTATGTAGATCGTCACTTCTTCGAGTCATTATACGCGAGAGTTGCACCACAAATCTTATTTGAATTTGCAACAGACGGCCCAGGATTTATGGGAGATGAACCATACGAAACACTTGGCGAAAAATTATCTTTACCTCCGTTCCTAGAGCCAAAACGTGAAGAAATCGAAAAATTAGTTCGTCCAATTGATACAGTGAGAAGTACGAAGGAATTTATTAAAGAGTAAAAATAGAGATAGTAAGTAGGAGAGCAAGTAGTTTTAGCGGAGTGCTGGAACTGCTTGCTTTTTTATTTATTCTAGTGAGTTTTCTGACAATTGTTTTTCAATGCATAGAAAAGGAGTGGTAATATACAATTTTGATAATTGTATAAAAATACTAATTTTGGATAAAAGGGGATGCGGAGTGTATGGGAGCAGATGTAGTAACGCGGGAGCAAATGAAACATTCTTTAGATGATTGGTATCGTGTAATGTTGCAGCAAAATATAGAGAAAGCAACGGAGATGAAGGAAGAGATAGATAGTAAGATTAGTGGTTTGGACGTGGATCAAGATGTATTGCTTTATCATGCGTTATTGAATTTTAGGTATCAAGTTTTGAGTGATTGGGTTTCCGTTAAAGAAGGTAACTTTAATCAAGTAGAATCTTTTGAAGTTCCGCAAGAAGGTTTGCTAGCTTATTATTATCATTTGTTTAAAGCACTTTATTTTAGAATGGTTGAAAATTATGAGGAAGCTAGTAAAGAATTTGAACAGGCAGAAAAATTTTTAGAATACATTCAAAATCCTTGTGAAAAAGCAGAATTTAATTATCGTTTAGGTGAATTTTACTATCATACATACCAGGAAGTGAAAGCTATTCACCATATTCAAAAAGCGAAAGAAGAATTTGTAAATCATCCTGGGTACCAAATTAATGTTGCACTATGTGAGAATATATATGGTTTATGTTGCGTGGAATTAAAGCAATTTGAATTAGCTGAAGAAAGTTTTAATATTGCTTTAGATGTATTCCAAAGATTAAATCATAAAAAGTACGTTCTGATGATTAGAAACAATTTAGCCTGGTTATATGGTACTCAAAATCTATCTGATTTGGCCATTCGTCATGCTGCTGAAGTTGCTGAGAAATTACCTAAACATTATAAAGCGATTTTTACAGTGGCTGAAGAGTATTGTAAATTGGGTAAAATTGAGTTAGCGCAAAAATATATTGCGATGGGAATTGAAATATGTAATGAATTAAAAAATAAAGAATTTCAATATCGTTTTATGATATTGGAAGAATTGAACAAGGGCTCTAATGCAAATGAAATGGAGAAAATTGTATTAGAAAGCATTGCGTATTTTGAAAGTAAAAATTTGTTAGAATGTATAAAAGAATACAGTGAAAAATTAGCAATGCAATTTTATGAAGAAGGTAATCATATCAAAGCAAGTAAATATTTTTATATAAATAATAAAGCGAATAAAAAATATTTAGAAAAGGGAGCTTTGAAATAATGGGGAAACTTAGTAAATTAATAACGGGATTAGCACTTTTGGGGACTTTAGCGATAGGATTAAACAGCTCTACTGAATCTAATCAATACGCTAGTCGAGGAGACACAGGCGGAGCACCAGCAAGACCAGACTATGTTAGCTTTAATAAAGGAGATACTGGTGGAGCACCAGTAAAACCAGACTATGCTAGTTTTAATAGAGGAGACACGGGTGGAGCGCCAGCCAACTTCAATAAAGGAGATGGCGGAGCACCAGCAGATAATAGAGGAGACGGCGGCGGAGTAAGCCAACTATAATAACAAAGAAAGGGACTTCAACATGAAGTCCCTTTTTCTATTTTTAGGCCATGCAGAGAAAAGAATTGACTTACTTTAAATGTGTAACTATAATAGTTACAAAATAACTATCACTAATAGCAGTGAGTAATATTTTTTTAGTATAATTGTAACTACATCAGTTACAATTAAAAAAGAGAACATAAAACAACCAAAAAATGTAAAAACTTTAAATAGCAACAAGAGAAAGGAGACGGGAATGTTGAAACGGTTTAAGTTTTATATGATTAGCGGTATTGTGCTCGTTTTGCTTATCGTATGTAACTTTGTTGATAAGCCGATTGCGAAGGTCGAAGAAGTGAAAGATACTGTTATGATGAAGCTGAATACGAAAGAGAGTATGGCACAAATCGACGGGCAGACGATTTATTTTAAGAAAATTGGTGAGGGAAAGCCACCTTTACTTATGCTGCATGGGTTTGGTGGTTCATCTGATGGATTTAGTGATATTTATCCGGAACTTGCGAGAGACCATACAATTATTGCAGTTGATATTTTAGGGTTTGGACGTTCTTCTAAACCAATTGATTTTGAGTATTCGTTTCCTGCGCAAGTGAATTTATATTATAAGTTAATGAAGAAGCTTGGATATGATCAATTCGCAGTACTTGGTCATTCGATGGGCGGAGAGATGTCCCTCAATTTAGCGTATTTATATCCGGATGCAGTAACGCATCTCATTTTAGCGGATTCTACAGGAATAGAGTCTTTCCAGCAAAAAGAAAGTTATGAAGTGCCGCCGCTATCGACAGACTTACAAACTGTAACTGAGATTACGGATTACAATAAAAATGAAGTGAAAAATAGTCGTGACGATAAAGAGCACTATGATCAGCTGACGAAAATGAGAGAGCGCCGCATTGCGATGGAAGCCGATAAAATTAAGGTGCCGACTTTAATTATATGGGGTAGAAATGATAAGAGCGTTTCTTGGAAAAATGGTGAACTGTATCATCAGCTATTTGCGAATAGCACGTTCCATATTATTGAAAAAGGATACCACGCACCGTTTCGCCAGGAACCAATCGAGTTTATGGAATATGTACAAGCGTTCTTCGCGAAGAATCCACAATAATAAAATTTTAAGCATAAATCCACTTCTTTCCTCATACAGTGAAACTAATAAGGCTTGTCTAAGGAAAGGAATGAAGTAGAGTGGAAACTTTACCATGGTGGGTGTATCTTGTAATCGTTGGAATCGTATTAAGTGGCTACATGGTTTTATATACTTCGAAAAAAGAGCAAGAGATGGATAATGAGTTTATCGAAAAAGAAGGCGAAGTGTATATGAAGCGTTTAGCAGAAGAACGCGAGAAACGTAATCAGGATAGTGATAAGGATTCTGTTTTATTATAATTATGGGAGCGTGGATAACATGTCGTTATCCACTTTTTCATTTTCTGAAATATATCAACGATTTTTTCAATATATCGACTTACCGATACAAAACGACAATGTTAAGAAGCACGGTTATTGTTCGGGAAATTATTATTGGAACATAGCATATAGAATGTACATACTAAATAGCACCATTATAAGCTGTAACGCACAAGTTGCACAGCCAACGCAACGACAACTCGCTTTACTCATCATCATGTATTTGCTCATACTAGACGTAGATAGGTGAGAAACATAGTATGATTTTTAGTAAACGTTTAAAAGAAGAACGAGAAAAATGAAAGAAATCCCCTACACCAGCTGTTCTTTTCACTCAAATTGTGTACTATAAAGGATAGGATGACATAAAGAAGGGGAAATTTAGAATGGAATTTCATGAACAAAAGATTTTGCCGGCAGTGAGGCAAATTAAAGATTTGGAAAAGCTATTACATAGTTCGTATGAGTATATCGTTATTTTAGATATTCATGTCGGTCAATTGAAGAGTGTTATATCGCTTGCGAAGCAATATTGTAAAAAGGTGTTTTTACATGTGGATTTAATTCATGGCTTGCAGAGTGATGGGCATGCGACGGAGTATTTATGTCAGGAGTTTAGACCGTACGGGTTACTTTCAACGAAGGCGAGCGTGATTATGAAGGCGAAGCAAAAAGGTGTTGTGGCAATACAACGCATCTTTTTAATCGATTCGAGTGCGATGGAGAAGAGCTGCAATCTTTTAGATAAGACGAAACCGGATTATATTGAGGTACTTCCTGGAGCATTAACGGACGTTATCGCTGAAGTGAAAGAGCGTACTGGTGTACCGATTTTAGCAGGTGGTTTCATTCGTACTGTTGATGATGTAGAGAGAGCTTTAAATGCTGGTGCGACAGCAATTACGACATCAAAACGCGAACTATGGAAACATTACCAAAAAAAGTGACGAAAATGTGAAATAATTCTGTTGACACCGCTTTCATTAACGGTTAACATTATAGACAAGTTAATAAACGTGACGGAGAAAAGAAGAGATCCACATTTCATTGTTTCTATATAAATTTATATAGAAGCGTGCAAAGCTGTGGGTCTTTTTCTTTTGACAAAAACGAATGGCCATTCATTTTACCTCTATCACATTTGAAAGCGTTTAAATTGATTGTGGAGGGATACTATGTCAGCATTTTTAGGAGAGTTAATAGGGACTGCGTTGTTAATCGTACTTGGTGGCGGCGTTTGTGCTGGTGTAAGTTTAAAGAAGTCGTTTGCGAAAGATTCTGGTTGGATTGTTATTACAATGGGCTGGGGCTTAGCAGTAGCGGTTGCAGCATATGCGGTTGGATCAATTAGTGGGGCACATTTGAATCCAGCTTTAACGATAGGATTAGCATTTAAGGGAGCGTTCCCATGGAGTGACGTACCTGGTTATATCGCAGCACAAATGATTGGGGCAATTATCGGGGCAGTTATCGTATATTTACATTACTTACCACATTGGAAAGAAACAGAAGATCCAGGAACAAAGTTAGGCGTATTTGCAACAGGTCCAGCAATTCCGAACACATTTGCAAACCTTTTAAGTGAAATGATTGGAACATTCGTTTTAGTATTTGGTATATTAGCAATTGGTGCAAATAAATTTGCAGATGGATTAAATCCATTTATCGTAGGTTTCTTAATTGTAAGTATTGGTTTATCATTAGGTGGAACGACAGGATACGCAATCAACCCAGCACGTGATTTAGGGCCGCGTATCGCGCACTTCTTCCTTCCGATTGCAGGAAAAGGCGGTTCAAACTGGAAGTATGCATGGATTCCAGTAGTAGGTCCAATTTTAGGTGGATCACTTGCAGGATTATTCCATCAAGTTGTATTTGAAGGAAAACAAAACGCAGCACTTATTTATGTAATTATTGCAACTGTGATTGTACTAGCAATCTCTTATATGACAAGTAAAAAAAGTGGAAGCAATACAAATAGTAGAAAAGTAGCATAAGGGGGAAACCGATATGAAAAAATATATTCTTTCATTAGACCAAGGAACAACTAGCTCACGTGCAATTCTGTTCAATAAAAAGGGTGAAATTGTTCATTCAGCTCAAAAAGAATTTACACAACATTTTCCAAAGCCAGGCTGGGTAGAGCATAACGCGCAAGAAATTTGGGGATCTATTTTAGCGGTTATCGCAACTTGCTTAAGCGAAGCAGATGTAAAACCAGAACAAATCGCTGGTATCGGTATTACGAACCAACGTGAAACAGCGGTTGTATGGGATAAAACAACAGGCAAACCAATTTATAACGCAATCGTATGGCAATCTCGCCAAACAGCTGAAATTTGTGATGAGTTAAAAGAAAAAGGTTATGGCGAAATGGTTCGCGAAAAAACAGGTCTTTTAATTGACGCATATTTCTCTGGTACGAAAGTAAAATGGATTTTAGATAACGTTGAAGGTGCAAGAGAGAAAGCAGAAAACGGCGATCTATTATTCGGAACAATTGATACGTGGCTTGTATGGAAACTATCTGGTGGTAAAGCGCACGTAACGGATTACTCAAACGCATCACGTACATTAATGTTTAACATTCACGACTTACAGTGGGATGATGAGCTTCTAGAAATGTTAACAGTACCAAAGAGCATGCTTCCAGAAGTACGTCCATCATCTGAAGTGTATGGAGAAACAATTGACTATCACTTCTTCGGGCAAAATGTACCGATTGCAGGTGTAGCTGGTGACCAACAAGCAGCATTATTTGGACAAGCTTGTTTCGGTGAAGGTATGGCGAAAAATACTTACGGAACTGGTTGCTTCATGTTAATGAACACTGGTGAAAAAGCAGTAGCTTCTGAGCATGGTCTATTAACAACAATTGCATGGGGAATAGATGGTAAAGTAAACTACGCATTAGAAGGAAGTATTTTCGTAGCAGGTTCTGCAATTCAATGGTTACGTGACGGAATGCGCATGTTTAAAGATGCAAGTGAGAGTGAAGTGTATGCTTCTCGCGTTGAATCAACTGACGGTGTATACGTTGTACCAGCATTCGTAGGATTAGGTACACCTTACTGGGATAGTGAAGTACGCGGTGCTATGTTTGGTGTAACACGCGGTACGACGAAAGAGCATTTCATTCGTGCAACACTAGAATCTTTAGCTTACCAAACGAAAGACGTATTATGCGCAATGGAAGCAGATTCAGGTATTGAACTGAAAACATTACGCGTTGATGGCGGAGCAGTTAAAAATAACTTCTTAATGAAGTTCCAAAGTGATATTTTAGATGTTCCTGTAGAGCGTCCGGTGATCAATGAAACAACAGCTTTAGGTGCAGCGTACTTAGCTGGTCTTGCGGTTGGATATTGGAAAAACCAAGATGAAATTAAAGAACAGTGGCATATGGACAAACGCTTTGAACCAACAATGGAAGCGGAAACAAGCAAAGAGCTATATGCTGGATGGAAAAAAGCAATTGAAGCAACAAAAGCTTTCAAATAATCATAAACAGTGTTATAATGGTGACAAGTTAATAATTCGGTAGGAGATTTGGAGAGACCACAACACGCTATAGAGGCGAAATCTATAGCGGAGTTTGTGGTCTCTTTTTTCGTTATCAAAGGGAGGAATTACCATGAAATTTTCAAGTAAACAACGTAAAGACGTATTAAACGGAGTAAATAAACAAGAATTAGATGTGATCGTAATTGGTGGAGGTATTACTGGTTCTGGTATTGCATTAGATGGAGCAACACGCGGGTTATCAACAATTGTGTTTGAAATGCAGGACTTTGCAGCAGGTACATCAAGTCGTTCAACGAAGCTTGTACACGGTGGTCTACGTTATTTAAAACAACTTGAAGTGAAAATGGTAGCAGAGGTGGGGAAAGAGCGTGCGATCGTATATGAGAACGGTCCCCATGTAACAACACCAGAGTGGATGTTACTTCCGTTCCATACAGGCGGTACGTTCGGATCATTCAGTACATCAATTGGTCTTCGTGTATACGACTTCTTAGCAGGTGTAAAACGAAGCGAGCGCAGAAAAATGTTTAACCGTGAAGAAACGCTGAAGAAAGAGCCTCTTGTAAAACAAGAAGGATTAAAAGGCGGCGGTTACTACGTAGAATATCGTACAGACGATGCGCGTCTTACAATTGAAGTAATGAAAGAAGCAATTGAGCACGGTGCAAAAGCTGTTAACTATGCAAAAGTAGATAGTTTCTTATATAAAGATGGAAAAGTATGTGGTGTACGTGTAATCGATTTACTAGATGGTGAAGTATACGAAGTTTACGGTAAGAAAATTGTAAACGCAGCTGGTCCTTGGGTAGATACACTTCGTGAAAAAGATAACTCGAAAAAAGGAAAAGTACTTCAGTTATCAAAAGGTGTTCACTTAGTAATTGACCAAAAACGTTTCCCATTAGGGCAAGCAATTTATTTCGATACACCAGATAAACGTATGGTATTCGCGATTCCGCGCGGCGGGAAAACTTATGTAGGTACAACAGATACGTTCTATGATAAAGACGCAGCTGTACCACAAATGACAACAGAAGATCGCACATACATCATTAATGCGATTAACTACATGTTCCCAAGCGTAAAAATTACGGAAAAAGACATCGAATCAAGCTGGGCTGGTGTTCGTCCGTTAATTTACGAAGAAGGTAAGAGTGCATCTGAAATTTCTCGTAAAGACGAAATTTGGACTTCTGAATCTGGTTTAATTACAATCGCAGGTGGTAAATTAACAGGATACCGCAAAATGGCTGAAATGGTAGTAGACTATGTAACGAACTTACTACAAAAAGAAGGCCATAGTGCATATCCGAAGAGCTCAACGAAACATATGCCAATATCTGGTGGACATGTAGATGGCTCTAAAGGATTACCAGCATTTATCGCGAAAAAAGCAGGCGAAGGTACGAAATACGGTTTAACGACAGCACAGGCAGAAGAATTCGCGAAATTCTATGGCTCTAACGTTGACGTATTGTTCGAATTAGCGAAAAAACATAAAGACGAAGCGAAAGAATACAACATGCCGCTAGACGTTCTAATCCCACTTGTATACGCAATGGATTACGAAATGACAGCAAAACCAGTCGACTTCTTCGTACGCCGCAGAGGCGCTGTATTCTTCAACATCCACTGGGTATACGAGTGGAAAGAAGCAGTAATCAACTACATGGCTACAAAACTAGGCTGGAGTAAAGAAGAGCAAATGAAATACACAGCAGAACTAGAAAAAGCATTAACAGACGCTGTCATTCCTGTAGATCAACAAGAGCATGCAGCTGCGTTAGCGTAAAATAGAGAAACACCTGAAGAGAAACTCTTTAGGTGTTTTTTATCTTGACTAAAAATAAATAAAATGTGTTACAATGATGGTAGAGTATATAGTATGAATTTTGCATAAAATAAAGAAGACAGAAGCCTGAGAAACTTCTGCCTTTGTAACCTAACTTGCTATTGTGGTGGTAGTAGGTGCGGTTATAAGAAAATTACATTAACGTTTTAGCCGAGAACCGCCCTTACCTTTTCCACGAAGCAGGGTGGTTCTCGCTTTTTTGTATACAGAAATTAGCCATGGACCGACGTATCTTCTACCGATGACAACGCCTACTACACTTGTATGAAGAATGTATCGGTTTTGATATTATCGATCCATCTTTGTATGGCCATGAAATATTAGATTTTTTAAGTGAGTGTTAGAAAGAAGGAGGACTCGATTAAATCGGTTCTCTTTTTCATTTAGCGATGAGGGGGAATTTTGAAGATAGAAAAACTAAGCCCCCCTTATTACAAACCTAAAAAGCGCCTTGGGAGAGAGGCGCTCTTTAGGTGAATGTATTGTAATGACTATTCGGTTTATTATATGTAAGTTGCTGAGGAAGTGTTTTATAAAAAAACGTTATTACCCTCTGTATTTTTTTATAAATTTATAAAACTTTTCCATACAGTGCGTCGTCTAATATATGGGAAGGAGGAAGTGGTGTGGATGAATTAACGGTAGAAGCGTTTGAAATAGAAGATAAGGAACTCCTTATCGATGAAATTATGAACAAGTATGGGCAAGAAGTGCTGCAACTTGTGTATTCATATGTAAATAATAAAGAGGTTGCGGAGGATTTAACGCAAGATATATTTGTGAAATGTTATAAATCTCTTCATACATACAAAGGGAATTCGAACTTAAAAACATGGCTATGGAGAATTGCAATTAATCATTGTAAGGATTATTTAAAAAGTTGGTATAACAAAAAAGTTATTGTTACAGAGGATGACTTTACGTATATGGAAAGTCAAAAAGAAAGTGTGGAACAAACAGTTATTCAAAATGCGGAGGATCGTGAACTGGCTTCTGCAATAATGAATTTACCGATCAAATATCGAGAAGTTATTTATCTATTTTATTATGAAGAGTTATCAATTAAAGAGACTGCGATTGTAATAGATGTGAAGGAAAATACGATAAAAACGAGGCTGAAAAAAGCGAAGGAGCTTTTGAAGAAAGGATTGGAGGAATAATCAAATGGAAGATCGATTAAAAGGCCTGCGAAAATCAATGGAGAATACAACGTTTAAACATTTGAGTTTTTCTGATCAACATCGAAAACGAGTGCGTGAAAAAATCAATCAATCGTCCGAAAAGGAAGAAGATATCCTTTTAGCAGTGTTGCAACTTCTTATGAATGAAAAAACAGGTTATGAATTGATGCAGTTACTGCGCGGGAGAGGGATTCAAAAATTCGAAGGGGATGAAGGGTCTCTATACACGTTATTACATCGTCTAGAACAGAATCGCTTTATCCAATCTAGCTGGGATCATGCAGGAGCGAAATATTATCAATTAAATGATAAAGGAAACAAGATGCTGCGGAAGGCAGAGAAAAATGCTACGAAGGCGCAATTTATATTAAAAGGATTAGTACAGGAGTGAGAAAAAATTGAACAAAAAAGGGGAGCGTTTTTTAAAAGAAGTTACGAACCATATTAAATCAAAAGAAGCGAAGGACTTAGTAGCAACTGAACTGAATTTTCACTTGAAACAGGCTAAGAATATGTGGATGGGTAAAGGGTTAAGTGAGGAAGTTGCTGAAGATAAGGCTGTTGAGCAAATGGGGAGTCCAATTAAACTTGGCCGGGAACTGAACAAACTACATAAGCCAAAGGTGGATTGGTTTTTAATTGGTTTATTAGTGATTGCGATGGGATTAGGGTTCTTGCCGGTTATAGCTTTTGGACATACAAATGATTTACTACTGAATAAGGTGATTTTTGTTATTCTCGGTGTTGCAACAGTTGTAGTGATGATGCTGATTGATTACCGGAAATTAGAAAGACTCGGATGGCTGTTTTATACAATCGGTGTACTTATCTTGTTAGCTATAAAATGTTTTCCAACTGGTTACGTGATTGGGGAAGCAATAATAAAAATTGGCCCTATCAAAATTGACTGTTTAATGACGATACCATTCTTTTTTCTAGCTTGGGCTTCTTTTTTCAATAATAGTAGGTTGAAGTTTATACATCTTCTCATGTTGTACGTATTTTCTTTATATCTATTTTCAGCTATATCAATTCTTTTACCAATTTTCATCTATATTACGATGGTATTCGTTATGCTTTGGTGGAGTAAGCTAGGAAAGAAAACGGCATGGCTCATTACAATATTACCAGTTTTACCCTTTATTATTAGGGATCTATTTTCCTGGTCTGCTGTAAAAGAATACCGGATAGCTAGAATTTTAGGATTTATAAACCCGGAGCATGATCTATGGTATTTACGTTTGAAAGAGGCGATGTCTTCAGCAGGTTGGTTTGGTACATATGGAAATATAAAGGCTATCCCTGCTGCCCATACTGATTTTGTATTCGCGAGTTTGACTTACTATTATGGATATGTGCTTGCGCTAGTTCTTGTCTTGATTCTGTCTCTTTTTGCAGTAAGAATAATGAACATAGCTTATAAAATCAATGATGGCTATGGTAAATTGCTTCTCGTTGGTGGAGTGACTCTTTTCACAATCCATTTCATTTGTAACGTTGGCATGATTCTTGGGATATTACCACGTTTTTCTATATCGTTACCTTTTATTAGCTATGGATTGATACCAACTCTGTTTCATGCATTTATAATGGGAATTGTGTTGAGTGTATATCGACGTAAAGATATGTCGTTTAGAATGAGAAAGACACCTTGATACTTATTATAAGTTGCATATAAAGGTATTTATTATTATGATCAAGTACAAACGTAAATAGATAGCAAAAGGGGGGTATGATAAATAACCCTCTTTTCGTGTTTAAATAAGTGCACTTGCTTTTATAGAAGTACATAATTCAGAACGAGAAATTGATTCAGCTAGCTGCTGTAAATAAGCATATTCTGTCGCATCTTTTTCAGAAGTGTTAGGATCTAGTAAAGGTGAAGAAAGAAGTACGTCAATCGTAAGTATGTCTGCATCATGAAAAATGATGTTATAGCCTGCAAATACAGGGCGTTTTATGAAATTTAAGTAAGTGCGTGTTTGCATGCGTATCACTATTTTATGTACAATAAAAGAAAAGCCTCTTATGAGATGGGGAGAGAAATTTTCATGTCCAGCCAACAATTAGTGAATTTACGCATTGATTTTGCTTTTAAACAATTATTGTTTGTTCGTTGGTTGGTTATTATTACTTCCGGCAAACGAGGATGAACAACTAACCCAAACATTGGAGGACATTGCGATGAACCATGATCCGATTTTACAAAAAGCGATGAATAAATGGGAGCGTATGAGTCAAGATTCTTCTTTCCGACAAGCATATGAGGCAAGAGAGAAAGCTTTAATGGATGAAGCCGCAAAGTTCGCTCATGCTCGTAATGAAGGAAAGAAAGAGGGGATTGAAGAAGGTAAGATTCAATTAATTCGTGGAATGCATAAAAACGGAATGACAATCGAAGATATTGCAAAGTTTACAAATTTACGTTTAGAAGAAATACGAGGCATTGTACAAGTCTAAATGATAAAAAGAACACCTCCATTGAATTTGCATACTTAATATGCGAATTCGGGAGGTGTTCTAATATGTGTCCCGTTTTCGGGGTTCACTTCAATTATCAAGGTGTTTTCATTATAAGCTCAAAACTCTCCGAATCAGCCTCAAGTATAAAAGGACTAACCTCGCCAACGCTATAAAGTTGTAATTCATGCATTGCGCGCGTACAAGCAGTGTAGAACAATCTACGAACGCTCTCATCACTGTACACATCTTTAGAAGCATCGTAAATAATAACAGCGTCAAATTCAATACCCTTCGCTAAATAAGCAGGGATCACGACGATGCCTTGCTCATACTCGGCTGAGTTACTCTTCACGAGTTTAATATTCTCGATATGATTAAGCGCTTCGTAAGCAGCTGCACTTTCGGCTGCAGATTTACATATAATTGCGATCGTATTGTGCTGCTCTTTTTGTAGTGCAGCAACTTTGGCAGTAATATGTTTGTGCAGTTCGCTATCATTTGATACTTTCGTCACTGTAGGTTTCTCACCGTCACGTTCAAAGGCGTGAATGTTCTTTCCTTCTGGTACGAGAGCACGTGTGAATTCAATAATCGGTTTTGTTGAGCGATAGCTACGAGTTAAGTTAATGCCGTTCGTTTCGTCTGGTCCGTATAAATTCGTAAGTGTATCGAAATTCACCGTTTCACTCGCATGGGCAAATATTGCTTGGTTAAAGTCTCCGAGTACTGTCATTCTTGCGGCAGGGAAGAGACGTTTTAAAAACTCGAACTGAAACGGTGAATAATCTTGCGCTTCGTCTACGAGTACGTGTTTAATCGATCTGTTCGTTTGGAAGCCTTCAATTAACTCTTTTAAAAGTAAAAATGGAGTCGCATCCTCGTAATATAGTTTTCCTTCATCGAGCATGTTCACCGTTAAAGAACAAATGTCATCCCATTCTTTCGGTTTTTCTCCAGTCCCACATGATGCATCTGTGAAAAGTTGTTTATATATGCCCGTGAAATTGATAAAGCGTAATGTTTGAACGCCTTTACGCAGTGGCTTCAATTTTTTACGGACAATCATACGTCCAAGTACTCTCGTTTCTTTTTCAAAATCTTGAAAGGAGTTGTCGTCAAACTCACCTTTTTTTTGTAAATATTTATAAGTCTTTTGATATTCATCTTTACTAAGTAATTCAATTTCCTCTTCTACCCAAGGCTTTTTCAGTTCTGTTTTTTCAATTTCATCTATTTGTTTATTTAGCCAATCCGTTAACTTTTCAATTCGATTATGGAAGCGGAGGGAGGAATCGGTATTGTAAAACTGCTCTGTAATTTCTTTAGCAGAAACAATTAACTTTCCTCTAAATTTCATTCCCCTAAATAGCATGCCTGAAGATTCAAGAGATTCTCTGTACGTTCTAATCATTTCGAAAAATTGAGTAGATGCCTTAAATCGGATGCTCGCATTTCTCGTTTTATAGGTAGGGCTATTCGTTTCAGTTAGCATATATTCTAATTGCTCATAAGGATCTTCAACATCAAATGACTTGCTTAGTCTATGGTTTAAATATTCTTGGAATGTCACTTGCTGCATATTTTCTTCGCCAAGTTCAGGTAGTACGTTAGATACGTAGCTATTGAACATAGAGTTAGGGGAGAAGAGAATAATTTGATCCGCTTTGAGCCATTCGCGATATTTATATAGTAAGTAGGCGATTCGTTGCAGCGCAGCAGACGTTTTACCGCTACCAGCAGCTCCTTGCACGATAAGAAGTCGGCCTTCATCGTGACGAATAATTTCATTTTGCTCGCGCTGAATTGTAGCAACGATACTTTGCATATGTTTGTTCGTACCTTTTCCGAGCGCTTGTTGCAAGATCTCATCACCAATTGTAAGGCTCGTATCGAACATAGAATCAATCTCGCCATTTTGAATAATGTATTGTAATTTTTTCTCCACATTACCGTGAATTACGCCTCCTGGTGTACTGTATTCAGCCGGTCCTGGTGGATAATCATAGTACACACTCGAAATAGGTGCGCGCCAGTCATATATAAGAAAGTTTTCTCCGCTTGCATCAGTAAGCGTGGCTACACCGATATAAATTTTCTCCGCAGCAGGTTCTCCTTCTTCTTTAAAATCAATTCTTCCGAAATAAGGTGCTTTATGCATGCGTCTTAATGCGGCAAGTCGATTAAAGGTGTGCTTATGAGTAATTTGTGTGACAGCTAGTGACTGAGCTTGTTGCCTTAAGTTGATAACTGTTTCCAGATAATCATCAAAAGTATCAGTGTTCACTTTCACATCATCCCAAAAGTGTTTACGAATATTGATTACTTCTGCCCGGCGTCTGCCAGTTTCGTTTTCCAGTTTATCAATTTGCTCCGTAATTGTTTCAATTACGGTATCCAATCGTTTTTGCTCTAAATCAAGTTTTTTGTTCATACGGTAAGCACTCCTTTAAAAGTGAAAAATAGAGGTTGACTGAAGATGTGTTTTGGTGTACAATTAAGATACGGATAAGTACGTTCTTTGTATTTTGTAAAATGTGTTTCTGTACTAATTTAACATAGTTTTTTAATTTAATCAATGAATAATGAGACAAGACTCTAATTTCCTGTATAGTTTGAGGAGGTTAGGGTCTTTTTGTTTTTTAGTTGTTGCTTGCTGTATTCAGCATTAACTGCACGTACAGGCCTAATTGGTGTGGTTAATAATGAGAGGGGGGACAAAACTCATCTGATTAAAGGATCACTTTATTGTATGTTCGAGTACTTAGTTATATTTTTGTAAATAAAATTTTTTATTCTTTATATATAGAAAAAGAGTTTTATTATTAAAAATATAAAAAAATAGCTTATTAAAATTAAATTCCTATTATATACTAAAATATGTATAGAAATGTAATATTTATTTTATGCAAGGCTTGCCTTGGGAGGAGAGAGAGAAGTGAAAGAATGTCCAATATGTTTAGATGGGGTGGAATATCCTAAAAATGTTGGGGAATGTCCGAAGTGTAAAAACTTTTTAAGGATGAAAAAGAAATCAGCGAATACTACGGTAAATGATGATTTTGCGGATGTATTTGATAATACTTTCTATGAAGAAAAGAAGCCCATCCCCCCTAATAAAACAACTGATCCATTTGAATCTACATATACGGAGCAGCAAACAAGTGCAGCGAGAGAAACAATAAAAGTAAGTAAGGCTAAAAAGAATGGATCAATAAAAGGGCAGGTAAGTAATTTTCAAGAGGATGTAATACCAGGTAAAATGCTTGGAAGATGGTTTGATGCATGTATAAAAGGAATTCCATTTATGAAGGATGGATATATGAATACATTCCAAGTGTATGATCAAGATGGAGAAGGGCATGAAGTAGTTGTATATGGAAAAATTGTAAGAGGGAAAATTGGAGATCATAATTTAGTTCAAGTGTTTGGAAAGCGCGATCGTCATGGGACAGTAGTAGCTAAGCATATTGAAAATTTAAATAGCAACACGACAGTTTCAGTCAATAGTGGTATGTCAGCAAATAGTGTAAGATTTTTGACGGCAATTATTATATTCTTATTATTCTCTATTATTAATTTTGTTATTTCTTTTGACTGGATTGGGCTTGTTAATTTAGTGGTATCTGTCATTTTAACTTTCTTATCAAATATATTTGTTGCCATATTACCGTTAATCATCGTTCTTTTTGGAATTTGGATAATGATTAAAAAGGTTTTTCGTTAAATAGATTATGAAAATGAGCACTCAAAAGTATGAGTGCTTTTTTATGCAGTCTTTAGTTTATTAATGGGGGGATTTCTTTGCGCTTACATAACATAGATACAGTAGAAATAAGAGAAAAAGATCATTTATTGAGAAAGTCTTATTTGGATAAATCGAATTTAAGTCCGGATTTAAATATGGAACCATTGGGACAACTTAGTTTCGTTAAAATAAAAGGTCTTGCAAATTTTTGGGAGGGAAAGGACGAAAAGGAATTTGACTTTGATGCCATTATGAGTGATGTGCTTAGTGGTTTTTCATCTTTACAGTCAACGTTTACATTTTTACTGATTGGTAGTCCGAAAGAAATAGGTGTTTATGTTGGAACGGATCAATTCAATCAGTCCATTTTATCTTCTTCATTGCATGCCTCATATCCTTATGCCAAATTGCAAGAAGTGGAAATGGATGAGATGTCACGGAAGTTACGTTCAATCGGGAATAACGGAGGAATTATTACAGGTATCCCGACTAATAAAACTTTTGGAGAAAGTAAGAGTCAACAAATTGAACGTTTATGTACCGGGATGTATGGGGGTTCTTGGGCGTATATTGTGGTTGCGAAATCGATGAGTCCTTTTCAAGTGACATTAGCGCATGAAAGGGTATTGAATGAAATTGATAACGTAAGTAAGTTTATTAAAGTATCCGAATCAGGTGGAAGTCTAGGTAAGGAATCTTGGGAAGTAACGAACTTAACCATTCAAAAGTACGTGGACAATCTTAATTCATTAGAAGAGAGCATAGATAGTGGAAGAACGATGGGAATGTGGAGAGTTGCTGGATACTATTTAGCGGATCAATTCGTAAATGCAACAAAGCTAAGAAACTTAATTACTTCTGTTTATAATGGTGAACAATCTAAACCGGAGAAAATAAGAGCTTTACCAGTAGATGACATTTTATACTATGCGTCTAATTTTCAATTTCCAGCGAATGAATTACCACGCCAGAAGGCTATGAAGCATCCGATAGGAGTATGGGATTTGCATGGTGAAGGGATTACGAAGGAAGTTCATTGCTATAAGTATTTGTATCAAACGATTTTGCCGACTGGAGAGCTTTCAACTTTATGCCAAATCCCACGGAAAGAAATGCCGGGTTTTTATATTGATCAGTATGTGGAGTTTGATGTTGCGAACCGTCGTTCAATCCATGATGAAAGTAATAGTTTTACAGTAGGAAAGATCATTAATGGCAATGAAGAAATAAAGTCGTATGAAAAATTAGAGCCAAGTAATCTCATCTATGATATGGATTTAATGGATTTAAGCCGACATGGTTTAATTGTAGGAATTACGGGTGGAGGTAAGTCTAATACTTCTAAAGGACTGCTTCGTAATTTATGGAATAAACACCGTATTCCTTTCATGGTAATCGAATCAGCTAAACGGGAATATTGGGAAATGTACAATATGGAAGGTTTTGAAGATGTTTTAGTCTTTACCTTGGGAGCGGAGGATGAAAATTCTGTTCCGTATCGAATTAACCCATTTGAAAAAATAGAAGGCGTTCCATTACAGACTCATATTGATTATGTGCTATCAACTTTTAAGGCGAGCTTTGAGCTTTATGCACCAATGCCGCATGTTTTAGAAACTAGCATTTATCAAATATATGAAGATCGAGGCTGGGACATATTAAGTAATAAAAATAAATACGGTGCAAATGTTTTTCCAACCTTAGATGACTTATATTACAAAGTTGATGTTGTTGTTGATAATTTAGGATATGATCAACGCTTAAAATCAGATATTACGGCAGCACTTAAGGCAAGGATACACTCATTACGTGTTGGTGGCAAAGGTGCCATGTTAAATACAGATAAGTCTATTCCAATTGCGGATTTATTGTCTCGACCTGTCATTTTGGAACTAGAAGATATAGGCGATGATGATGTAAAAGCATTTATGATGGGAATTATTTTAGTCCAATTGTATGAATATAGAAGAACGAAGCTTACTAGAAATAAAGGGTTTGAACATCTGATTTTAATTGAAGAAGCACATAGATTGTTAGCTAATGTATCAAGTGGTGGGGAAGGGAATGTTCGTGCGAAATCAGTAGAATTTTTCACAAATTTATTAGCCGAAATTCGTAGTTATGGACAAGGTTTTTTAATTGCGGATCAAGTTCCGACGAAACTAGCACCGGATACATTAAAAAATACAAATTTAAAAATTGTTCATAGAATTGTTATGCAGGAAGATCGTGAGTTAATTGGACAATCTATGAATATGACACAAGAACAAATTGAATACATTAGTTCTTTAAGAAGAGGATTTGCTGCTGTTTATGCAGAAGGAGATATGCGGCCAAAACTCGTACAAATGCCTTATGTAAAGGAAGATTTTGATTATCCAAGAAAAACTGTTATTCAAAATGTGAAAGATGCAGTGAAAAACGAATTTCATCATTATGATAGAAAATATGATTTTGGTCCTGCTTGCGCCTTTTGTATGGATAAGTGTAATCGTCGTGAAGAGATGGGAAAAATAAAGGGATTTATTGTGAAGCAAAATTGGTTACGCGACATGTTAGATGACGCTAAAAATGCAGAATTTAAACCAGATTGGTTTGAAGGATTGTTTGAAATGTTAGAAAAGAATGGAATGAGCTCACTCCGAAATTATCATACGAGATTATGTACTTTAAATGTCTTTTTAGATAACAGAGATTTAGAAGAAAGCTATAAACGAGAAGCTGTAATAAATTATATGAAACATAATCTACTAAAGGATGAATGAATATGAAAGAATTCGATCGAAAAGACCACGTTGATAAAGTAGAGGAAGAAGACAAACTTGAAGAAAAGAAAGAAAAAAGTATAGAGGAAGCAAGCAAGAAGAAGCAGGCTTATAATTTTGATAAATATAATGAACAATTTGAGGGGCGTAAGCAGGAAACGATTGAAGATGAACTTGCTGAAAATAATCGGAATATTAGTTTTGATAAATATCAAAAGCAATTAAATAAGGACATAACAGAGCAGCAAAATGAACAAGATGAAATAAATCCTGAGGTAGATTCTCCGGAAGTTATGGAGGCCAAAAAGGTTGAAAAGGAAAATATCGAGACCAAAAAGCGGCTTGAGAATATGGAAGAAAATGCGGAAGAAATAAAGGAAGCAAAAGAATCTCTAGAAGGAACAAATGGAGGAAAGAATCCAGAGCGAGTAGAAGAAACGCCGAAGCAAGAAGAAATAGAAGAAGGCAAGAAACTAGAACAGTCGGAAGAAGCTGGAGAAAAAAATCTAGAGAAAGTAGAAGAAACGCCGAAGCAAGAAGAAATAGAAGAAGGTAAGAAACTAGAACAGTCGGAAGAAGCTGGAGAAAAAAATCCAGAGCGAGTAGAAGAAACGCCGAAGCAAGAAGAAATAGAAGAAGGTAAGAAACTAGAACAGTCGGAAGAAGTTGGAGAAAAAAATCTAGAGCAAGTAGAAGAAACGCCGAAGCAAGAAGAAATAGAAGAAGGTAAGAAACTAGAACAGTCGGAAGAAGCTGGAGAAAAAAATCCAGAGCGAGTAGAAGAAACGCCGAAGCAAGAAGAAATAGAAGAAGGCAAGAAACTAGAACAGTCGGAAGAAGCTGGAGGGAAGAATCCAGAGCAAGTAGAAGAAACACCGAAGCAAGAAGGAACAGATGGAGAAAGCCAACTTGATCAGGCAGGAGAAACAACAGAAGAAACTGGAGGGAAGAACCCAGAGCAAGTAGAAGAAACGCCGAAACAAGAAGAAACAGATGGAGAAAGCCAACTTGATCAGGCAGGAGAAACAACAGAAGAAACTGGAGAGAAGAACCCAGAGCAAGTAGAAGAAATGCCGAAGCAAGTGGAAACAGAAGAAGGTAAGAAACTTGATCAGTCGGGAGAAACAACAGAAGAAGATGTGGAAAAGAACCCAGAGCAAGTAGAAGAAATGCCGAAGCAAGTGGAAACAGAAGAAGGTAAGAAACTTGATCAGTCGGGAGA